>CAYSEO010000388.1:0-4181 GCA_964429885.1 uncultured bacterium
ACCCCCGACCGGCTGATTACAAATCAGCTGCTCTACCCCTGAGCTACACCAGCACGGATCCAACAGCACCATAGTATAGCAAGCCCCAGAGTGCAGCACCAGCTCTAGGGTGCCTGTGATACTGTCTCAGGCCATGCGACTCTTGCCAATGCCACTCTCCATCGCCCAACGGGCCAACTCCGTCCGGTTGTGGAGACCCGTCTTGCCTAACATGTTGCTGACATGGCTCTCGATCGTGCGTTGGCTGACCCCCAAAGTCTCTGCCACCTCCCGGTTGGACATGCCCTTAGCCACATATTGGATGACGCGGGTCTCCGTCGGGGTGAGTTCGATATCCCGATCGATGCTCAACACCGGTTGAATGCCTACATTCTGCATCTGTAGAAGTCGATCGGTATGTTTGAGGGAGGACTCCACCTGAGCCACCAACTCCTCCGGCTCAAAAGGTTTCACCATATACACATCCGCCCCCATGGTCAGCCCCCGCACCCGATCCGCTGTCTGTCCCCGAGCCGATAGAAAGATCACCGGCACCCAGTTGGTGGATACATCGGATCGGATCGTCTCCACGAAGGTGTAACCATCCATCTCCGGCATCATCACATCGCAGATGATCAGGTCTGGGGTAAATGTCTTCATGATGTCGAGACCCTCACGACCATTACCGGCTGGGACGACCTCGTAGCCCCGAAACTCCAGATAGTCCTTGACGAGCAGGATCAGATTCGGATCGTCGTCAATCAACAGCAGTTTCTTCTGAATATCCACGCCCGTTCCCCTACAGATCAGTGACCGTGATATTACTACTATACCTAGGTGTGATCAAGTTTCGTCCACCACTCTCGACTTTCGTTACAGTCTCCGCAAAATCTGGCAGGGTTTCAGAGACACGGAGAGCCCCTGGCTTGGGGAGTTCATCGACCTCCGTCTGGGCATTGTCGCGGGGGAGGGGTTGGGAGACAATCGAGAGAGCTACCGGAGATACCCCGATCCTATCTTGGATCTCTATCTCCGTTACCGCTCACTGGCCTGAAGGAGCAGATCGTGGATAAGGGGACACTGGTTGAGTTTAGGCATAATAACAATGACCGGCTGCTCGCCCTAGTCACGGGCACCGAAGGCAAGAAGAACCTGCTGCTCAGCCTGCCGTCAGGCCAAACCCACAGCGTTCATCCCCGCCAGATCACCTTCTCCCTGCCCTCATTGCAACTGAGCGATCCCCAACAGATCCCTCGTTTCTTGAACCAGGTGGAACCTCTGCTGGATCCGGATGCCCTCGAGGTGGCCTGGGAGCTGCTCAGCGAGGATCGACAGGCCCACAGTCTGAGTGACATCGCCCAGATCCTGTTCTCCGATACGGCCCCCGAGTTCCTGTTCGCCTGCTATCGTCTGCTCTCCGAGGATAAGGTCTATTTCAAACAGAAAGGAGAAGCCTACGAGCCCCGCACCCAGACCCAGGTCCAGGAGATCCAGCACCAGATCGCGATCACCCGCCAACGGGAGCAGGAACAGGCCGAGTTTGAGGCCCATCTCCGCCAAGCCCTGACTACCCCAGAGTCCCCTGCCTGGACCCCAGCGGAGCGAGTTCGGTTGGAAAGCTTGGAACGCTATGCCCTCTACGGAGAGGAGACCTCCGATCGCAGCAAAGCCCAACAGATCCTCGCCCTCTTGGACCGCCCCACCACGGAGATCGCCGCCTTCACTGCCTTAGTGGATCTGGGCCTCTGGAGCCCCCATGAGAACCTGGCCCTGCGCCGCACCGGCATCCCCACCCAGTTCACCCCAGATCAGATCGCTGCCGCCCAAGGGGTAATCGACTCACCTCCTGAGGATCCGATGCCCCGACGGGATCTGACAGGGTTGCACACCTACACCATCGACGATGCCAGCACCCGCGATATCGATGACGCCCTTAGCCTGGAGTGGTTACCAGAGGATCAGGTGCGGATCTGGGTTCACATCGCCGATCCCACCCGCTGGATCCCCCTAGGCCATCCCCTGGAGGAGGAAGCTCGCCGCCGAGGCACCAGTGTCTATCTGCCGGAACAGGTGATCCCTATGTTTCCCCCGCAGCTCTCCACCGGGCCGATGAGCTTGGTGCAGGGGGAGGTGCGAGATGCCCTGAGCTTTGGGATCCAGCTGGATGCGGATGGCGCGGTGGCGGACTATCAGATCTGTGCCAGCCAGATCAAGGTGACCTATCGCCTCACCTATGAGGACGCCGACGAGATGCTGGAGCTGGGGGCGGAGCGGGAGCTGACTCAGCTAAATCAGGTGGCTCGATGCCGATATCAATGGCGCCAGGTACAGGGAGCGATCGCCATCGCCATGCCAGAGCAGGATATCAAGGTGAGGCAGGACCAACCCATTATCCGGGTGATCGAGGATACTCCCTCCCGACAGCTCGTGGCGGAGATGATGATCTTGGTGGGGGACGTGGCCGCCCAATACTGTTCCACCCACAGCGTCCCTGTGCCCTATCGAGTCCAACCCCCTCCCGAGTTCCCCCCCCCTGAGGAGCTGGCCCAACTGCCCCCAGGTCCGGTCTACTCCTTCGCCCTGATGCGGTGCATGCAGCGAGCGGAGATGAGCCTGATCCCAGGCCGCCATACAGGGTTAGGGCTGCCAGCCTACACCCAGGTCACCTCCCCTATCCGTCGCTATAGTGACCTGATCACCCACTTCCAGATCAAGGCCCATCTCAACGGGGATCCTTCGCCTTTCGCCAGCGAACAGGTCCAGCATTTGATCGCCGCCCTTGATCCCACCAGCTATGAAGCAATCCAGGTGGAACGCAAGACCAAACGCTACTGGAGCTTAGAATTCTTCCGGCAACAGGCCGATCGCTCCTGGCCTGCCCTGGTGCTGGGGTACCTGCGGGAGCATGAGAACCTGGCCTTAGTCATGATCGACGAGATTGCCTTCCGGATCCCGGTCCGCTTTGCTCGGGCTGTGGATTTGGGGGAGTGGGTGGAGCTGCAGGTGGCCCAGGTGGATGCCCGTGCCGATGTGATCGATTTCCGAGAGGCGAGTATCCTCAGTGCTGAGCCGTCCTAGAGTATCTACGGAGAAGGACAGAGCCCGTTCTGCTGTTGTCCTAGGCTGAGAATCAGATCATCATCAATCAACTCCAGGCCCCCTTCAGGCAGGATCGGAGCGTTAGCAAGAGTGTCTCTGGATAGATTCTCCCCTAAGAAAGTGAACTGGATGTAGCATCCTGTCGTGCCCACATTCCACTCCTCGTAGTCGTAGAAAGCCCCGTAAGGACCTGTCTGAGGCCATGCATCCGCATAGAATGGGACGACTCCAGCAGGCTCGTTCCCCGGGTTGACATCCGCTGGAAATTCTCCTTCCCCAGCCAAATAGATCAGTATGGCCTTCTGCATCCCCGACATATCGCTGGAGGCCTGCGCGTACCGAGCTCGCCTCACCTGCTTAAAGTAGTTGGGCACTGCCACCGCAGACAGGATCCCAAGGATCACGACCACCACCAACAGCTCCAGTAGTGTAAACCCTCTCCAAGACTGAGACCGGGTCGAGCAGGAGGAAGGAGTTGGGCTCAATAGAGGTCTACGAAACACCACGGTTTCACCCTGAATTATGACAGGAGGCAGGAGCGATCTCCAAGCAAGGGGATCTGTACCTTCAAGGAGTTCTTAACGAACAGGCGGAGAGGAAAGTGTGCCAAGTACTAAAAGCAGCTTGCCCAGAACATGGCTCAGGTTTAACCTTTCCCGAAAGTAAAGATGTGATGAAGTCATCGATCTCAGCAAGCGATCATGAAGTCCCGATGGACTGGCCCATCGCCACGAGCCGCCCCCAAACCTGAGAATATGGTCTAGATTGAGTCAAGAAGTGTAAACCGCAGCGGAATCTTAGCAGACCCATGGCTATCCACAAGATCCTCTACATTCGTCTGCCCTGTAACCCGATCTTCCCCATCGGCGTGGTCTACCTTGCCGACCATGTCCATAAGCTGTTCCCCCAGATCCAGCAGCGGATCTTCGACATGGGTACCTATCCCCCCCTGGACTTCCGCCGCAAGATGTTGGAGCAGATCGACACCTTCCAACCGGATCTATTGGTCTTTTCCTGGCGAGACATCCAGGTCTATGCCCCTGTTAACGGGCGAGCAGGCAACCTGCTGCAACACTCCTTTGAGTTCTTCTACTCCCCCAATC
>CAYSEO010000389.1:0-4170 GCA_964429885.1 uncultured bacterium
TGGATATGAGTCGGGGCAATGCGGTCAAGGGGGGGCATCGCCATCACCTCAAGACCATTAATCTGGTCCGTAGCTGTGGGGGAATTGCGGCGGCGGTGGAGAAACAGGTCCTCGGATCTGGGGTGATGTACGAGTGTGTTCGCCATAAGGTGCCGTTCTCCTTGGCCGGATCGATCCGGGATGATGGGCCACTGTTGGAGACACAGACGGACATGATCCAGGCCCAACGGGAGTACACGGAGCTGCTGCGGGGATCGGACATGATCTTGATGTTGTCGTCGATGTTGCATTCCATTGGAGTTGGCAATATGACCCCGGCTGGGGTGAAGCTGATCTGTGTGGATATCAATCCGGCGGTGGTGACCAAGTTGGCGGATCGAGGCTCGTTGGAATCGGTGGGTGTGGTGACAGATGTGGGCTTATTCCTCAGCCTGTTGGTGCAACAATTGCATCATCTGAGTGGGGAATATCAGAAGTCTGTTGATCAGCCTTTACCAACACTCCAATCGACAGTGATCTCATAGATCCCGAACGTTTGTCATTAGAGGGAGCTTTGATCTGGAACGTCGTCCTTCCCAAGTCAGCCTCGGAGTAGGGCAGTGAAGCCTGCTTGCTCAAAGTGTCTATCGTATGCCAATGCTTGTGTAATGTTGCTTTCGTGCATGATACAGAATGAGGCACAGTCGGTATGGCTCCAAGCCTGATCCGCCCGTTGAAGGTAGAGGTGCAGAGCTTGTTGGTGAAGCGTAGAGGTTTGTGGAGAGATCACAATCGCAGGGTTTCCCTGGAGAGAATGGATGAGGTTGACAGCGGCTCGCCTGAGAAACTTCCCACGTTTGGCAAAGTGATTTAGAAACTCGGTCAGAACCATTTCGCTAGTATATACTGTTGCGTGGGCAAGACTCGTGCTGTACTGGACTGCCTTTGAGTTGAGGGTATCTTGTGGATCGAGAAGGGCAATCCAATAGCCTGTATCGGCAAAGTACATTGTCATGGTTCAACTTTGGGTTCACCGTAGAGGTAGTGATCATGATTAATGGAACCATCGTGGGGGATTTTGTCCCATTCTTCGGCGGGAACCTCAGCTTGGATGGCTTGTATTTCAGACAGGAGGGCAGGTAAGCCGGGCTGAGAAAGTGGATCTATTTCAGGATGAGCGCTGCTTCGATGCTGTTCACTAAACAAGGAAGGTGATTCCCGCGCCAAAGGATCCTGAGGGGCGCTGAGACTAGGACTGCTCTGTGGAGCTACCAGTGATAAGAGAGAGCTCTCGCCTGATTCCTCCAGCAAACCCCTTATCTCTTTAACGATCTCAGCTGATACCTGACTCGATATCTCCTTGTAAACATCCGGTGTGTGGGCATTTGTCTCCCTGCTTCTGATAATACGTTCGGTAGTTCTTATTTCCTCATCAAGGGTTATCCATCCCTGAGCATATTCAATTAGGGTTAGGATTAAGCCCAAAATGTAACAAAATGACCAAACAGCAGGGCTAAAAGCCTTCAAGCTCTCTGGAAATATCACAGATCCGACAAGGAACGCAATTCCTATCAAAGACGAGATGGCTGCGACGAAGATCAGCTCGTATCTCCTCTTGAAATAAGTGATCTGCGTTCGCAAAGAAGCAATTCTGTCGGCTGCATAATCCTCTGATTGACTGCCGAGTTTCAAAATCTCTGAGGTATGCGTTCTGATTAAGCCAGCAGCCTTATTTGCCCTATTCACCTGGAACACCAGAATAGTGGCTGAGCCAGCGATCAGGAGTAAATAGTCCTGTTGGAATTCCATAACTAGACCTAGCCAGTGAATTCAGGTGGCTGAGAAAATACGATACTGACATATATCCTACGGTAACACTAGGGATCCGACAAGCCCTCACCACAAGATGGACTATGATCGTAAGCCGTTTGCCCTAAGGAGCTTGCCTGTGACCTCACGCCCTCAGATCACTATCGTCGGTGCTGGCCCCGGAGATCCAGAGCTGTCATCCCCCGGATCCTGTGGGACCAACTTGCCACGCACGGCCAACTGCAGTACCACCTGACGCAACGGATCCACATCGGCGGGGGTTTGACTCAGATCCCCCCAGTGATCGCGAACGCAGACCCAGGCGGACTTGAGATCCTCGTCGGTGGCGGCATTCATCAGGGCATCGAGGGCGGAGGACCGCAGCTTTTGCCGCAGATCTTCTCGCGTTTGACGGGTGCTCTCCAGCTGATCGCAGAGGGCCATCAGTTCGTCTACTTTGGCCACGATCCGGTGTTGTTCGGCTGCAGGTGGGAGAGGAATGCAGACAAGATTCACAATCTTTTTTTTATCTTTGGCATTGTCCCGGATGTCCCACTCGCATTCTTTTGGAAGTAGTCCTTGCTCGCCTTACTTGAGATGACTAGGTGAATGTATTTGACATTTATTCTGTTGGAGACTCTAATCCTCATGATCAAATCTGGATAGATAAACAGGCTAGGATTTTGATCATAGACAGCAGCACTTCCCACATAAGCCAGTGTGTTACTTCTCTGAATCAATAGGTCTCCAGGTTTAAGCCATAAATGTGAGTCAACATCTATTTCTTCGTCGATATACTTGTAATAAGCCCCGTTGAATCTGCCAGAGGTTACGGCAGTAAGAGTTATTGATCGAACAGGTGTTGAATACTCAACTGCTTTAGGGGAGTACCCATTTCTAGGGCCAAAGGTTGTGATATGTTGTAAGTGGCAATATTCCCATCCATCAGGAAGAGGAGGCAGCTCTGACTCGTCAGGAACAATCACTTCGCCTGTGATTTTTAGCTGTTTCTGCCTGATATATCCGTTTCTTTCTTCAGTGATTGCTGTCAACAAGTTTCTTGCCGGATCATCCCCCGGATCCTGAGGCTCCAACTTACCCCGCACCGCCAGATCCAGAATCAGCTCTCGCAACCGCTGGATTCCCCCCGGAGCTTCGGCGATCGTGTCAAAGTGCTTGAGGAAGGTCTTGGGATCCATTGTCAACTTCTCCATGTCTTCTGATCACTCTGATTAAATCCCAACGTTTTCATGTCCTGCTCAAAATCCTCGACATCATAATGAATAGGGATCTGACGGCTTGCCAATAGACGTTGGGAACTCATCCGATCAACTCCCAAGAATCGACTAGCTTGAGCCAGAGTAAGTTTCTCTTGCTGGAAAAGCATGATCGCGATCTCTTGCTTCATCTCTGCCTCTGTCATCCCAGCTGTAGACAACAAATCATCTGATATAACGATGCTCATGATCCCTCCTTCTTTGGACTACTAACTGATTCCTGCCTGATCTATAGCCTGATCCAAAACCTCTATCAGATCCAAACGCGAGGCCCATTCTCTAAGATAGGAAATTTCCAGGAGCTCAGATTGCACCTTCAAGATCCCCAACACATCTCGCCATTGCTGATCCGATAAGCTATGCCGTCGCCAGAGCAACTTATTCAGCACCAGATCTTCTGGAGAAACATAATATAAAGAGACCTCCTCAGCAACCTCGATGGATTGCCGTCGCTCAAACTGGATCTGATCAAACTCCCCTGATCCAGCCACCATCAAGTCAGCCCGCTCAATCCGTTCCTGATGAATGATCTGCAAGATCTGCATCTGCCCCGTTCGTACCTCTTCGATCCCAGACACATAAAACCCAGCTTTCTCCAGCTCTGCCACCAGTCGATCTAGATCTCCCAGATCAATGCGGATCACCATATCCAGATCCCGAGTCGTGCGAGGCTCACCATAGGCCACCGCTGCCACCCCTCCCGTAATGTAATAAGGGATCTGTAGCTGACCCAATACCTGATGTAAAACCAAAGCAACATCCAGAGGATCTTGAGTCCACATGATCTCCTCATTTCCTAAAGGGACGTAATCCACAGGACAGGTTTCCTGTAGCCAAGCCAGGGCCACCTTGCGGGCCAGATCCTCTCCAGATAGTGAACGGAACTGACTTTTCAAACATTTCAATGACAGCTATCTGGATCGTTGGGTGAATCCATTGCCATACGTAATCGCTCCCGATTGGACCTCTGCCTTAACATTGAGAACTCAAGTCGATCAAATTCCGGACTCGTATCCATTCCCTGAGACCGATATCCTGAAGAGCTCTTTGTTGAGATCCGATTCATAGTCACCACACCCACTGCTTACTTTTCTTTCAACTTCGT
>CAYSEO010000390.1:0-4160 GCA_964429885.1 uncultured bacterium
GAACTGAGCTCAGCTTCTCAAGCCTGCCCTGGTGTGATCCAGTTCTGTAAGTCACTTAGGACAGGGCATATTTCTCCAGCAGGGTGGTGCTCTTTAATTGCCATTGCAGCCCCATAAAGGCCCAATTTAGAAACTCCTCCACCTCCTCCTCGGTGAACTGCATCGCCTTACCGATCTCAAAGATCATCATCTCCTCCTTCTCCACCAGATCATTGTTGACCACGGCCATGGCGGCGATATCCCGCAAGATCAGGGCGCCCACCGGGTTCCGTAGGGGGGAGATCTGAGCTGTATCCAGGGTGACATCCGCCTTGATCATGGCCTCTGCCGCCTCTGCCTCGATCCCTACCCCCTCAGCCACCTGGGTAAAGAAGGAGATCTCATCCTCATCCAACTGCTCATCCGCCTTCGCGGTGGCGATCAATGCCTTCAGGTACAGCTGTCTATGCTCATCCGACAGATCGGTATAGGTGATCATGGTGGGTGCCCCTACTCATCACTGTTTACTGTGCCACAAGTTCAGGACTCTGGAGCCCGATCCGGTCAGGATCAAACCTGGGTTGAGGACGGATCCTACGTACACCCTGAGGGTGCGGTGATCGAGACTCGGCTTTTCGGATCCTAACCGGAGTGATGGACAGGGGTAAGCAGCTTGGGGTATCGTGGTAAGTCTGTGTTATGGCCCAGTTAGGGTCTGGAATCTAAAGGCATCGGGAGCGGAGAGGAGCATGATCGTATGTTGAAGCTGCGATTAAAGCGGTACGGCAAGAAACGAGAGCCCAGTTACCGGATCGTGGTGGTGGAGAGTCGGTCACGGCGACAGGGGCGGCCCTTACAGGAATTGGGATTCTACAACCCTCGCACCAAGGAAACCCGCTTGGATACCCAGGATCTATTGCGGTGGCTGCGGAATGGGGCTCAACCCACAGAGACTCTGAGTGCGATCCTGCGTAAGGCTGGTATCTACGACATGTTGAAGGCCGGTGTGGGTCTGGACGGCGGTGAGGTGGCTGTGGTCCGGATCGCGGCGGTTGAGCCTCCCGTAGAGGAAACGACAGAGGCAGCCACTGAGGAGGCGGTCGAGGAGACCCCAGCCGCCACCGCCGAAACCGCTGAGATCCCCGCAGCCGATCCGGCGGATCCAGCCGAGCCAACGGCAGTCGAGCAGACTCCCGAGGCCCCTGAGATCACGACGGTAGCCGAGGCTGCCCCCAGCGAGCCTGAGACAGAGACGGCAGAAGCGGCCCCAGAGGCCCCCTCCGAGCCGGAGAAAACGGAATAGGATCCCGGAGCCATGCCTGATTACCTGACCCTGATCCGGCTGTTGATGGAGCCCTTGATCGAGGATCCCGACACCCTCTGCGTGGACATGGAGACCACTTGTCATCAGTCCCGGATCTGGTTAAGGGTCTCCTTTCAGGGGCAGGATATGGGTCGGGTGTTTGGCCGGGGAGGTAGGACGTTACAGGCGATCCGGCAGGTGTTGAGCACTGCTGCTCAGATGGCCAACCAATCCCTGTATCTGGAGGTCTCTGAGCCGCGCCGGGGTCACAGATCCTAGGTGAAGTAGATCGGCAGATTGGTTTGACATGCACTTAGGGTCTGTATAACCGTTTTGGCTGATCTCCTGATCTGGAGTGTGCCAATCAGATCTCGTTGGATCAGGTCAAGCTAGGACTAAGGTGATCGATAGCATCAGGTGAGCTGGGGAACAGGATGAGTCAGATTCTTACATTTCTAGGGGAAGGGGGCATCGGTCACACTCGGGTGGCACTGGCCACAGCCCAGGCTGCAGCCCAAGGAGGACGACGGGTTCTCCTGGTGGGAGCTCAGGCGGGACGGGGCTTGGAGATGTTATTGGGGGATGTCAGCCTCTCCTCCGATCCGGTTTCCGTGGCCACCAACCTGAGTGCGGTGCAGCTGCGTAGCACAGCCCTATTGGAGCGAGCTTGGGCCCAGGCCCGAGAGGTGGAGGCGGAGTATGTGCGCACCCCCTTCTTTAAGGAGATCTATGCCCAGGAGCTGGCGGTATTGCCGGGCATGGATCAGGCCCTGGTGTTGGATGCGTTGCGGCGGCTGGATGCCAGTGGCGACTATGATTGCATCGTCCTGGATGGCCCCGGTGATCTGACTCTATTGCGCACCCTAGGGATCCCGGAGGTGGCTAGCTGGTACTGGCGACGGGCCTCTCAGGCGTTTCTGGAATCGGATCTGGCCAAGGCCCTACGCCCCTTTGCGGAGCCTCTGATCCGGTCGGTCTCTACCATTGACTTTAGCTCCCTGGAGGATCTGCCCAACCAGATCGAGGGCATGTCAGGGGGGATCTTGGAAGCCGGACGGCAGGCGATCGCTGATCCGGAGCGGGTATTGGCCCATCTAATCACCACAGCAGATCCGATTACGGTACAGACCGCTCGCTATCTATGGGGCAGTGCCCAGATGGTGGGGTTGACGGTGGGCAGTGTCTGGGTTGCCCCGACAGGAACCGGATCTGTAGATCCCCAAGTCTTCGATCCCCTCCCCCTCTACACTCTGCCGGAGTTAGGCGAGACCGCTGCCCTACAGGAGGCCCTGCGCCCGATCCTCAATCCTCCTACTGCTCCCCCTCCGTTGACGATCGATGAGGCGGGTCGTCAGGTTACCCTGTTTATCCCTGGCTTCCAGAAGGCTCAGATCGAGCTCAGCCAGTCCGGACCCGAGATCACGATCACAGCAGGGGATCAGCGACGCAATCTCTATCTGCCCCCCAGTCTGGCCACCCGTCAGGTGAGTGGGGCTAAGTTCCAGGAGCCCTACCTGATCATCTCCTTTGGCTAGGTGTTGGATCGGCTGGCTGGATCTAAGTAAGCTGCTGGGTTGAGGTGAAAGGGCAGGATCAGCTCTGTGGGGATATCCTCGATCTTCTGTCGCAGAGGAAGAGTCTCCAGTTGATCTGCCACCCGCTCCACCAGGCAGAACTTGGCCACTGCTGCTGGGCTGCCAAAACAGATCACATCCTCCGGCTCCAGGTAGCACCACTTCACCTTGACCCAGTTGACATAGGTGCCATTACGACTCACCCGTTCCGCGCCATCGCCGTCGAAGATCAGATAGCGCTGACCACAATGGGAGGGTCGGATCGTGGATTGACAGCGAGACACCTGACCATGGCAGATGGAGATCCCGCAGTGGCTGGAGCGACCTACTGCCAGGGGAGCTTGAGACAGGGGATAGACCTGGGTCTGATCCTTGTGGGTCAGGATGATAACGGGCTGAAGCTTAACCTGCGTGATCATGGTTAACGGGTCCAGGTATCGGTGCCGATCGATTTATCTATCTATTGTCAGGATCAGGACCTATTCTAGGAACCGCCAAAGTGCGTAACCGATCGGTAGGTCATTGGGCCAAGTGGTGGGTAAGTTTACGCTGTTTGTCTGATCCCTTGCTCCGCGATTCTCAGTAGGGTTGAGGTATCGAAGTTTTCTTATCTGTTCCTATTATGGGTTCTGAGTCTCCCCTGCTGCAGATCACGGCCAATGGTGTCCAACGGGATTATCCCCTATACCCCACTCGCTATCGGGTGGGCCGATCCTACAAAGCGGACATCCACCTCACGGATTACCGAGTTTCCAGGACCCAGGCGATCCTGTTCTATCAACCCGATGGTTGCTGTTGGATCGTAGATGGCAATGGCAAGGTCGGTAGCCGCAACGGCACGTTCGTCAATGGGGTGCGGGTCAAGCGACGGCTACTTGAGGATCAGGATGTCCTCTTCCTGGGTAGTCCTGGGGTGACGGCCCAGATCTTTCTGCCTCACACTTTCCTGGACCGGGGAGAGGATCCTACGGCGGGAGAGATGCTGCTACCAGACGATGTACCGACGGAGATTGGTTTAGGGATCTGCTCAGGACACTGGCCTGCGGAGGCGGTGCACTGGTCCCTGCGACAGGAGCTGCAGGACAACAATCGATAGCGGCAGCTGGAATGGTCTAGGGGAAAACGATCTGCAGGCTGAGGGAA
The DNA here is from genome assembly GCA_964429885.1 of uncultured bacterium. Lineage (GTDB taxonomy): Bacteria > Cyanobacteriota > Cyanobacteriia > Thermostichales > Thermostichaceae > CAYSEO01. The sequence continues at coordinate 4,000 of CAYSEO010000390.1, forward strand.
TGAGAGGATGATCCTGTCCTCTTGGCAGATCTGAGGTATTGCCTGTGATCGTTCGATCGTTACTGCTCTCCTGGATGGGTACCTTGCTCTGGATCCAGGGTGTTGGGGGGCAGATCCCGGCAGATCGAGTGGCGCCGGAGCCTGGGACGGGACGCAGAGAT
>CAYSEO010000391.1:0-4155 GCA_964429885.1 uncultured bacterium
GCCCTGAGGCTCTATTCATCCCAGGAATTTCCTGCGGAATGTCAATTTATCCAGAATCAGCTGGACTGGGCACATGAGTCTTATCTTAAGGAACTGGAGCGAGCTTGTTTTGAGCCCGAGGATCCGGAGATTGCTGAGATCATTAACCGCAACTCTCTCATTACCTTTTATCTACCTGGACAGGAGGGCTGGACCCATGGCGAGGTGGTTGCCAGGATCCTGGCTATTGTGTCTAGCTATGGACGAGATAAAGCGCCTTTGACTCTGAAAGAACGGCAGAAGTGGAGGAAAGCTCAGAATCATTTGCTGTTGCTGATCCAGCAGGGGATGAAACTTCCCTGGCACAGAAGCTCTGACTTTGAGAAAGATAAGAACCTGGTTCTGGGGTTGATGACGAGCCGCTCGAAGCTACTGCAGCTCTATTTCCAAGAGCAGTTCCCTATCAGCAGAAACCTAAAGATCTTTCTGAGAGAAGATGGGCGACTCAGGTGGTGGATGCTGGATCGAATGCAGCAACAGAATAATGAACGAAATGCTGTCTCTCGCCTGATCTCTGAGCGTCCTCAGACCCCCTGGGAGCAGATCTTACGGCAGGAGGATTTCTCGATCGGCTCAAAGATGTGGGATTACATTGAACAGGATCCGGAGGGGCGATTGCGGGGGTGTCATCTGCGGGAGCGGCCTGATTGTAACGGCCACATCCTGGCCCAGGAGCGCTTGCTCAAGGATCCTCCCACTCCCTGGAAGGAAATTGCCGCGAAACTGAATCTGAATACCTTTGCTGGCCTTTCCTCCCATTACCAGCGCCGGTGCCTGCCATTGCTTATGAAAATCGCTCAAGAACAGAGGGGCTGACTGATTATGGCGACCCAACATACAGCATCGATAAAGATCCCCATTTCTCCTGAGGCCAATCAGTTGGCCCAGAGCTTTGCTAGCGAACAAGCAAAGGTCTGGAAAGCTAAACAAGTATTCCGCAATACACTGGCTGTTCTGGGGGTGTATGGCTATCTACAACTGCTCCAGATCGACAGTGATCTGGACTCCAGTGCCTCCTGGCAGGCTGAACTCAGGGCACTCTTCGATACGGGGGATCTGTTTGTGCCTGGCTATGGCCATCTGGACTGTCGGCCTTTGGATCCTGAAGAAACTGAGTTCTCTCGACCTGACCCACTGGAGAAGACCTGTCGGGGATATGTGGCGGTTCGATTGCTCTCCAGGATCCTTGAGGCTGAGATGATTCCTGTGATCGAGGAGGTGGAGCTGATCGGGTTTATCAAAGCCAGTCGTGTGGCGGATGAGGCTGAGAGGATCTCTGTGGCGCAGCTGGAGTCACTAGAGGTGCTGCTGGATGACATCAGTTTGGTGGAGAGCTGGGAGGAGTTGGTGCGTGCTTCTGATCCGACGGTGCTCCAGTTGCAGCAGGTGTTGGGAGAGCGAAAGATAGAGTTTCTCGATCTGCTGGATACTTTAATCCGCCAAGACCAGGATCTGACTGAGCGGGATCATCAGGCGGCTCGGTTTCTCCTACCTTTAGTCAACGGCACTAGATCTAGACAACGAGATCAACCTGGGGAGTCTGCTCCACAACCCGATATAGATGGATGGGGTGAGCAAGATGTTTTTGATCTGCTCGATCAACTCTGGCAGAAACTGGGCCTCGACTGAGCTTCTATATTTGCTGTGCCTCTGGAGCAGATTATGTCTATCTCTCACCCCTTGCTCAGCTCCTTGATGTCCTGCTCTGTTGATCAGGTGTGGACCTTGTTACGGCAACAGCCACAGAGGGATGCCGCTTTCTGGGCTGAATGGGATCACCTCCTTGACCAGGTTCAACTCCCTCCTTGTTCCTATGACGAGGCGAAGCTGGGTTACATTCGGGGGCTGACCCATTTGCTGAGGTCTGGAGAGGCTGGGGGCATTGATGCTGCGATCCACTGTTTTGTACAGTCGCTGCAGATCTTTACCCAAAATACTTTTCCTCTGGAGTGGGCCAGTCTCCTCAATAGCCTGGGCAATGCCTATCGAGGCTGCTCAGAGTTTGATCGAGCGATCCAGTGTTACCAACAGGCTCTGGAGGTCCGGACCCGCACGGCCTGGCCCCGAGAATGGGCTGCGACTCAGTTCAACCTGGGGGTTGCTTTTGGGGAGTTGGCTCGGATCTCCGAGCGGGCTGAGCGGGATCCCTATCTGAGGCAGGCGATTGATCATTGGCGAGGCTTTTTGGAGGTGGCTCCTCCTGAAGATCAACTCCCCTTAGATCAGGCGATGATTCTGAGAGCGATGGGGATCTTTGCTAAGGAACTGGGTGAACTGGATCAGGCTTGCTCTTGCTATACCTCGGCTCTGGAGCTTTTCCAGAATCACCAGGGCAGTAGGGCTGATCTGGCTCAGATGCAGGATCTACTGGGGAATATCCATTATCAACTCAGCCGACAGGGTGGGGATCGGCTATCCCGATTGGAGTTGGCCCGCTTCCATTACAGTCAGGCGGTGCAATGGCATGATCCAGAACAAGCTCCTGTGGATTGGGCGGCTTCTCAGAACGATCTGGGTTTGGTGCTTGTGGAATTGGGACAGATCGATGAGGCCCTGGCATGTTTTGAGGCAGCTCTGACGGTATTCACCTCAACGACCTTCCCTGAGGAGTGTTCACGGGTGGGTCGTAATCTGGGTCGGATCGCGTTTCATGAGCAGCGCTGGCAACGGGCGGTTATGGGCTTTGACCAGGCTATTGCTGCTATAGAGATCCAGCGAAATCGCTCAGGCTCGGATGAACGGCGTCAGGCTCTCCTCTACGAGGCCCGTGATGACTACGCTCAGATGATCGATGCGTGTATTGCCCTGCAGCGGGATCCTGGGGAATTTGGTTTTGATCCTCTAGCCAAGGCGATGGAGACCATTGAACGGTTTCGCAGTCGCTACCTGGCGGATCTGATGTTGGGCCATGATCTCAGCTATGAATCCGAGTTGCCGGAGTCGGTCCAGGAGGCCCTCCAGGAGTTTCTGGAGAAGCAAAAGCAGTTGGATGATCTGCGGGCTCACTATGAGAGTGGGATCAGGCCAGGGGAGTCCACGATCCAGAGTGAGCTGTCTTCCCAGCGTTTCCGATCGTTTAGTCTGAGTCCGAGATCTGCGGTGCAAGCCTCACAGACGACTCTGAGAGGGATCGAGGCTCAAGTGGAGAAACTCACTGCCGAACAACATCAACGGTGGTTGGAGTTACGGGGCTACGATCCTTTGTTGGCAGGGCAGCTCAGTGTTGATCCACCCAGTTTTGCTGAGATGCAATCGTTGATCGATCAGCCCAGATCTGCGATTGTCAGTTTCTACTCGACGCGACGAGCTACCTATATCTTTGTGCTCCGTCAGGATCGGGTGACCTGCCATGAGTGTCCGGAGATGGGGCACCAGGATCTCAATGAGTGGTTGAAGCAGGAGTGGCTGGATCCTTACTTTGAGGATGTGCCGGAGAAAAGGAACTGGATCGCTCGGATGCCGCAGGTGCTGCAGCAATTAGCGAGCAAACTGCAACTGGAGACCTGGGTCAGCCAATATCTGGGGGATGTGGAGGAGTTGATCCTGATTCCCCAGTATCTGCTCCACCTGATCCCGTTCTCGGCGTTGCCGTTGGGTGATCAGTATTGGGGGGAGAGATACCAACTGAGACAGATCCCCAGTTGCCAGATCCTGTCGATTTGTCAGAAACGGGCTGTTACGCCTAACCCCATCAGCTATGGGGCTGTTGTGGATGCCACTCAGGATCTGGACTATTCCCGCATTGAGGGCAAGCTGGTTCGTTATTTATGCCGGATCCCTGAGCATCGGTATTTGCAGGGGAGTGCTGCCACTAAGACAAATTATCGCAACTTGCTCCATGCTGAGCGGGTCCAAGCGGTGGTTTCCTGCCACCATGCCAGCTACAACCCCGATCATCCGCTTGAGTCTGCCTTGAGGCTGAGTGACGCTGAGATCACCTTGCAGGAGTTGTTAACCCTGGCGTGGCGAATGCCGGATCTCGATGAGGTGTTTTTGTCCTGCTGCGAGACGGTGATGGGGGATCCGACGCCTACGGATGATCTGATCACGTTGGCTGGGGGGTTTTGGGGGGTGGGGTGGGGTTGTGGGCTGGCCAGGCGCTTAGAAAACGCCGCT
>CAYSEO010000392.1:0-4152 GCA_964429885.1 uncultured bacterium
ATCCGCTGCACCGAAGCGGCGCTGGTCAGTTTTTTCACAATGGAGAACCGTTCGCCGCCGCCCGGTGATCGGTACCGTTAGGTCTCTAAACTGCGTCGTACTCCAAGCCCACATTTCGACAGTTAACCCTAGAACTCTCCTGGAGGCATTGATCGGTTCTGGTGATAGGATCTAGCTCAGTGAGTGAGTGCCTGAGATGCCTACTACTGAACAGCTAGAGAGTCTGTATCGGATCTGCTATCAGTTAACTTACACCATGCTCCAGCCTATACACCTTGTTTGTGTCGATGATCGAACCAGCAACATCTACATACTGGCTGGCTATAATGAGGAGATAGAGTTCCAGATTCTGCCCAACGGAGAGTTTGCTGATGAGCCAAGTTAACTACGAAGCCATGTCTACTCCTGAGTTAAAGCAGTATTTCCTCAAACACCGGGGAAATAAGGTGGCATTGCAGGCTTACTTAGATCGGATCAATCAGCGCCCACTCAACATTATTGCCAGCCCTCAGGATCCTGATTTTGACGAGAAGGTCCAAGCGGCTATTCGCCAGAAGTTAGAAGCAGCACAGAACAACATGGGCTAATCCCTCGGGATCTGCGGCTAGTCAGAGTGAGTTCAGGGATTGCCTTCAGCCCAGGTGTTGTGAAGTTCCAGCTCAGAGATCTGCGGGTACTGTGGGGGCTGACATACTCAAAAGTCCAGATCTCGATACCTGTCTTCCCGATAAAGCCCTCTACTTTTGTCGCACGCGAGGATCCAGAGCATCCCGCAATCCATCCCCCATATAGTTAATGCTCAACACCGTCAAAAAGATCGCAGTCCCCGGAAAGAAAGCAATATGGGGAGCCTGCTGCAGATAATCACGGGCATCGAACAACAGTCGCCCCCAAGTGGGCACATCAGGTGGGAAACCTAAACCCAGAAAGCTCAAAGTGGATTCGGTAATGATCGAAGTCCCCACCGCCAACGTAGCCGCTACGATCACCGGACTCAACACATTGGGAAAGATATGCACCCAGATCAATCGTTGAGACGCTGCCCCGATCGCTCGCCCTGCTAGGACAAAATCCATCTCCTTGGTGGTTAGAAAACTAGCCCGCACCAACCGTGCCACCGACATCCAATTGAGGCTCCCGATCACCAACACAATCAGAAAAAAGATCCCTAACTCCGGACCTGCCACTGCCTTAACTGGCTCTCTAAATAGAAAGATCACCAACAATAAGAGGGGCAACTGAGGCAGGGAAAGAAAGAGATCTGTAAATCGCATCAGCAAGCCATCGATCCAGCCCCCATAGAAACCCGCGATCGCCCCGATCAAGGTGCCCACACTCATGGCCACCAACATGGCCACCACTCCCACCGCCAGAGAGATCCGACCTCCATACAACACCCGCGCCAACATATCCTGACCCAGATCGTTGGTGCCAAAGGGATGTGCCCAGCTAGGCGGTTGTGAGGATCGAGCGAAGTCAATCTGATCAATGGGAACCGTATAGATGAAGGGACCCAAGAGGCAACTAGCCAAGATCAGCAGCAACACCAACGATCCGAATAGCGCTAACTTATCCCGCCGAAACCGTCGCCACGCATCTCCCCATAACGATCGAGGTGGACGATCCGCTTGGGTTTTGGTGGATTGTGAGATCGCTGGACTTGCCATAGCTTTGCCTTGCTGTTTTGATCAGAGCGAGAAGAGCATTCTAGGAATAGCGGACCCGAGGATCCAACACCCCATATAAAAGATCTGCGATCAGATTAAAGCCTACGATCAACACCGCATACAGAAACGTGATCGCCATCACCACCGGGGTATCTGCCCGAAAGATCGAGTCCACCAACAACGCCCCGATCCCCGGCACCCGAAAGATCTGTTCCGTAACGATTGCCCCGGTAAAGATGGTCGGTACCCCCAACGCCACCAACGTCACCACCGGGATCAGAGCATTGCGCAGAATATGACGATTGACCACGATCCACTGGTGTAATCCCTTGGCTTTAGCAGTGCGCACATAATCCTGATTGATCTGCTCCAACATAGAGGCCCGCACAAACCGCATCAACACCGCCGCCTGGAATAATCCCAACACCATTACCGGCATGATCGACTGTTTCAGCTGCTGGATCAGACTGGCCCAATCTGTCACCTCCAGGGTGCTGTTATAGATAAATGGAAACCAACCCAACTGAACACTAAAGACGATAATAAACAGGATCCCGGTAAAGAACGTGGGCAAAGAGAAACCGATAAACGCCAGAGTGGTGGTGATCTGATCAAATAGAGAATACCGTTTGAGGGCCGAGATCACTCCCAGGGGCACCGCCAGGATCGTGCCCAAAGCGTAGGCGCCTCCCACCACCCAGAGAGTCGTCGGCAACCGTTGCAGGATCAGCTCTGACACCGGGCTACGACTATTAAATGAGAATCCCATATCCCCTTGTACAAAGGCCCACAGCCACTTGAGATAGCGAATATGGAGCGGCTGATCCAGTCCCAAAGACCTGCGAATATTCTCCCGCACCTCAGCGGTGATCGAGGGATTGGTGGCAAACTCCCCCATGGGATCTCCAGGGGCTACCGCCAGGATCACAAACACCACCAGGCTGATGGCCAACAGGGTTGGGATCGAGGAGAGCAGACGATTGATCAGATATCGGGTCATCGGGTTTGCAGCTCAATAGGGTTCAGAACAAAGGTGAGATCCCCCATCTAACCTGACAGGGGATCCTGAGGTTGAGATTACGAGGACGGATCTACCCGCACCCAATCCTTGATGTTCCAGGTCTCTAGATCCCAAGGGGTTAGATCGGGTCCCTCGATGGTATTGGCTGCCGCCGCAGGGTTAAACCGATCCACGATCGGCATCACCGCCACATCCTCCAACACGAGGAAATCGTTCATCTCCTTGATCAGTTCGTAGCGTCGCTCCACATCAGTCTCCGCCACCAGCTCCTCATACAGGGCCTCATACTCCTCATTGCAATAGCGGGAGTAGTTGTCCGTGGACCAACCATTGGACTGCTGAGCGATCTCCTCACACACATAGGTGCGCATATGGGCAGTGGGATCCGGGTTCTCGTTGCCCGTGGTGAACATCTGTAGATCCGCATAGAAGTGGCCGATGTTATCCGGATTGGCGGGCTCACTATCGAAGAAGACGCTGGCGTCGGTGCTTTTCAACTCCACCTCTACACCGATGGACTCCAGATCCTGTTTGATGATCTCTTGGGTCTTCTGGCGTAGGGGATTGACAGAGGTTTGGAACAGGACGGACATCTCCACCCCATCTTGATCTCGAACGCCATTGTTGTCGGAATCCACCCAGCCTGCTTCATCCAACAAGGCCGCTGCCTGTTCTAGATCGTACTCGTAGGTAGCATCGGATTTGACCGTATCTGGGGAGACGATCAGGTTAATAGTGGCCTCCCCCGCCTGTCCATACAGTTGTTCGGCGATCACCTGCCGATTGATGGCCAGGGTGAAGGCTCTGCGCACATTGAGATCGGTGAAGAATGGATGCTCTGTCTCGATGCTGGATCGTTCCCCATCCACCTCCTGGTTAGGATCCGAGAAATTGAACTGGATCCGTTCCACATTGGGACCGGGCTTGGGAATAACCCGACCCACACCGGCAGCCTCCAACTGATTCAGCACCGCCGCCTCCACCTGCACATTCCAGGCATAATCCGCATCCCCCGTCTGAAACACCGCTCGGGCCGCCGATGTGGCATCCCAACACCCCTTCAGCTCCACCCGAGCAAAGAAGGGCTTGCCCTCCTCCCGGAAATTAGGATTGGGCTCATAGACGATCACATCCCCCGGCCTGACATCGGTCGGAATATAGGGACCTGTACCCACGGGCACCAGATTGGCCTCCGCCTCCCGCGAGTTAGGTCCATTGAACTCCCCCAAAATATGCTCAGGCAGGATCATGCCATTGGTGCCCACAAACGGCTCAAACCAAGCCACCGTCGGCTCCTTAAAGGTGATCAAGACCGTGGTCTCGTCCACCGCCTCCACACTTTCGATCGTCTGATAGATCGCAGCGGTTACGGCCCCTACATCTGGATTGGTGACGTAATCGAAGGTGAACACCACATCCTCAGCGGTGAAGAAATAGTTGAACTCGACCTCAGCGGAACGGAGC
>CAYSEO010000393.1:0-4137 GCA_964429885.1 uncultured bacterium
CCCCCCCCACATCCAGAGAAGCGTGATCGGTGCGGCGATCGGCGAAGGCATGGGTATGGCGCTGGATGGCCTCCTGAGCGACCACCTCCAGGTCCGCCCCCTCGATCCGAGACGCTGTCCAGGTGAAGTAACGATCGATAACGGAGTGATCCAAGCCAATGGCCTCAAAGATCTGAGCCCCTCGATAACTCTGCAAGGTGGAGATGCCGATCTTGGACGCCACCTTGGTCACCCCTTTGGTGACCGCTTTGATGTAGTTCTTGCAGGCAGTGTAGGGATCCACATCCAAGATCAACCGCTGCCGGATCATATCCTCTAAGGTCTCGAAGGCCAGATAGGGATTGATCGCCCCACAGCCATAGCCCAGCAACACAGCGAAATGATGCACCTCACGGGGCTCACCAGATTCCAAGATCAGACCCACACGGGTGCGGGTGCCCTGACGGATCAGATGATGGTGCAGACCGGCAACAGCCAGTAACGCCGGGATCGGGGCCAAACCTTCGGAGAAATCTCGATCGGAGAGGATCACCACGTTCACCCCGGCGGCAATCTGACGATCCGCCTCGGCACAGAGCTGATCTAGCGCTTGTTGTAAGCCCTCAACTCCGGCCTGAGGATCGAACAGGATCGGTAGAGTTGTCGATCGGAAGGGATCCTGATCCTGCAATTGCTTGAGCTGAGCCAGCTGGGCGTTAGTCAGGATCGGGGTGTTGAGCTTGATCAACTGACAGCTCTCGGGGCGCGGATCCAGAAGATTACCTTCCGCACCCACCGTGGTCTCCGCCGAGGTAATGATCGCCTCCCGAATGGAATCGATGGGGGGATTGGTCACCTGAGCGAACAGCTGTTGAAAGTAGTCATACAAAAGCTTGGGCCGATTGGATAGCACCGCCAGTGGGGTATCTGTGCCCATGGATCCCACCGCCTCCACGCCATGCTGCGCCATGGGGGTCAACAGGATTCGCAACTCCTCAAAGGTGTACCCAAAGGTTTTCTGACGCAGCAGCAATGACTCTGGATCCGCTCCCACCACCTCCGGCGCCTTGGGCAGATCCTCCAGGGCCACTCGATATTGATCCAGCCATTGCTGATAGGGATGTTGGCTCTCGATCTGGGTCTTGATCTCCTCATTGGAGATGATCCGTCCCTCCGCCAGATCCACCAGGAACATGCGACCGGGATTCAACCGTCCCTTAAAGGCCACCCGTTGGGGCTCGATGGGCAATACCCCCGCCTCCGAGGCCATGATCACCAGATCGTCATGGGTGATCCAATAACGAGAGGGCCGCAGACCATTCCGATCCAACACCGCTCCGATCTGCGTGCCGTCAGTGAAGGCGATGGAAGCAGGACCATCCCAGGGCTCCATCAGACAGCTGTGATATTCGTAGAAAGCCTTACGGGCCGGGCTCATGGACTCATGGGCGTTCCAGGGCTCCGGCACCATCATCATCACCGCATGGGGCAAGGATCGCCCTGCCAAGGTCAGCAGCTCCAAGGTGTTGTCGAAGATCCCAGAATCGCTACCGTCCGGATTCACCACCGGTTGGATCTTCTTGATATCGCTACCCAACAGATCTGAGGCAAACAGACACTGACGAGCCTGCAACCAGTTGATGTTGCCCCGCAGGGTATTGATCTCGCCGTTATGGCTGATGTAGCGATAGGGATGGGATCGCTCCCAACTGGGAAAGGTGTTGGTGCTAAACCGAGAGTGAACCAGGGCCAGAGCACTATCCATAGCCGGATCTTGCAGATCCAAAAAATACTCCCCCACCTGTTCCGGCATCAACATGCCCTTGTAAACCAGGGTGCGACTGGAGAGGCTGGCCGGGTACCAGTAGGGATCCATCCCGGTCATGCGGATCTCGGTATGGGCACGCTTGCGGATCACAAACAGTTTGCGCTCAAAGGCTAGGGCCTCGGAGAGAGCCGGATCCCGTTGGATGAACACCTGCAGGATCGCGGGCTCACTGGCACGGGCGGTCTGACCCAAGGAGCTGTGATCGGTGGGCACCCGCCGCCAGCCCAACACCTGCTGTCCTTCCTGGGCCACAATGGACTCAAACTGTCGCTGACTCAGCTCGCAAGTCTCTGGATCAGGGGACATAAACATCTGACCCACCCCATAGTGTCCAGGGTCCGGGAGACAGATCCCCAAAGGAGCCGTCACCTGTCGGAGAAAACCATGGGGCAACTGCATCAAGATCCCAGCCCCATCTCCGGTATTGGGCTCACTGCCACAGGCGCCTCGGTGACTGAGATTGATCAAGATCGTCAGACCTTGCTGGATGATCTGGTGAGATCGCTGACCTTTCATATGGGTGATAAAGCCAACGCCGCAGGCATCATGTTCCAACTGCGGATCGTAGAGCCCCTGTTTCTCAGGCAGTGTGTTGCTGTTCATGGCGCGGCCCAATTCTGTAAACAAACATGACTCCAGAGAACGAGAAAGTGCTCCCTTGGGTGATCAGATTCTCGATCCAGGGGGACGACTCGGTATTCCTTCTTAAGGAAGTTATTAGATCTGGGGTCATGATCGGGAGAGTGAGGCTCAAAAAACTTAACGATCGGTCCCGACGCTACGGTTTGGGCCGATCCAATCGACATCCGACAATTGCATCAGGTCATTGGAGATCGTGAATCCAATGAAGATCTTGAGCTCGATCCCTGGTATAGTGCGGTTTTCTATCCAGCGCTTTGGGTGGCTCCCTTGATGAGAGAGGGGCTAGGTGTAGGGGTGATGAGGATAGCCCTAGCTGGACACAGGACATGAGCGTCAAAGAGAGCCATGAAGTTGAAGGCTATGGGATAAGAGTGACGACATTCCCCTAAGCCATCTGAGTCAGGCTGTCGATCAAGAGAGGGAAAGCGGCAGCTCAGCATCAGCCTCACTGAGGTTGTAGGGTCGATCGAGAGCTATGGACTCTCGGGACAACAAAGGACCATCGCAAGTCTATCCGAGCAGAACCACGAACGCAATAAATGAAACCCATAGAGCTCATTGGCAAAAACAACTCAGACCCGTCCAATATCCTATCTGCTATCAACATTTTCTTTATTTGTTTGGACGACGACAAAATCTTTCCCTAGAGCCTAATTGCGAATGTCAGTATCGACAGGAGTGACGTTGCCGATCAGCGCCCCTGCCAAGGAAACCCGATCCACCACCGCCAAAGTGTTAACCAGATATTAAAATGCAAGACAGATCCAGAACTGTACTGTCTCTGCAGGTGTAGCCCATGACCCTCGCTCAGCCCCCCGCCACCACCGCCATCCCTGAGTTCTGCGACGGGATCCAATACTTTGGCCAGCCCTGGACCGGCTTCGATCAACAGGGTCAGACTCCCGTGGTGAATCCGGCAACCGGGCGAGTTTCTGACCCCAACGATCCCACCGCCGCCTTCCAACTGCTGCTGTGCGCTGACGCCCTCCGCTACCTCACCCTGCAGATCACTGCCAGTAAAGCCTCCGGTCACCCTGGGGGATTCGCCAGCCAAGTGGAAGCCTATGCCGCCTTCTTCCTATTGGGTCACAAGAACATCCCTACGGAGGTGGGCCATCATGCTCCCGGCTTCTACAGCGCCATGTTTCTGGATCGATCCTTAGAGGACATGGGGATCCAGACCGTTACTCAACTGCGCGAGCGGTTCCGAGAGAAGGAGGGATTGCTGGGTCACCTGTCCGGGTATATTCCAGGGATCCTGTCTCCAGCCGGACCTCTGGGTCAGGGACAGCACTTTGCCATGGCGGGGGCCTTGCTTCATCCCGGCACCCTGTTTCCGTTCACCTTAGGGGATGGGGGATTGGGGGAACCCTATGTGATCAGCTCCATCGGTCACTTCCACACCGCCTTCCCCGAGGCCACCAACTTCATGCCGATCCTGGTTTGGAATGGCTATAGCCAGGAACACCACAGCATGGTCTCCACCTTCAGCAACGAGCGCATGATCGAGTACTGGCGGGGCAATGGTTTCCAGGAGGTGATCCTCGTCGATGCCAAGGACTTCGATGATGCCGATCAGCCGGAAGCCTATGTGGATAGCACCCTGTTCTCCCTGGAGAAGCGGATCGAGTTCGCTCAAGCGGTCCTGACCGCAGCGGATCGGGCAGCCCAAGCAGCGTTGGGGGGTC
>CAYSEO010000394.1:0-1233 GCA_964429885.1 uncultured bacterium
CCCGCCAGTACCCCCACACCCCCAAACTCTCGTTGCAGCACCCACCAGGGACTGAAGCTGAGCAGCACCAACACCACACCATTAATCAGAAGAGGTATCGCCAAGATCCACACTCCATACCCACAGGTCACAGCCGACTTAGAACTCCTAGTGCTCTAGGGTAGATCTTGTTGCTGGGTATAAAACTGACAGGTGACATCCAGATCCCGGACTGTCAACACCCAATGATCCATTCTCAGATTTGACAGCATGATCGGCCTCTGTGCCTACTGCTCCGGTCTTACCCAAAAGTCTATGTCACAATGAGGTGGCTGTCTGGGGGATCCTAGCCATGGCTTGGCCAGAGGGATACAAGTTGCAGGAGGGCAGGTACACCATCGACCGCATCCTCGGTCAGGGAGGATTTGGGATCACCTATCTGGCTTGGGACAACCGTCGGGCCGATTGGGTGGTACTCAAGAGCCTCAATGATAGCGTGCAAGCGGATCCGGACTTCGGCAAGTTTCAGCAGGATTTTATGAACGAGGCCCTGCGGCTGGCCATGTGTAGCCTGCATCCCCATGTGGTCAAGGTGGACAAGGTGATCCTGGAGGATGATCTGTGGTGCATCGTCATGGAGTACATCTCCGGCGAGACCCTTCTGGATCGGGTCCGGCGGCGGGGACCTTTGACTGAGGCAGAATCCCTGCTCTACACCCGTCAGATCGGGGATGCCCTGGTGATGCTCCATGAGCAAGATATCCTGCATCGCGATGTTAAGCCCGCCAATGTGCTGCTACGACAGGATCGAGCCGAGGCAGTTTTGATCGACTTCGGTCTGGCTCGGGATTTCTCTCAGGGCCTGATCCAGCACCACACCTCCTGGGGTACCGATGGCTATGCCCCGATCGAACAATATGACTCCATGCGGCGGCGGGGAGCCTGTATCGATGTCTATGCCTTAGCCGCCACCCTCTACACTATGGTGACCCGCGAGATCCCTGTCTGTGCCCCTGTCCGAGCCACAGGTCGCGTCCTGGATCCCCCTAAATTCATCAACACCAAACTGAGCGATCGCACCAATCAAGCGATCTTGGCGGGCATGGCCTTTGATCCGAAGGATCGACCTCAGACCATGCAGGAATGGCTGGATCTGCTCCCCCCCACCGAGGCGCTGGGGCCGGAGCTGGGGGTGACGTCTGAGGATCGACGGGTGGTGGAGATCTTTCGGCTGTGCGAGGGGCAGCCGCGATC
>CAYSEO010000394.1:1243-4137 GCA_964429885.1 uncultured bacterium
CAGATCAGCGAGGCTCCGACGCTATCCATCCCCGATCAGATCGACTCCCCATCCGAACCAGAACCCATAGAAGCCCCTCAGTCCGCCCCCCGTGAGGATCTCACCCCCGCAACTTGGGATCCAGAGGCTGATATTCCCACCCAAAGCGCTCCTCCCACAACGGAGACCTCCACCACCCAGATCTTCAATCCCACCGTGATCCCACCAGATGTCTCCCTCTCCCGACCCCACCGAGATGTCACCCCCGGATCGATCCCTTCCAGCAATGGCCAACATCCTGCCCCTAAACCCGATCCGTTGCAATGGCTCAAGGATCTATTAACCACTGGAGAATGGCAGCAGGCAGATCTAGAGACCACCCGGCTGATGCTGCGAGCGGTTCACCAGGAACGGGAGGGGAGTTTCTCCGTACAATCCATCGATAAGTTCCCCTGCGTCACCCTGCGGCAGCTGGATCAACTATGGCGACACCATAGCCTGGGTCGCTTCGGGTTCAAGCTCCAATATCAGATCTTCTCCCAATGCGGTCGAGATCATGAACGATTCGCAGAACAGGTGGGTTGGAAGATCCGGGGCCAATGGCTGCACTACAAGCAATTGATCTACGACATAAAGGCACCCAAAGGTCATCTCCCCATTGGTTTTCTCTCCGGCTGTACCGGGGGAATGCGATCCGGTTTGTTGATCCTGGATCGCTATATCTACAACAAATTCAAGAACTGTCTTTAAGGCTGCCAAGCCTCCAACCGATAAGCACTATCCCAAAACATCCACTCCAATCGCGAGGAATAGACAAACGCCCCTCGCATCTGCTCTCGGATCGGTTCTGAGGCAACCGCAGCGACATCCTCCGTGATGATGATGGCCTGATCTACAGCGGTAGCGAACTCCTCCCCCGCATAGGTATCGATCCACTTCTGGTAAGGATTATCAGGGCTAGCGTTCCGATAGATATGATTGCCCACCTCCCTGTAGATCCAAAAACAGGGCAACAGAGCCGCGATCGCCTCCTCAATCGGACGCAAGGCTGCCGTGGCCAAGAGATAGTTCGTGTAGGTAAAACAGCCGGGAGCATAGCCCACATCCAGCGAGATGCCATACAGATCGAAGTAACTCTCATGCAGACCCCGCTCCGCCACGATCGCACCGATGGCAAAGTTCTGAAAATCCACGATCCGATCAGGTCCTGTGCAACGGGCACCCACCAACCCCAAGGCCCGAGCAAAATCCACCAGATAGAGAGCATCCTGCTTGAGGTAAAACTGAAACCGCTCCTGCTCTAGGGTGCCCTGGGCCAACTGCTGATTGAAGGGGTGATCCAGAATGGCCTGATAGATGGACTCGATGGACTGCCAGAGGGAGGCGGTAAAGGACATAGAGGGCTACCGGATAGAACGCGATCATCACTCTACTGCGATCCGGAGACGGGATGAAGATCTCTGGACAGCTCTGCCCGAGATCACTAGCAAAAGCTGCCCACCAGTAGGCAAACGGGGTGGAGGTCGCTATGGTGATCCTAGAGGTCTCCTGAACTCCCCATGGCTGTCTCCCTGGCCGAAGAAGCGATCGCCTTTCTCCTGGATCTAGCTGAGCAGGGGGAGATCGATCCATGGGATGTGCAAGTGATCGACGTTATCGACCGGTTTCTCTCCCAACTCTGCCCTCAGGCCAACACCCGTGATCTGTCAGAGTCCGGTCAAGCCTTCATCTACGCCGCCATGTTGGTCTATCTCAAGGCCATGGCCCTAGCCGATCCCACCGAACCTGAACCCGAAGCCCCAGAGATCCCAGAGGCAGATCTAGAGCCCGATTCCCTAGCAGCCTGGCCCCCCTTACCCTTAGAGCGTGTACTTAAGCCTCGGGCCGCTCCCCGGCTCTCTCGGACCCGACCGATCACCCTCAAGGAACTGATCGAGCAACTGCAGGAGCTGGAGTCAGTCCTTGATCAACGGCAGGAGGCAGCCAAAACACGGCCCCAGCGCACCTCTCGTAAACGGGCCTTGGCAGCCATTACCCAGCTGGCTCACCCCGAAAACCTGGTGGAGATGACGGCAGAGCTGGAATCCCTCCTGGCTCGTCTCTGGCAACAGGGCACCGATCAGATCCCCTTTGATCATCTCGTGGAAACCTTCGGGGCAGAGCATGTGGGGGCAGTAACTCATCCAGAGTCAGAGTCCGATCACCCCCCAGATCCCACCCCTCACCGGATCCAGGTCTTTTGGTCACTACTGTTGATGGCTTCTCGCTCTCAGGTGGAGCTCCGGCAGCAGGAGTTTTATCAAGATATGAGGTTTATGCCCTGTCGGGGGGGAACCCTGAATCCTGAAGCCAAGTCGCAGGATCTCGCCTCCACATCGGAGGAGCTGTAATCACTCTCAAAGAACAAGACAATGGGGAGTATCGTAGGGAACAACCCGGCCAAGGGATTGATCGGGTTAACGATTGCAGGGGTTGTAGCCTTGGTTGGGATCGTGATGGGAGGCAATGCTCTCACCTCCCGCTCAGAGGGAACAGTGCAGGGCGTGATCGTCGATCAATGGAGGGATCGGGACTGTCGTCGCACAGACACGGGTAGACGCTGTGATACAGATTACAACAATCGGGTTAGGCTACCCAACGGAGACTATCGGACCTTCGATCGGCAGAGCTGGTATAACCACAAGAACACGGGGGATGCGGTCACATTGGAGAAGCGTCGAGGAGGTTGGTTTGGGAATGTTTACTACAATCCTCGATAAGCTCAGGTCCGAGTCCACAGCGGGCTCTCAGAGCAGATCTCTAGATCTCAGTAGAAGATCATGACATCGGGATCGGATGAGTTATAATCGTTGGGCACTGCGGGCGATTAGCACAGTGGTAGCGCACTTCCTTCACACGGAAGGGGTCACTGGTTC
>CAYSEO010000395.1:0-4117 GCA_964429885.1 uncultured bacterium
CCTGTTGCCAATCCTCAAAAACCTATCACTCTCGCTCCATGTCAAGTATTTCCACATGTCCAGATTCAAAGCCACTCAGTCTGGCCCAGTCCAGGCTGGGGAGACTGTGTTCTAGCAGGTACCAATCCGTTTCAATTGCTTTCATGGAATCACGAGATAGGGGATCGAAACTCAAGCTCATTGGATATCAAAAATCGATCGTTTCTGCCAACATATTAGAGCAGTTGTATGCGAAGATCTGCTCTCTCCTCCATCTCAGATCATCCCCCATAATAGCGAGGTCTTACTGAGAAAAACCGTGAAGCGATTCCTGATCGATACCGATACGGCTGGAGATGATGTCACCTCCATTCTATTTGGCCTGCTCTGGCCGGAAAGCTCGGTGGAAGCGATCACTGTGGTGGCAGGCAACATCGGTCTGGATCAATGTGTCGAGAACGCCCTGTATGCGGTCCAGATCGCCGGTAAAGCAGGTGTGCCTGTGTTCCGGGGAGCCGAACGACCCTTGTTGCGTCCCCTGGTGATGGCCGCCTACGTGCATGGAGAGGATGGCATGGGCAACTCCTATTTTCCCCGAGCTCAACAGCGACCTGAGTCCCAGTTTGCAGTGGATGCCATCCTGGAGACCGCCGATCGCTGGGCTGGAGAGCTGGAGATCATCGCCCAAGCCCCTCTCACCAACCTGGCCCTCGCCCTCTACAAAGATCCCACCCTGCCCCAAAGGGTCAAACGCTTATGGATCATGGGGGGCTGTAACCATAGCGTCGGCAACATCCATCCGGCGGCAGAGTTCAACTTCTATGTGGATCCAGAAGCGGCCCATATCGTTCTCAATGCGGGCTTTGATACCGTGCTCTCCACCTGGGATCTCTATTTGCGGGATGGGATCCTGCATCGGGAAGAGGTGGACCCGATCGTTAACCTGAAAACAGAGCTGAGTGAATTCTATCTGGCCATCAACCGTGCTGCCTGGGAGTTTAATCGCAACCACCGCGAGGGGGGATCGGTAGACGGCATCACTCACCCCGACTCTCTCACCATGGCCATGGCCCTCAATCCTGATCTGATCTTGGCATCCAGCTGTCACTATGTGGATGTGGAATATCAAGGGCAGCTCACCCAAGGTTATAGTCTGGTAAATACCTACGGGATCCTGGGCCATCCTGCCAATGCCAAGATCGTGCTCCGAGCGGATCATGCCGGGTTCCGAGCTATGGTGATCAGTCTGTTGCAATCAGAGAGAGGATCGGCATTATGAATCGTTGGCAGCCTGTAGTCGCAACCCTGGCCCTATTGACTGTTGGGATCAGTGTGGAGTCCGCCCTGGCCCAATCGACCCGTGTGGGCGTGGCCTACGATCTGGGGGGCAAGAACGATCGCAGCTTTAACCAGTCTGCGGGTGAGGGAGCGGCTCGCGCTGAGGAGGAGCTGGATGGGGTGCAGGTGTTCGATTTTGAGCCCACCGATGCCTCTCAATCCGGCCAAGGCGTCCGCAAGTTTGCCGAGGAAGGGTTCGATCTGGTGATCGGTGTCGGTTTTGCCCTGGAGCCCGCGATCACCAGCACTGCTCAGGAGTTCGAGGATGTCAACTTTGGCCTGGTCGATACCGTCTCCTCCGAGACCGATAATGTGGCCAGCCTGGTGTTTCGGGAGCATGAGGGATCGTTTCTGGTGGGCTATATCGCTGGCAAGCTGACCCAGACCGGAGTCGTGGGCTTCCTGGGGGGCATGGATATTCCTCTGATCCATAAGTTTGAAGCGGGGTATCAGGCGGGTGTGGAGTATGCCTGTGAGCAGGAGGGCATCGACTGTCGCGTGATCGCCAACTATGTGGGCACCACCCCAGCGGCCTGGAACGATCCAGCGAAAGCCAAGGAGATCGGTTCGGCTCAACAGTCTCAGGGGGCTGATATCATCTACACCGCTGCTGGAGGATCCGGTCTAGGGGTGATCGATCTGGTCAATCAGGAACAGTGTCTCTCCGTTTCCCAACTGCCTGGAGATGTGGAGTTCATCCGGGATCCCTTTGCTGAGGTGCCCAAGCCCCAGGGCTACAGCTGTGATGAGAGCGATCGACCCGTCTTCTTCGTCGGTGTGGATGCTAACCAGAACTACCTGGGGGATACGGACGCTGATCCGGCTACCCTCAACTTCGGCCTCACCTCCATGTTGAAGCGGGTGGATGTGGCCACCTATGAGACCATCAAAGCTGTCCATGAAGGATCTTTCTCCGGTGGTGTCCAGGAATTTGGTTTGGCCAACGAGGGAGTCGGTTATGCCCTGGATGAGTACAATCAGGCTCTGATCCCGACAACTCTGGTGGAGGAGCTGGAGACAGTGAGACAGCAGATCCTAGATGGCGAGATCACGGTGCCTGAGGAGCGCTCCTGATCTCGCTCCTGATCTATTAGGTTGGCAGCAAGGTGCTCTCTTGATCACCTCCAACCACCAATGAGGACCTGAGGCGTCTGGTTCGCTTCAGTCGGGAGAAGGCAGTCAGAACTAAGATCGGGTGCTTAGGCTAGCCAGCCCCTCCGGGGTTGGGGTGGGTCTACCCCGAGCGATCCATAGGGATCCCTGTCAACAGAGAGGGAACAAGAGAAGAACCTAAAGACGGCTACGGATCTCGAAGGAGTAATTACTGCCCGGCTCCAGATGGTAGTCAAACTTCTCTAGGAAGCGGCTCAATGGCTCTCGGATCAAGGCTCGCCCCGACGAGGGCTCTACCCGTAACTCCCCAGCCCGAAACCGCCAACTAAACTGCCAGACCCAACCATTGGCCTTCACCTCCCCCTCGATCGCCCCCTCCTGCCAGGAACAGCGGGTGATCAGCACATGGGCGGTGGTCTGTGGGAGTCGTGCCATATCGGATCTGCCAATTTCATCCCATAATGATAAAGCAGAGATCCATTATCGCTACAAGTCATGACTGCAGCCGACTCCCTTCCCTTTCTGCCCGGAATGTCCGTCAAGGTCACCAACCCGGATGACACCTATTACCAATTCGAGGGGTTCGTCCAGCGGGTCACCGACAGCCATGTGGGGGTGCTGTTTGAGGGGGGCAACTGGGATAAGATCGTCAGCTTCCGGTTTCAAGATCTAGAGGTGGTGGATCAGACGAAGAAGGGCAAGAAGTAAGTGCTTGATCCCACCGGATCGACCCAGACCGATCCCTCGCAGACCCCTTGAACCAGGACATCCCCGCTCAGAGGTGCACCATGCAGAAGCTGCGAGCTGAACCCTTTCTCTGGATCCATGTGGCCGGGATCGTTGTCTTCCCCCTGTGGATGGCCCTAACGGTGATGGGCTTGGCCACCGGAGATCCGATCCTGCCAGTGTGGTTGGAGCAGTTGCTAGTGCTGGCACTGGGGATCGGGTTAGTGGCCCGGATGCAGATCCGTCGCCCCTTCTATCTCTTCAGTATTTTGGTGATCTCCCTGCCTCCCGATCAGCTGAGTGTGCAGCGGCGTCGGATTCTCTCCGGATTTCGCAGCAAGCCGTATCTTTTGGTGCCTCCTTTGGTGATCTTAGTGATGATCGCCTTGGGGGAATGGCTCTATGACATCGCGCCTTTATTCCATAGCCTCTCCTTTCTGCCGGAGAATCGATTCATTGGCCTGATCGTGGCCGGGGTGGGATTCTGGGGAGCCAATCTATTCATCCAGATCCCGGCAGCCGCAGCCTGGGCGCTCTCCTCCGATCAACATCAGCTGGATCAGTATGAGCCCGTGGATCCTGAGGGCGTTGAGGATCGGTTTACGGTGATCGGGAAGCGATGGTCTAACCTGCTGAGTCGCTGGGATCCGGAGTTGCTGACGGAGGTCCCTCCAGAGCCCGCTGCCGATCAAGCTCCTGATCAAACCACCGAGGCGCAAGACGCGGAGGCCCTATCCCAGGAGTCCCCGCCCACCGAGGAGGAAGGATCAGAAGAGACCTCTCCCAAGGATCAATCCCCTGCTGAGCCTGAGGAAACCGCCGCTGATCTCTCCGAACCCCCAGAGGACACCTCAGATCAAACCCCAGAATTCACCTCTGAGATCCCGACAGTCACCTCAGATCAAGCCCCAGAATCCCCCTCTGCTACTGCAGCGGTTCAGACCTCCGAGACTGAGCCCAC
>CAYSEO010000396.1:0-4110 GCA_964429885.1 uncultured bacterium
CGGAGCTGACACGGGGGGGTTGAGTGGAACCACTGATCGGTCGGCCTCGGTAGGTGAGTTGGCTGGCCACCTTGGAGCCGGTATTGGGCTGTTGTGCCCCAGTGCTCTTGCGGCTTGGAGCTGGAGAGGGGGAGGCGACCAGGGTGGGGGAGTGGCGATCGAGTCCAGATCCACTATCGGTCGGAGAGACGGCGGTGGCGTGTTCGCTCCACAGGGTTAGGGCGCTACCGTTATCCACTAAGATGCTGAAGATCCCGGCTCTCAGGTGATTGCGACAGGCTTCCAGGGCAGCTTGACGACTGGAGGTGGAGAAGGTGGCTCCCCGCAACAACAACTTGCCTCGGAAGATCAGTTCGGAGACGCTTTCAGTCCGGATCCCACGGTCCTCCAGATCCTTGGCTTGGAGCATCAGTACCTTCATGCTGGCACCTCTTGATTGAGCCTTCGCTTCGTCTAGCCTGCCCGCTCAATCTGATCCGTTAAGCGGTCACTACAGGGATGATCACACACGCATCAGAGTAACCCTTCCAGTGTAAAAACTCCATTCTGAGTAAACTGCAGGTCTAGCTACAGAATTCCGGATCAGAGTTATTTTTCAGACACGGGCTTATCCTCACCATACTGCCAGATCTCCATCGGTGGAGCCCAATTCTCAGAGCGATCGTCACTGAGCCAGGGCCAAGGCAGGGGCGACAGCGGCGATACTCTGCCAGAAGGGGAGGCCATCCAGGTTGCTCTGGGGGGAATCCTGCTGTAAGTGCGGATCGGCAACTCGTTCTGGATGGGGCATCAGGCCTAGGATCCGACCCGTGGGATCACAGATTCCTGCGATCCGATCCAGAGAGCCATTGGGGGCCGTGGGTAGGTAGCGAAATAGGATCTGTCCTTGATCCTGCAGTTGCCTCAGCGTCGGGGGATCGCACACATAACAGCCCTCCCCATGGGCGATCGGTAGGGTGATCTGAGTTTGAGGAGCATACTGCTGGGTCCAGGGAGTATCCGTCCGTTCCACCTGCAGCTGCACCCGCTCGCAGAGAAACTGTAGCTGTTGGTTGCGGATCAGGGCTCCAGGCAATAAACCCGCCTCCAACAACACTTGAAAGCCATTACAGATCCCCAGTAAATAGCCCCCTCGGTCCACATGCTCCTGTACCGCTGCCATCACAGGGGCGAAACGAGCGATCGCGCCACACCGCAGATAGTCCCCATAGCTAAATCCCCCCGGCAGGATCAACACATCCACCGGATCGAACTGGGTTTGGCCCTGCCAGATCAATTGAGTAGGACACCCCAGCAGCCCTTGGGTGACCCAGGCCACATCCCGATCACAGTTGGAGCCGGGAAACACCACCACCCCGAATCGACA
Source organism: uncultured bacterium (assembly GCA_964429885.1). Lineage (GTDB taxonomy): Bacteria > Cyanobacteriota > Cyanobacteriia > Thermostichales > Thermostichaceae > CAYSEO01. Next base: position 1,367 of record CAYSEO010000396.1, read on the forward strand.
GTCCGCCATGTGCCTATCCTCCAGAGGTGAGTTGAGGCTCCAGTGCCCGTAGGTTGACCTGGTAGGTCTCGATCACCGGATTGGCCAACAGCTGCTGACACATTTGCTCGGCTCGGGAATGGGCTTGCTGCGGATCGGGGGCATCCAATCGTAGCTGTACCCGCTTGCCCATGCGCACCTCAGACACATCCCCGTGACCCAGTTGATGCAGACCGGATTCCACCGCTGCCCCTGCCGGATCCAGGATCGAGGGCCGTAGGGTGATCGTGATCTCCGCCTGAAATTGCATAGAATGAAACCAAACCGCATCTGTAGGGCACCCATAGTGTAGCAGTTGGGTCAGGATGGGGGAAATCCTCTTCTACCCGCTATGGCGTCCACTCCATCTATCATTGAAGTGAGGTAGGTCTGAGATGAACACCACACGGGTCTGGGCGATCGCCCACAACGTCTTTCGAGAAACTGTCCGAGATCGGGTCCTTTACCTGGTGTTGATCTACTTGATCCTGATGGTGGGAGCCGGGACCATTTTGCCAGGTCTGGCTTTGGGAGGAGACCAGAAGGTGATCCTAGATATCGGGCTGGCGGGGCTGAACCTGTTGAGCCTGATCGTGGCCGTCTTCCTGGGAACAGGCCTGATCCGTAAGGAGATCGATAAGCGCACCGTCTATGTCATGATCGCCAAGCCCATCAGTCGGGTGGAGTTCATCATTGGCAAGCATCTGGGATTAGCCACCCTGCTCTCCCTCTTGGTGACCCTAATGGCCGCGATCTTGATGATCCAGGTCTCCTTGCAGTTTCGCTCCGTGCCGCTCCTGCCTCTGGCCTTGGGGATCCTGTTCATCTACATCGAGTTGCTGTTGATCGTGGCGGCGGCCCTATTGTTCGGCTCCTTTACCTCTTCGGTGTTGGCCACCCTCTACACCTTCGCCCTCTATCTCCTGGGTCACTTCAGCCCCAGCCTGTTGCGGCTCAGCGAGCTGGTGGAGACCCCGATCACCCGCCGGGCTCTGGAGGCGCTCTATCTGGTGGTCCCTAACCTGGAGCGGCTCAACCTCAAGAACACCTTGATCCAAGAGCAGTTGCCCTCATTTTCTGGGTTACTCCAGGATGGCATCTATGGTATTCTCTACACGCTGCTGCTGTTATGCATAGCTAGCTTGATCTTCTCCCGTCGCCAGTTTTAAACCCTTTATTTAGCTCCGGTTGGATTCGGTATGCGAGTTTCTCTGTTTCACACCCCGGAGCGGGTCCCCCCCGAACGGCCTGACTGTGCCGTAGTGATCGATGTGCTGCGGGCTACAACGACGATCGCCACGGCCCTGGCGGCGGGAGCGGAGGCGGTACAGGTGTTCGCGGATCTGGAGGAGCTGCAACAGACCAGTGCTCAATGGCCGCAATCCCATCGGCTGCTGGCTGGGGAGCGGGGGGGAGAGGCGGTAGCAGGCTTCGATCTGGGCAACTCCCCCCTCAGCTACACCTCGGAGCGGGTGCAGGGCAAGCGGATCTTTATGAGCACCACCAATGGCACGCGGGCCTTGCAGCGGGTACAAGCGGCCCCTGTGGTCCTGACGGCGGCATTGATCAATTTGGAGGCGGTGGTGACCTATCTGGCTGGGTCGGGGTTTGAGATCGTCTGGCTGGTGGGATCGGGTTGGCAGGGATCCTACTCCCTGGAGGACACCGTCTGCGCCGGGGCGATCCTGGCGGGACTTGGACTGGGCACTCAACCCAATGGGGTGGGCAATGATGAGGTGGTGGCGGCCCTAGCCCTCTATCAACAATGGCAGTCGGATCTGTTGGGTCTCCTGAAGCTGGCCAGTCATGGTCAACGGTTGCTCAACTTGGGCCAAGACTATGAGGCCGATCTCTGCCATTGCTCTACCCTCAGTGCTCTCCAGATCCTGCCCCGGCAGAAGGAGCCTGGGGTCTTGGTCGCCTAGGGGTTGAGGCTCCTCAAGGGGAACTGGAGTGATCCGGCTCCGGTGTGGGCTCCCGCATCCAGCGATAGATCAAGATCACCAAGGTCAAGATCGTCAGGGGCAGCACGAAGACAGCTGTGATCTGATGAAACACGGGCAGCATCTGCTTCTGGGACTCCGACAACACCTGATAGATCAGATACAGCAGCTGATAAGCCAGAAACACCATCCCCTCCCAGCGGGCGATGCGATGTCCTGTGGCGAAGATCGGCAGACAGGCCAGGGCCACGGCGATGATCACGGGGATGTCGAACTGTTGGGCCTCTATGGGCACGGGAATGCCAGCCGGGGCGATCAGACTGGTGAACCCCAGCACCGCCAGGATGTTGAGGATATTGCTGCCGATCATATTGCCTACGGACAGATCGGGATGTCCCCGCAGGCAGGCCACGATCGAGGTTACCCCCTCCGGCGTTGAGGTGCCAATGGCCACCACCGTCAGACCGATCACCAGCTCACTCAGTCCCAACATCTGGGCAATGGTGACGGCCCCCAGCACCAATCCCCGAGCCCCCAGCACCAACAACCCGATCCCAGCTCCGATCTGTAACAGATGCAGCAGGTTCCCTCGCAGAGGGGCAGGATCTGCAGGAGGATCCGTTTCCCCCTCCACCTCCTCTAGAAGTTCGTCCCCTCGTCCCAGCCGCACCAGTAACCCGAGGTAGATCCCCAGGATCAACACCATCAATCCCCCATCCCAACTGCTGAGTTGACCATACCACCCCAACACCCACCCCAAGATCGAGATCGCGATCATGACCG
>CAYSEO010000397.1:0-4103 GCA_964429885.1 uncultured bacterium
CCTCGGAATAGGCCATGTTGGACAGAGAGAAGACGACGACGAAGTAGCCTAGGGTGATGTAACCCCGCAGGGCCGCCACCAGGGCAAAGGACAGGATCACGAAGATACAGATCTGGACGAGGGTGGTGCGCAGGGCGTTGAGCTGCACGTAGCCCTGATGAATCCGGTAATCCAGGATCTTAAATTCCCGGCCCAAGCGTTGATTCTGCCGTTTCAGCTCATAGGACTCAGCAGCGAAGGCCTTGACGGTCTTGATGTTGGTGATGATCTCGGAGGTGCGACTCTGGGTGTCCTCGATGTAGCGCTCCAGCCGTTTCTCCATCAAGCTCAGCCGCCGCAACCGTTTGAGGGTGACGGTCATCAGGATCAGAAACGAGATCGTAAACATCGTCCCGATCCGCCATTCCGCCAGAAACAAGATCGCCGCGATCGCCGTTACCCGCACCAGCTTGGGGAACAGCTGACCGACGATCTGGGGATAGCTCCAGGTGTGATTGGAGATGCCTCGGGCCACTAGGGCCGCGATCCGACCGGAATTGTTGTCGTCGAAATAGTCCAGCGGCAGGGTGAGGAGTTTAGCATGGGCCTCCCCGTAGTGATCTCGCTTGGCTCGGAAACTGGTATCCCACAGCCGCCAGTGGGTCAGCCAGGGCTGGATCGGGGCCTTGACGATGGTGACCAGAAAGACCAACCCCATCAACACCAATACTGCCAGGGACTGTTCCTGGGTCGGGGTCTGAACTCCCCCCCCTGTGTTACCCAAAGTCGTAACCAAGGCTTGGATCGGGCCATCCAGGGGCTCGTTGGCCAATACATCCAGGATCTGACCTACAGCATAGGGCACGAACAGATCCATGACCTCGAACAAGCTGGCGAAACCGATCGTGATCAGGGTGGTGGTCCAGTAGAGGCGATAGTAGCGGATGATGTCCCAGATGGACGTGGTGGTCTCAGCCATGGCCCTGCGATTAGATCCCTGCGAGACCTAAGCTAACCTACGGCTCAGTTTTCACCCAGGGGAATGGGGGATTCTTCTGAAGCTTGCTGCCTGGGAGAGCGGCTCTCCTGATCTAGCCCTGATCAAAGCTGCAAAGGCCCTGGGGGGAATCTCGTGTAGGGGTACAGATAGGCAAGCAACGGCTCTCGAATGGGCTGGACTCGCTTGTAGATCTGGGTAGCGGCGGGCAACGTTTCAAGGGTGGTGAAGAAGGAGGTGGCCAGTTCTGGATCCTTGACAGCCTGTTTCAAGGGATGTGTAGAGGTATGGACTGTAAAGAGGATATCGTTGGTCGGGATCCGTCTCAGGGTCTGACGTTCGATCCGCAGCCAGAGGCGATCTCCTGCATTCTCCGCTGTGATCCCGGTGGGCATCGGGGATGAATCACAACACAAACAGAGGGTGGGAGTATCGACTAAACTCCAGTTCAAACGCCAGCCAGGACGATCGATCGGGAAGCGTTCGAACAGTTGATCCACCCGTCGCTGCAAGTGTTCTGGATATCCCGGCACCGGTTGATGGATCTGGCCCAAAGGCAGACCTAATTTATCTTGCAATCGCCAGTGAGAGGGGAAGCATAAGGATCCTGCCGTGAGTCGATAGCCGGCTGGGCCTGGCTGCATGAGTAAGAGATCCTCCTGAACCAATCGTCCCGCCAGATCGAGGGGAGCATGAGCGAAACTGGGGAGGGACCACTGCTGATTGGTTTTGAGATTGCTCAGGATCGCTCCCTGACGGAGATAGATCTGAGGGAAATGGGTGAGCAGGTGCTCCAGCAGCAGATCCAGTACTCCCTGTTGGGCTGCTAGGCTCTCCGGTAACCCTGAAAAGAGCTCAGTATGACGGGTTCGCAGCAGGTGCTCTTTGAGCTGGAGCTGCTCCACAAACTGCTCATCGATCTCGATCCAGTCCTTGAGATCCAGAGGCTGTAACCCAATGGCGAGCTTCCATCGAGCTTTCCGAAATGGGCTCATGGTGTCATTGATCACGGCTGCTGCTCCAATTCAATCCCTTGATCTTGTCAGATCTGGGGGCTTGTTGGGTAAGGAGTAGTGATGTGGAAGACCTCAGAGATATAGTTTAGGGATTGGCTCTAAAAGGGTTTAGCTGTGTGAGCCTCTGGATCGAACTGAAATCGGGATCGGGGTAGAGAATCTCCATAGAGATTAAAGGTCACGGTAAGATCGGATCCTAGGGATTCGATGGCATGGATCGCCTCTGGGGTGAAACTGATGATCTCGCCGGGTTGTAGGATCTTTTTCCCCACCCACTCGATGCGATCGGGATGATCTGGAGTTGGGGAGCGACGCCAAAAGTCGTGTTTCTCCGCTCCTTGTAGCAGAGCGACCACACCCCAGGTGCCATGATTATGAATGGGGGAACTCACCCCTGGAGAGGAGGAAACATTCTCCACAGTCAAGGGATAACCGATCTCGTCATAGAGGATCGTGATCGCAACACCCGTCTGAGGATTGGGAGGCTCATAGTGGGTCTGTAACCAATAGGAATTGGTGAACAGCTGCCGTACTTTTCTGCGGATCTGAGGCAGAAAGTCCCATTGATCGGCCTCCGTCGGAGCCTGATCTAAGAGCTCCACGATCTCCGTCAGGAACTGATGTAGATAATACCGTTCCCGTAACAGATCCCAGGGGCGGGCTGAGGGCCGCAGCTGACACTCCCCGGTTTCCGTCACGATCCAATCCCGCACCGTCCACTCTGGTATGGCCATTGTCACTCTCCTGTCACGATCCCCTCTCGTCTCGGATCGGCTCCCCCCTGTAAAGTCCCCTCTGCTGTGATGGCGATCCCATGCAATCCACTGTTGAGATCTCGAACATTAACCTCATAGCCTAGGGACTCTAACTCCGTCGCCAACTCCTCAGTGGAAGGACCTGCCTCTAGATCATACGCCCCAAATCGATTGACGCGATGGGGAAGTTCGATGGCGGCTTGCATGTTGAATCCCCAGTCCAGATGAGCGATCACCGTCTGGGCCACATAGCCAATGATCCGACTGCCCCCTGGGGAGCCGATCACCATCCGTAACCGATCGTCCTCCAGAATGATCGTGGGCGCCATGGAGGAGCGCGGTCGCTTGCCGGGCTCAACTCGATTGGCCACAGGTTCCCCCTCCCCTTCCGGTTGAAAGGAGAAATCCGTGAGTTGATTATTCAACAGAAATCCACCCACCATCAACCGAGATCCGAAGGCGTTCTGAATGGAGCTGGTCATCGATACCGCATTGCCCTGCTGATCCACGATGGAGATATGGGAGGTGGAGGGCAGATCCCAGGCTCGTCCCTCACCCCAATTTCCGGCCTCCAGCCCAGGGGGTTTACCAGCTGCGACAGACTCTAGAGCTGCTCCCCCCAGCTGAATCAGACCGGCCCGCTGCAGGAGATAGCCAGGATCCAGTAACCCCTCTAGAGGCACCGGCACAAAATCCGCATCCGCCAGATAGCGACCCCGATCCGCGAACGCCAACCGGGAGGCCTCCCCGATCAGAAACCAGGACTGGGGATCCTCAGGACCCAGCTGGGCCAGATCAAACGGATTGAGGATGCCCAGGATCTGCCCCACCGTCACCCCACCTGAACTGGGAGGACCCATACCACAGACCTGATACCGCTCCCGGTAAAGGATACAGACTGGATCCCGTGGGATCACCTCGTAGCCCTCCAGATCCGCCAGACTCAACAGCCCCGGATTATCCTCCACTCCCTGGACCGCCGCCACCAGGTCCGCCGCGATCTCCCCCTCATAGAACACCTCAGATCCGGCCTCAGCGATCTGGCGCAGTGTCGCTGCCAATTCTGGATTTTGTAGCCGGTCTCCTGCCCGGATCGGCTCCCCCTGATCGTTGAAGAAATACGCCCGTGTCGTGGCGTAGCGAGACAGTCGTTCCTGATCTCGGCTCACTAATTGCTCCAGTCGCGGTGAGACCACAAAGCCCTCCTCCGCCAGCTGGATCGCGGGCTGCAGCAACTGCTCCCAGGGCAACTGACCATAGCGATCGTGAACCACCTCCAACAGCTTTAATGTCCCAGGCACCCCCACCGAGCGCCCCCCCACCACAGCCTCGAAAAACTCCAGGGGCTCCTCCGCC
>CAYSEO010000398.1:0-4098 GCA_964429885.1 uncultured bacterium
AGGCATCAGCTTCATGCCGGTGGATTGGGCTGTTGTAGTCTTGGGTCTCCATTGTTAAAGGGGTCAGTTCAGGGTAGCGAGTTCAGGTAACTCCCTGAGGGATCGAGATCCCGATCTGAGCCCATGCTCTGCCTCAGGGTCTCCTGAGTAGAGGCTTGGAGCTGTTGATGAGACATGCTGTCAAGGCCCAGATCGGTGTAATCTCAAGGATGAGTTAGAGGAGCGAGGGTTGAGGATCCAGAAGCGCCTGCACTTCGATCAGGCAGCCACCGGCAATCGTTGCAGCACCTCCAGAATCTGCTCCGGTTCCATGCGTTGGGTGTAGTCCACGTTGACGTCCCCATGGGCGATGGTGCTATCCGGAGCGATCACAAAGGTGGCGGATACCGGCAGCTCAAAGGTTTGATCGCCGTTGTGGGCGGGCAGATCGATGCCAAAGCCCTCATAGACGGAGCGGAGATCTTCAGGCAGCGTGAACACGAGGCCAAACTGACGGGCGATCCGATTGCCCACATCACTCAGCACATGAAACGTCAGATCGTTCTTCTCCGCCGTGGTTAGGGAGTGATCGGGAGTCTGAGGTGAGACAGCCACTAAAGTCGCCCCCAGAGCCCGGATCTGTGGCACGATCTGCTGCAAAGCTCGCAGCTCTAGATTACAGTAGGGACACCATCCGCCTCGGTAGAAGGACAGCACCACCGGCCCCTGATCCAGCAATGCCCCCAGGTCTACGATCTCCCCTGTGGCGTTGGGCAATTGGAAGAGAGGCACCTGATCTCCCGTCTTGAGGCTGTGATCCCCCCGATTGGCATTCTGGAGATCTTGGGTCACCCGATCCATGATCGCTAGGGTGTCTGGCGAGCGTCCTGCCCGAAATTGCTGCTGAAAGTCATTGAGCTGTTGGGCTAAGGTCATCATCTGCCTCCTTTTTGGAATGATGGTTCCATAATTGAACAAAAAAAGAGAGGGTCTCAGTCCAGGATCGACAGGGCCGTGGTGACGATATCCTGGACACGCTCCGGATCGGGGTCTACCTTGGTGATCACCCGTAACCCCTGTAGGGTATTGAGGAGAAACCGAGCCAAAGCCTTAGGATCCTTACCTGCAGAGATCTCGCCTTGCTGCTGTGCTCGACGGAGGGGCTGATACAGAGCGGACTCGATCCGATTCAGGTTAGCGGCCACCCGTGCCTTGATCTGAGGATCATGGGGACTGAGCTCCACGGCGGAGTTGGTGATCAGACACCCCCGCCCCCGAGGGTCAGTCTGGGCACGCCCCACAAAAGCCCGCAGAAAGTCACGAACCGCCGCCTTTGGAGAACCGGGTTGCTCCACCAGTCCCTGCAAGACGGCAGAGACGATCCGTTCGTCATAGAACTCGATGGCGGACAGAAATAGGGAGCGCTTATCCCCAAAGGTGTCATAGAGACTGCCCCGGTTGATCCCCATCTGCTGCACTAGATCCTGGATGGAGGTGGCCTCATAGCCTTTCAGCCAGAAGGTCTGCATCGCCTGCTCCAAGGCCTGTTCTTGATCGAACTCCTTTCTGCGTGCCATGGTCTGATCGTCGGGTATTGAGTTGCCCCATCCCTGTTATACCTATTTTGGAATAAACAGTCAATAATCAAACGATTGGAATCGGATCACTGTAATATCATGCTATAAGTAGTCAGAAAAACTGCTTTGACGTGCATTGTGTAACCCGTATAGACGTTGTTACCGATCTCCTTAGTACCCCGACGGGTTGAGGGCGAGCATGGTAAAGGCAAGGATCCTGGAGAGCACGAAGCTACCCGCCCAGAGAATCGATCAGGAGGGGCGGGAGCAGGTCAGTTATCGATCTGTGTTGTTACTGACTCTGCCCCTGGCCTTGAGCTTTAGTGTCAAAGCGATCATGGGGTTGACGGACACTTGGTTTGTGGGTCGGATCTCCAGTGCGGCTCTGGCGGGGATGAATGCGGCCTATCTGCCCTCGTTGACAGCAGTGGTGTTCTTCATCGCGGTGGGGCAGGCGGTACAGATCCGGGTGGCTCAGGCCTATGGAGCGGGACGGCGATCGGAGGCGGCTCGCTCCACCTGGGCGGGGGTGTGGATGGCGGTGGCGGTGTTTCCGATGGGTCTGCTCCTGTCAAAAGCGGGGGTATGGATCTATGGATCAGCTCAACTGCCGCAGGAGGTGGCAGATCAAGCCTTGCGTTATTGGCAGCCGTTTGTTCTGGGGGGATCCTCTCTGCTAGGGTTCTTTACCCTCACCAGTTTTTTTAATGGCATCAGCCAGACCTGGATCACGATGACGGTGAGTTGTGGGGGGATCCTGTTAAATATCCTGCTGAATGCTCTATTTCTGTTTGGATTAAATTGGGGGATCTCAGGGGTGGCCTGGGGTACGATCCTGTCAGAATACACCCAGGTGGCGGTGATGATCGGCCTCTTTTTGTCCTCCACCTATCGACGAGATTTTCAGAGTGATCGACAGTGGCGTGTTAATGTTTTAGATCTGCAAGTCTTGCTACGTTTGGGAATCCCGATGGGGATCTTTAAGCTAGCAGAGCTGGGGTCGTTTATGGTATTTCAGTTGATGATCGGTCAGTTGGGCACGATCGAGGGTGCAGCAACTCATATCTGTTTAATGTGGGCTCGGATCGCCTATCTACCAGGGAATGGATTGGGTCAAGCTGCAACGGTATTGGTAGGTCAGGCGATCGGAGCGGGGTGTTTGGATTGGGCTAGACGCGTGGGGCAAGCGGTTCTCAATCTGACTTTGGGATATATGAGTGGGGTGGCGATCCTCATGATCTTATTCAGTGACCCCTTGGTCTCTCTATTCGTGACCCCCGCCGATCCAACTGCAGCTGCTGTAATTGAGGAGGGATCGATCCTACTGCGATGGTTGGCACTTTCCTTGATCTTTGAGGCCCTGTCTTTTGCCAGTTCTGGATGTTTACGGGGGGCTGGACAGGTGCAGATGCAAACCTGGATTATGATCGTCACCAGTTGGATCCTATTTCTACCTTTGGCCCATGTGATGATCTTTGATGCTGGGGAGGGATGGGTGGATATCCCAGGACTAGGATGGGGAGCCCGAGGAGGATGGGCAGCGGAGGTAATCTTTATGTCTGTGTTGGGTCCCCTATTGCTGTGGCGGTGGCACCGATGGCACACCTGAGTTGATCTTTGGGTTCCCTTTCAGAGCTGAATTACTAAGTCAACCTTAAACTCCTAGGGTCTGATCAACCTATAAACTGAGGCCCTGTGAATCGTTGACCATTGGTGAGATTCCACGTCTAAGACTAGAGTGTGCTGGAACCTCAGGGGTGCTGCTGGGGAGGATGGCCACGGATCGGGTAGGCAGATCCCCCTCCCTCATGTTTAGCTATCCACAGAGGTTGAGTCGCACCCAGAGATGAGTTTTGTCGTTATCGATACCGAGGGTAACCCCCAGCTGAAAGAGATCGCGGTCGTGGATAGCAGGGGGCAACTGATCTATCACGCCTTTAGCCGGGAGGAGCGACCCGATCATCCTCAACCTCGTCCTTTGGCTCAGATCGTGGCTGAGTTTAGTCGTTTGGCCCAGGGCAAGCGCTTGATCTTCCACTATGCAGATCATGATCTGGCCGTCCTCAAGCGAGCCTACCGACAGGTCAAGCAAACCTGGCTCCCGAACCCGGTCCTCTGTACCCTAGATCTGGCTCAGCGGGTTCTCCCTAGCCTCAGTTCCCACAGTTTGGAACACCTGAGTAAATCCCTGGGGATCACGGTGGACGGTCAATACTTCCATACGGGCCTAGCCCATGATGCCAGCTATGACGCCCGGTTTACCTACTCCCTTTATCAGCACCTGACTCGGGAACGTCTCAAAATAGAAGATCCTCCCAATCCTTTTGCCAGTAATCGGGTCGATCATCCCTTTCAGAACCATTTTGATACTCTAGGTGTTTTCCAAGGGGAATATGAGCTACTCAAGTCGGTTCTACAGGATATCCGCCAGGATCCCAACCATCAAGGACGAGGTGTTGTGATCACAGGGGAGCCCGGATCTGGAAAAACCCACATGATCATGCGGATAGCTCAGCATCTATTGAAGCGATATCGTCTGCTG
>CAYSEO010000399.1:0-4085 GCA_964429885.1 uncultured bacterium
GCCACTGCAGGGCTTGGGGCTGTCCCCCTTACGAGCTGAAGGAGATGTCATCTTACCGGAGGGGGTGGCGGGATTACCAGGACCGATCCAGGGACAAGCAGCCTGGGATGGAGCGGGGATCGAGATCGTACAGGCCAATCTGCGGGAGGTGCAGGCCCAAGGACGGATCCCCATCGATCCTCAAACCTTCCAGCTGGGGGCCTTAGATCTCAACCTACAGGCAGCCAACGTACCGATCAACCAGGTGAACCAGATCGTGCCTTGGATCCCGGATGTCCCAGCGGTGCTCTCAGCTCAGGGGCAGGTGGGATTACAGGCGAATTTAACGGGTCCAGTGAGTGAGCTACAGCTCAATGGAACGCTTGAGGTTGAGGATCTGCAGGGGGCGGGGCTGAGCTTTGCGGAATTGCAGGGGCCGATCGCCTGGTCCATGACTGGAGAGACGCAGGTGGATCTGCAGGGCAATGGGGATCAGATCCAGGTGGCTTTGGGGCCTCGCTATCGACCGGAGACCTTTCAGCTCCAGCAGGGCCAGATCTCTGCCTTCGGCCAACAGGTGGAGGATCAGATCCAGGTGCAGGTCAACGATCTACCGTTGCAATTGTTGAGCCAGAGTTTCACGACCGGCGAGGGCCTAGCTCAGAGTCTACGGGGCACCTTGGGCGGAGAATTGAACTTCGATCTGTCCACCCAAGCGGCCCAGGGACGAGCCCAGGTGGAAGCTCTACGACTGGGGGAGATGGAGGCGGATCAGGTCTCGGTGGCCTTCAATTACCAACAGGGCCAGCTGTCGATCCCAGAGGCCAGCCTGGAGATCTTTGAGAGCGAGTACGGACTGACGGGGGATGTGATCCTAGGGTCGGGCATACCTCAGCTCAACCTGCAGGTCACCGCCGATCAGGGACGACTACAGGACATTGTTTCCACCTTTAAGTGGCGACGCTGGAGCGATCTAACGGAGCGAGGCATGCGGGTGCCCCTGGGTCCGGCGAGTGCTCTGACGACAGCCGGGATCGAGACCATGGATCTCTCCTTACCCCTACAGCTGGATCAGTTCCAACGGGTGACTCAAGATCTGGCTGCAGCTCGGGCCGCTGAGGAGGATCCGTTATTGCCGCCCCCCACCTCCGTCTCTGGAGATTTCCAGGCTCAGGTGGATATCACAGGTCCCCTCTCCCAACCTCAGATCGGGTTCCAGTTGGCCGGTCAGAATTGGTCCGCTGAGGAGTTTCAGGTGGATACGGTGACGGTCTCTGGGGCAGTGGTGAACGGGGATCTGCACCTGGATCCGCTACAGCTACAGTCAGGGGAACGCAGCGGCACCTTTACCGGATGGATCGGTCGAGATCGTCGGGAGGGACAGTTACAGATCGCTGGCTTGCCGTTGAATACCTTCAGCCGCTTTCTGCCCGACACCATTGATCTCGTGGGAGATCTGAACGCAGATTTCCAGCTGGCGGGTAACTTACAGAACCCCAAGACGGACGGATCCCTGTCGTTGACGGCAACCAGTGTCAATCAGATCCCCATTGAGGATGCGTCGGCTCAATTCACCTATGATCAGGGCTTGTTGACGGTGGATAGTGGCTTTGCGGTGGAGTCGGAGGCGGTCCAGATCTTCGGTACCGTACCCTACACCCTGCCATTTGCTGAAGTGGAGGCGGCCTCACCCCAGATCGATCTGAATCTACAGATTCCCAATGAAGGTCTGACCTTAGCCAATCTGTTTACCGATCAATTCGCTTGGGAATCCGGAGAAAGTGAGCTGAATCTCTCCGTCACTGGCACGGTCACAGAACCCCAACTACAAGGCAAGCTGATGTTATCGGAAGGCGTGGCCCGCTTTAAGGCCCTTTCCGATCCGATCACAAATATCGCCGGTGAGGTGACTTTTGATGTGGATAGCCTCACGGTGGATCAGATCACAGGGCAATTGGCTGGGGGCGATCTGCAGGTGACTGGTAGCTTACCCATCAACTCCCGTGGATCCTTTAGTTTAGGAGAAGGGTTTACGCCGTTGTCTTTAGAACTCAATGGGGTTGAGGATCTGAGCTTGTCCAATAATCTCTACTCCGGGGGCTTGATGGGGATGATCACGGTGGAGGGATTGTTGCTGAAACCCCTGGTGGGAGGACAGTTGACCCTATCCGATGGGGTAGTGGATCTCGCTCGGGGTCAGGAGGAGACTAGACCGATCGCCGCTTTAACTGGCGGTGAGACGGACACCACTCAGCCTGAACCTACTCCCTCCCCTGAACCAGCAGCTGATCCCAAGTCAAATCACAGCGAAGGGGGTTGGTCGTTACGGTTTGATGATCTGGATGTGGCTTTGGGATCCAACATTAAGGTGGTGCGGGGTCAGTTACTGGACTTCTTAGCCTCGGGCAATCTTGAGTTACTTGGCGCCCTCCAAGATCCTCGTCCGGCAGGCACGATCGACATTGTGGATGGTCGGATCAATCTCCCCATCGCCCCCTTCCGGTTGGATAAATCTCAGCCCAACAAGGCAGTCTTCGATGTGGATCATGGTTTTGATCCCTTTCTGGATGTGCATCTGTTTACGCGGATCACAGAACTGCCCTTAGCGGACGCCCCCGAGCTGTCCCCGTTTGAGGAGCAAGCGGAGCTCCGTTTGTTGGGGGAACAGCAACAGATCGAGATCTCGGCCACAGTGCAGGGTAGAGCCAGCGAGCTGATGACCTCAGAGGAGCAAACCGGGATCGTCAGCCTCACCAGTACCCCGCCCCGTTCAGAGGAGGAGATCGTCGCCATCTTGGGGGGCAATGCCATCGCCACCTTAGGATCCTCGGCGGGAGTAGCCAGTTTGGCAGGTCAGGAAGTGTTAAACCAGATCCAGGAGTTCACCGGGTTGGATGAGATCCGGTTGACCCCGATCCAGCAGATCTCCACGGATAGCCCCAGTACCTCAGCGGTCAGCTTGGGCTTGGAGCTGGTCAAGGATGTCAGTAACGATCTCTCGGTCTCCGGGTTGATCAACATTACCGATGAGATCCAGCCGGGTCGCTATAGCGTCCGCTACCGCCTCAACTCCCAGACCCTGTTCCGTCTCACCACCGATCTGGAGGGCAACGATATCGCCTCTGTGGACTTCGGGATGCGTTTTTAACCCGCACCTTTGGGAGATCTCACAGTGGCTAACCCGACACGGCACTGGATCAATGGGCTCCCCTTAAGCAGGAGCTAGCTTGGCGACTGGTGAGTCAATCCCTTAGATCTCAGTAGGTCAGGTTGCGTCAACAGTAAGTATGCAGCTGGAGATTTGCATCTGCTGTTCCAAACTGAGACCACAAAGAAAAGAAGGTAACATAACCGAACCTTAACCCTAACCGGATCAAGTCGGCAAACTTTTTGCAGGGTTGGCTCCCTATGATGATCTCAACCCGATCAGGCAGAGAGATGTCTCGTCATCTGGAACGACTACTCCGTATCGATGGACTGATCCGTTCCGAGCAGCGGCACACGGCCCTGAGCCTGGCCCAGGAGCTGGAGGTCAGCGAGCGCACCATCCGAAACGATCTGGCCTTTCTACGGGATCGCTACCAGGCACCCCTTCAGTTCCAGCGGGGCCAGGGGCTGCACTATACGGATCCGGACTGGCGGTTGCCGAGCATTCCCCTCAACTGGGATGAGCTCTTGGCCCTAACCCGTAGCATCCGGATGTTCGTCTCCTCCTCGGGGGTGGCCTATACCGCAGAGCTGGAATCTGCTTTGGCGCGATTAGTGGAACGCTTGCCGGAAGGATATCGATCCGATCTACAACATCAGGATCCGATCTCGTTTCGGAAAGGAGCTGTACTGCACTATAACCCTCAGATCTTTCACGATCTGGAGCGGGCCTGTTATGAACACCGTTCGGTACATATGGTCTACTACACAGCCAGCCGCGATCAGGAGACGGAACGACAATTTGATCCCTATCTGATGCAGATCTCATTTGGATCCGAGGCCTATGTGGTGGGCTATTGTCACCGTCGCCAAGGAGTGCGCACCTTTCGAGTGGATCGAATCAAAGATCTTGAGGTTCTCGATCAGATGTTTACGATCGATCCAGCTTTTGATCGGGA
>CAYSEO010000400.1:0-4085 GCA_964429885.1 uncultured bacterium
CTAGGACCTATAGACCCATCAGCCAAGTCCCCAGATCCAGGGCGCTAAACCACCGCCAGAGGGGAGGCAGCAGCAACAAACCCGCCACCGCCACCGCCGTCAAGGCCGAGATCAACACCGCCCCAGCCGCGCAGTCTTTGGCGATCTTGGCCAAAACATGGTAGTCGCTACCCACACACAGATCCACCACCGCCTCTAGGGCTGTATTCAGTAGCTCCAGAGCCATGACCAAACCGCAGGTAATACAGATCAGGGCCATCTCCATCACACTCAGGTGCAGCCCCACCCCCAGGCCCAGAGCCAACAGGGCCACGGCCCCATGGATTCGGAAGTTGCGTTGGGTGCAGCAAGCGTAGGCCACTCCCATACCGGCATACTGAAAGCTATGGATCAGGCTGGAGGCCACCTTCCAGGAGGGGGGACGGCGAAATACAGTGAAGGGCTTTGGGGCAGCGTCCGTTCTCTGGGTATCAGCCGGGGTCGCCGACGGGCGAGGAGACTGTCCGACTGAGGATCCGGGGCGCAGGGCTCGACCGGAACGATAGAGAAAACGACTGGAGCTAGTAGCCATAGGACACCTCTAGGTGCAGGTCGATGGCAGTCAAGAGCTGACGCTGTTTCTGTAACATCCGGTGCAGCGAGAACTCATCCGGATGATCCCAACCCAACAGATGCAGAAGTCCATGGGCCGCTAGCCAGGCTAGCTCATCAGAGAGCCGGTGTCCCTGGGCTTTGGCCTGCAGACGAGCGGTGGGAACCGAGATCACGATGTCCCCCAACAGCTTGACCACGGAGAGCTCCACGATACCAATTGGGATCAGGGTCTCTTGAGCCGCGAAAGCCAACACATCCGTGGTGGTATCGATGTAACGAAACTCCCGATTCAGATCTCGGATATGGTCATCTGTGGTCAGACAAAGACTAAGCTCGCAGGGGCAGGTCACCGCCATCTGCTGCAGCCAGACCTCAAACCAACTCCTCCAGGTGTCACCCTCGATGGGACTGGGGACGTTGAGTTGAAGATATAGGTCCAGAAAGCTACCCATGCACTCCTGCCAACACCGTCACGCCACTAGACTACTGTCTGTAGCAGGTAACGGCAACAGGGGTTTGCGGGCTACGAAGTAGCAACTTAGATAATGTACCTGGTGATCCGTCACCTCCAGCCCCGCCTGCTCCAGCCGAGCACCCAGATCATCCCGCACGTAGTCGGCGTAATAAGGCTCGTGGAAGACCTGGGGGAAGGCCTCCATGGACTCCTGCAACTGAGGGGAATCCGCCAGCTGGATCGAGTCACACAGCACAAAGATCCCCCCAGGCTTCAACACGCGAGCGATCTCGTTGAACACCTGCTGGCGGATCCGGCCCGGTAGCTCGTGAAACAGAAACACACTGGTGACTGCAGCGAAGGTCTGATCCGCGAAGGGAATGGCGGCGGCATCGGCTTGTAACAGCTGAGGCAACTCCCCCGGCAGATCGCTCAAGATCTGATTGGCCTTACGCAAATAGGCTGGGGAGAGATCGATGCCCTGCAGGGAGAGCTTGGGAAAGGCCTGCCGCAATAGCCTCAGGGTGCGACCTGTACCACAGCCCACATCCAGGAGTCGAGTAGACTTGGAGACCGGCTCGGGCAGAGCTTGCTTGAGGGGACGAATGATCCGCCGTCGCATGGCATCCGCGTTGCCCCCAAATAGCAACTCCACCTGCAGATCGTAGAGGGACGCCGATCGATCACTCAGATAGCCATCGGTTTGATGGTGAAAGTTTTGTAAGTAGTACTGAGGATATCCCTCGGTATCGATCTGCTCGGAGAACTGCTGATACTGCTTGTGTTGAATGCGGGCTGTGATGCTGGGGGCATCTAACCAAAACTGAGGATAGGTCCAGGCGAACTCCGCCCAGGGGGTGTCGAAGAGTAGGGAGAGGGGATAGAGTCCCTCCTCCGCCTCCTGCCAATCCACCTGCAGCAACCGTTCGATCCGAGATCGGAGCTCCGCCAGGGTGGCTGGACTGTAGGAACTCTGGGTAGGCTCATCAGACTGGGCTGTCGTGGTCCCCGATCGGACCTGTTGGGCCAGGGTCATAGCATCGGTCATGGCCTGACAGGCTCGGTTAAAGAGGATGCGATGAACGAGGCTAAAGGCACTCTTACCCCATTGCAAGGT
Organism: uncultured bacterium; assembly: GCA_964429885.1. Lineage (GTDB taxonomy): Bacteria > Cyanobacteriota > Cyanobacteriia > Thermostichales > Thermostichaceae > CAYSEO01. Next base: position 2,166 of record CAYSEO010000400.1, read on the forward strand.
CTTGTAGAGGGGTTCGCCTGCAGCGGTTGGGATCGGGAGGAAAAGATCGGAGGTAACCTGCATAAAAACAATGCTTCTTAATCTTTGTTTACAAATTATAGGCTCAAACGGAGAGAGCGGGTACCCCGATCCCGGTTGACGGGGCTCGATCTGGGGCTTGACAGAGGCAAAGAGAGGGGTCTAGGGCAGGTATGGGAGCAGATCCCGAGATCGGATCTACTCTAGATTCAGAACTGGACGATACTCTAAAGGCGAGCTAATGATGGTGAGGGCACGCGGGGTGGCAGACTAGGGAACAGGATCTAGCTGGGGGAGACAGCATGGGGGGCAAACGGGTATTGGTGATCGACGACAGCATCATGATCCGCAAGATGGTGGCCAGCATTCTGGCGGATCAGTTTGAGGTGCTGGAGGCCAAGGATGGGATCGTGGGGCTGGACACGGCTCGTAAACATCGTCCCGATCTGATCTTGTTGGATTTCGTCATGCCCAAGATGGATGGCTATGACACGATGCAGGCGATCCGGCGGGAGGAGGAGCTACGCAGCACCCCCATCATCATGATGTCGGGTTTGAAGGAACAGGTGACCTCTCGGATCCCGGAGCCCTTCGTGGGATTTGATTTCATTGAGAAGCCGTTTGAGGCGGAGATCTTGGTGGATCGGATCCAGAAGTCACTACAGATGGGGCCGTCTGCGGACGATGAGGAGCATGAGGAGCCAACATTACAGCTATTGCTAAACAAGTTAACGGCCATTGAGACGCTGTTTATTCAGGGCACGGAGAATCTGATCCAACGGGAGGTGGCGACGAAGTTGGTCGGGATCGATGAACAATTGCAGGGCCAACAGACCTCTATCACCAACCTGGAGACCAAGCTGGATAAGGTGGTCTTCGAGATCGAGCGCCACAATCGGGGTTTGGCCCTGATCGCCAATGAGTTAAAAAATATCCGTAAGCTGCTGAGCTAGATCTCTCCATGACCCCAGCCCCTTCCCTCCGCGACCAACTCTTGGTTGCCATCCAACACCAACAGGCCGGGGAGTTGGCTCAAGCAGCACGGATCTATCAGCAGATCCTGTCCAATCAGCCCCAGCAGCCGGATGCTCTACACCTGTTAGGGGTGATCCGGTTTCAACAGGGGGATAGTGCTCAGGCTCGACAGCTGATCCAGCAGGCGATTGCGGCGCAGCCGACGGCTCTGTACTTTCTCAACCTGGGGATCGTTGAAGAGACAGAGGGGGGTCTGACGGCAGCGGCGGCGGCCTATCAAGCGGCCCTGCAACTGCAACCTGATTACCCTTGGGCTCAACAGGGATTAGCCAGGATCCATCAGGAGCAAAATCAGCTCGAGGTTGCCCGACAACTCTATGAAGATCTGCTGCAGCGCCATCCTGATGATCTAGAAACCCGAGTGCGGCGAGATCTGATGCTGCCTGTGTTCTATGAAGACACTGAGGAGATTGAACGGTTTCGAGCCCAGTTTAGCCAGAATCTCAGCCAACTGATCCGCGATGTTGATCTGACGGATCCACAGTCGCGGGCTCGGGCACTGGCAGCAGTGCGATCGTTTCCCAACTTCTATCTGTCCTATCAGGGGAAAAATGATCTGGAGCTCAAATGTCAGTTTGGTGAATTTCTCCACCAAGTAATGAGCAAAAACTTCCCCCAGTGGTCCATCCCCCCCCAAATTCCAGCGGTCGAAACTCAGATCCGAATTGGATATGTGTCAGCTTTTATGGGTAATCACACTGTGGGTAAGTTGATCTTAGGATGGCTACGATATCACGATCGACAGGGGTTTGAGATCTATAGCTACCATGTGGGTCAGATCTGGGAAGGGTGGACGGAGGCGTTTCAGAAACAGAGCGAACGGTTTTACAATCTGCCCAGCCAATTAGAGGCAGCCAGTCATCACAT
>CAYSEO010000401.1:0-4076 GCA_964429885.1 uncultured bacterium
CACGTCCCACCCCCAACACCCCCCCCTACAGCCAGACCAAATCAAACAGATCCGTGAGCAGGCCAAGGTCAGCCAAGCCGTCTTTGCCGCTGCCCTGAACATCAGTCCGTCCACAGTGCAGAAATGGGAGAGAGGACAGAAACATCCCACCGGAGCGGCCCTGAAGCTACTCCACCTCGTCAAGGAGCGGGGACTGTCCCAGATCCTGTGAAGATCCACCCGCAACCCCACGAACGAGCCACCTGGGCACACCCTAGGAGATCCTGTCTACAATATGTGTTGACACACGTGAGCAGAGACCTGATGAAACGTCCGAGGAGACACAGGGCCTAGCAGAGGGTGCGTTGCAGTGGATGTTGGAGCAAGCGGAGGAAAGGGGGACTGAGTGTAGAGCGAGAGGCAGTCAACACAAACTCAACAAAATCCCGAAAGTGTTGAAACCTAGGCACGGTTTGAAATACCCCCAAGATCCGCCTCACCTCATCCTCAGTAAACGGTTGCGGTCGTTCCTTCACAGGCACCTTCACTCGATTATTCCAGGGGTTGATCTCCACATATCTCTGCTCCAGAGCCCACTGCCAACAAGCCCGGATCAGAGTCAACCGTTCCTTCAAAACCCCAGGACTGACAAGCGATCGATACCAAGCCACGAACTCAGCCACCTGTTCCCGATCAATCCGCCAACCCTCGACCTGCCCGACTATCCGTCAGACCCAGAGACAGCCGCCGCTCCCTCCCCGCTGGATCCCTAAACCGGAGACTCAACCGACCGTTACGACTGTGGACCGCTACACTCCCCTGTCTTCCCTTCATCCCACCCTCCAGATCCAAGGTGCGTCCACTTCCTCCCGAGATGCGTCCAGTAGTCGCCAAAACGGGGGGGTACTGGACGCAAATTGGACGCACCTACAGTGTAGAACAACGTAGAATCAAGGATTTCCGTGGTCTATCGTGTAGAATCACTGGACGCATCTTAAGCCCCAGAAGCTCAGATCCCTGATCCCCAGACACAACAAAACCCGCTACTGGAGCGGGATCTGGGGATATGGGCTGTACTGGAGTCGAACCAGTTGCTCCTACCGTGTCAAGGTAGTACTCTACCGTTGAGTTAACAGCCCTCTCTTACAAGTCAGAGTATTGTAACACAGCTCTACCTCATCAACAACTCGTCAGAAGTTAAGCATGTATTTTTCTCTCTATACTATCATCTATTCGCGATATTCCCAAGGGAGGGGTGATTTGCCCCTTCTTGAGAGCTCGATAGCAGTCTCAAAAAAAGCCTCGATCTCTAAGATAGTCTCTTCTATCTCGAACAAATGTTTTGAACAAGATTCGATCTGACTCCGGCAGTATTGTCGAAACTCCAGATCATGGGCCATGCGCAGTGAGAGTTCGATATAGGAGCCCTGACTGTCGGCAATCAAATCTGTAAATCCCATCGCCTGATAAAAAGCATATGCTAGCCGTCCTCGCATGAATTTACCTGGCAGCGTTACTATGGGAACCCCCATGGCAAAACCTTCAAGGGCAGAGTTGCCACCACAGAATGGATTCGTATCAAGTACTACATCCACGGTTTGACAGAGTTTGAGATATAGCTCCTTTGACATCTTGGGCAGGACAACAAGCCGCTCAACAAGTTCTGGATATCGATCTCGAAAGCGATTTAAGAATACCGGCACCCAGCCCTTGGGGTTGGCAATAAGCACGATTCGTCCGTGGCTATCTGCTTGCAAGATCCCTGCTAGGATGTCGTCAAAGTCGGGATGAAACTTGTATAGGGTTTGAAGACAACCATATAGGGTCGCCGTGGGTGGTAGATCGAAAAAACCTCGATCGGGTTTACACTGACTGGGAGGGCGGGGTCGGTAGTAGTAGGTGGGGAGATGATTCAGTTTGACTAAAGTCTCAGTATAATGTTCAGCTGACTCATCAGTTTCATAGAGCTTGGCCGACAAGAAATAATCCACATTAGGGATACCTGTTGTAACCGGATGTCCCCAGCCGACCACCTGAACAGGGGCGAGTCGAGCGAAGGCCATAAAATAATTTAGGGGCTCCATCCCAATCTCCGGGTAGAAAAGTAGATCAAGCTGCTTATCCAGTATCGATGCACGAGCCTCAAACAGATCAAGAGGTAGATCAATAATCTCATCAGCATCTGGACAACCACTTACCTCTCCTGAATTGAATATGATCACCTCAAACCTCTCAGAGGACAGCTTGTTAACGATGCCGTTGAATAGCTTACCTATGGTGTGGTTAAGGTTCAAGAATGAGGATGCCACCCCGACCCGGTAGCGAGATAAACCTGGGCTGACACCTGACCTTGGAAAGTGATGAGATTCTGATTCCAGTTGCGGGCAGACATGCATGAAAAAGTCGGCCAAATCTTTCTGCAGTGCTCGATCGTTGTGTCCATGGTAGGGGAGGTAGTAACTGGTTACCCCGATCTCTGTATAGGGGTCCTCAAGCAAGGGACCTTTGCCTCTATAGTGATTGAGGAACTCATATAGCTGATGTCGCTGTTGACAAATAACCTCCTTAGAGGAAGGAAGCCCCATGAATAAGCTAGCTCTTAGCCCTCTTTGGATATTAGGACTCACAAGATGCCCCGACTCAAAGGCTTCACGTATCGCAGAGGTATCAGCCTCGGCTAGATTCATCAAAGCAGTCCCCAGCCCATCGTAAGCCTCTGCCCAGTTTGGAGAGAGCTCTGCAGCTCGTCTGTAGCTTGAAGCGGCTCGCTCAAAAAATCCTTTTGCCGAGAGCACCTGACCCAGGTTGTAATGGTACAGCGACACCCCTGATCTGGTCTGAATCGCACTCTCGATCAGTTCTATCGCCATATCTACTTGGCCTAGGGTGTAGGCGAGCACCCCATAGAGGTGAAGAGCATCGGGCTGGTCAGGCTGAATCTCTAGCACCTGCAGATAGAGCCTCTCTGCCTCAACCCAGCGTTCTGAGTTGTAGTGCTCTATGGCAGACCTGAGGAGTGCCTCAACGGACCCGTCTTGTGCCATGGTAAACAGCTTGGTCTGACAGGGGATGACCCTACCGTATCATGTTGCCTAAAACCATACCTGGCTGGCCAGTCCAGAAACTTGAGTCGGGAGCACCACTCCTAAATCCGTAGAGATCCTAACGATCTCCAAACTGCTGGACGGCTAAGGTTACAATACGTAAAGACTATCCTCCTAGGGGGGATCCAGTCAGCCCTTCTCCCCGTGAGATCCGTACATCCCTATCCCCAAGTGTTGATCCTATGAGTGAGTCCAAAGTTGCTGTCCTCCTGTGTGGCTATGGCGAGGTTGAGACCTACAGCGAGTTCGCGGACTATAACGAGCGTGCTCTGCGGCTGCTCGCCTCTAAGTTTATTGCCTTCCCCGACTTTGTGATCCCCTGGATCGCTAAGGCCCTGGAGTTCACCGATCGGCGGGAGTGGCAGAGCCAGAACCAGTACCAATCTCCCCATAACCCCATCTTTGAGTCCCAGCGAGCCGGGATCGAGGCTGCCCTCCAGAAACAGTTCGGTGAGCGAGTGGGGGTGTTTAAGGCCTTTAACTTCTGTGAGCCCTTCCTGCCCCATCAGGTCCTGCAACAGATCCGGGATCAGGGCTATGACCACCTGGTGATCTTTCCGTTGCTGGTGGTGGACTCCATCTATACCACAGGGCTAGCCCTACAACAGGTCAACGAGGCCCTCGGGGAAGATCACAACTGGGTGAAGGGGATGCGCTATTTCCCTAGTTTCTCCGATTGCCCGGACTACCACCAACGCATGGCCGATCACATCGAGGCACGGCTGAGTGAGCTGCAGGGTAGCTATGCTCCCTCCCAGATCGGGATCATCCTACTTAACCATGGCTCCCCCTCCACGGCGGACTCCAAAGGCCACGAGACTGGGATCCGGGAGAGTGTGGCCCTGTATCTGTCGATCCGAGAGCGTCTGATCAACCGATATCCCCTGATCACCTTGGGCTGGATGAACCATGATACCCCTGGTCGTTGGACGATCCCGGATATGGACCAGGCTGCCAAGAACCTGATGCAGATCGGGGCTCGGGGTCAGGGAT
>CAYSEO010000402.1:0-4068 GCA_964429885.1 uncultured bacterium
ACGATGGCGACTGGGGCTGGAGTATCATATTCAACTTCTGATCGAGCGGGCCAGGTGCAGGCGGCATTTGGACAGTTAATGCAGGTGGCACAGGAGTTGCAATCGACGGTGGGTCAGTTCAAGCTCAACTAACTGCAACAGGAGATTAATCATGGGGAGCTATCAAGAGGCAAGGGATCGGGCCTATGGGTTTTTCATTCAGGAGGCACCTGAGCTGCTACAGACCCTGGAATCCGAGCTCCTGCTGCTCCGCACTGAACGCACGAAGACCCGAGTCCACAACCTGATGCGGGCTGCCCACTCCATTAAGGGGGGAGCAGCCAATGTGGGCTTGAGGTCGATCCAGACTCTGGCTCATCGACTAGAGGATTGCTTCCGCTGCTTCTATGATGACTCTCTGGAGCTGACTCCCGATCTGGAACATCTCCTGCTGCAAGGCTGTGATCTGCTGCGGGATACTCTCATGGAGGCGATCGAGTATGGGGAGGCTTTTGCAGGGGATGCCGCTCTGCAGGCAGCTGAACCCGTATTGAGTCAGATCGAAGGGGCTCTGGAGGCGTTTCGGCATACGGAGGAAACGTTACCCACCTTGGGAGAATCTGGTATCGATCTCACTCGGACTTTGTTTGAGGGGGATGTGGCGACGGCCCTAGATCGACTGGCTCAGGTGGCGACAGATCCCACTCATCCTATCCTAGGGGGGGAATTGCGAGCTCAGGCAGAGGTTTTCATTGGTTTAGGGGAGTTGCTCTCGTTTGCTTGGCTGGTGGAGATGGCCCAGATCACCCTAAAGGCGTTGGATCATCATCCTCAACGAGCCTATGAGATCCTCATCCTGGCTCTGGATAACTTTCGTCGGGCTCAACAAACAGTATTATCGGGCCATGGATCGACAGGGATACCGACTTCTGCCGAGCTACAACGGTTCGCTGAATCAGAAGGTTTGCCTACATCAGAGCCTATCATCTCAGCAGAAGATCTATACTCCGCAGAGGAGATCTTCTCACCCCAGGAGGGAGACCCATTTTCCCCTGAGGATATCTTTTCCCTAGGAGCAACGGATGACTATCTACTTGAGGATATTTTCTCGTTACCTGAGTCAGGAGGTGAGATAGATCAATTAGATCAACCAGATCAATCAGATCCACAAGATCAATCAGATCCACAAAATCATCCCGACTCCCCTCCACTCAGCTTATCCGAAGCGGTTGAAACACTGCTACAGAAGCTGCCCGAACTTCCCTCTCTTCAGATCGAATCTCCGCCAGAGTCTCCACGGCTCCCCAAACCGATCGACTCTCCTCCCTCTGCCCAACGCTCCAATGCTGATCCCAACTCCTCAGCCTCGGTCCGCTTGGAGCTGGCTCGGTTAGAACATATGAATAACCAGCTGGGAGAATTGGCGATCTTACATAATAAATTGGCCCTACAGAATGAACAGCTCCAGATCACTCTCCAGACCCTACTTCATCGGTTCAGCACCTTCTCGCAATTGGGCCAACAGTTACGGACCCACATGGATAAACTGCTCCTCAGTCCGGAACGGATCATCCGTACCAGACGACGATCTCGGATCAGCGATACGATGATGGAGTTTGATCCTTTGGAATTGGATTCCTATAACGAGATCTATACCTTATTACAATCAGCCGTGGATCAGATCGGGCAGATGGAGGAAGGCATGGGGGATGTCACCCTATTTGCAGATCAATCCAGTCGTGATCTGGATCAACAGCGACAGATGCAAAACAGCCTGCGTAACGAGTTGATGTGGGCTCGGATGATGCCTCTGGGGGACATTCTGAATCGCCTGCCTCGGGTTTTACGAGATCTCTCTCATCAGCAAGGGAAATCTGTTGAGTTAGCCCTATCGGGCACTACCGTGCTAGTGGATAGAGTGATCTTGGAGAAACTTTATGCTCCCCTAACTCATCTGATTCGTAATGCTTTTGATCATGGCATCGAGGATCCGGAAACCCGTCAGCACCAACAGAAACCGCCAACAGGACAGATTGGGATTCGGGCCTCTTATCGAGGTAGTCGCACCCTGATCGAGGTCAGTGATGATGGTCGCGGGATTGATCTGGACAAGGTCAAATCCAAAGCTCTCGCTACGGGTCTGCTCTCTGCGGAGGAGGTGACCCATGTCAGTGCTCCACGTCTCTTCGATCTTTTATTTGAACCCAGTTTTAGCACCGCCGACACCGTGACAGAACTATCTGGCCGTGGGATGGGTTTGGACATCGTCCGCTCTCAGATCCAGACTTTGAAGGGAACGATCTCCGTCACCTCAAAACCAGGTGAGGGGACCACCTTTACCCTCCGCCTCCCGTTCACCCTCCGCCTCGCCCAACTTCTGGTGCTTTGGACTGGCACCTCCCTGATCGCCACTCCTGCCGACACCATTGAGGAGATTGTCGTGCCTCAGCCTCAGCACCTCACCCGATCCGCAGGTCAACGTTTTCTACAGTGGCGGCAGCGAGCGATCCCGATCTACGAGCTTCGATCTCTGCTGTCCTACTCAAGCTCTCCCACTGGTTTAGGGCCTCCTGAGAGCCTCAGGGCCGTACCCACCCCAGATCACTGGTTACCGCCGTTGCTGGTAATGCGACAGGGCAATGACTATTGTGCCCTAGAGGTAGAACAGTTACTGACCGAGCAGGAACTGATCATCAAGCCCTTCAGTCCCACCCTGCCTCACCCCACTTACCTCTATGGCTGCACCATCGTCGGGGATGGCACCTTGATCCCTGTGATCGATGGCATCGCGCTGCTCTCCCAACGTCAAGCCGAGACTGCCCCCGCCTTACAACATCCCATCCCTACCCAGCCCCACAGCTCCCAACCTTCTATTCAGATCGTGGATGACTCCGTTGGCATGCGCCAAACCCTCACCTTGACCTTGGAGAAAGCAGGTTACCGAGTTCTAGCAGCTCGACAGGGGCGGGAAGCATTAGAACAACTCCACCAACATCCTCAGATCCGTCTGGTGATCTGCGATATCGAGATGCCCTTAATGAATGGGTTTGAGTTCTTGATTCAGAAGCGAGAGGATCCGACTCTGCACAGGATCCCGGTTGTAATGCTGACCTCCCGTAGTGGGGAAAAACATAGGCAGCTAGCCCTACACTTGGGTGCTGTGGACTACTTTACCAAGCCCTATATCGAGTCAGAGTTATTGCAGCAGATCAACCAGATCCTTGCTTCTATTGGTGTTTGATCAAGAGGTTTGCGATGGTTTCTAACCTGTTTCAGCCGGGTCCTACTCAGAAGTTAATTCTTTTCCAGCTATCCATCACCCATGTCTTTTATCTGGCTATCCCAATCCAACAGGTGTACAAGATCCTCAAGCCAACCTCAATCTATGGGAGTGGTAGAACTGCCATCAGCCTCACTCATGTGGCGGAGCGGGAGGTGATAGTGTTGGATCTGCATCGTCACTTCTATCACGATCCTCAACCAGATCCGGCCTATCTACTCATTGTGGAAGGAAAACAGGATCTGATGGGCATCCCTTTGCCCTCTGAGCCTCTCTTAATCGAAGTCCCTACCCCCAGTATCCGGATCATTCCCGAGCGTTTTCGTCAGATCGATATCCTAGGATTAGCGCATCATGTGGTGCAAGTCTCTATGGAACAGGAGAGCCTCAATACTTTTATTGTCAATCGTGATGCCCTGGAGGGCTTGAGTTTAGCAGAGGAGCCCAATCTCGACGATCATCCGGTCGCCAACCTTTAGAGCTACATACATTCGCTTTTTGTAACTGGTTGTAGCAAGAGTCCGGATTTGTTGAGAATACCAAATGCCTTACGACACTGACGAGAGCTACTTCACCCTGCCCCAAGGGGCCGCTGGCGCGAACAACGAGCCTGGTGCTCTGGCCTAGGAGGAAGCCGATGCACTGGAGTGTGAGCAACACCATCGCCCTGCTGTAGTGTGCCCTTGGGATCTAGCGGGTGCCGACATACCCCTAACCCCAGTCCAACAGGCCATCTTCACTCCTGACCGAGTGATAAGTAGATCGGCAAAATTGCTTTGACAGGCACTATATAGCCTGTATGAACGTTT
>CAYSEO010000403.1:0-4060 GCA_964429885.1 uncultured bacterium
CCCGCCCCCCTTGCTGACGGGTAAGATAATGGGCGCCAAACTGCACCGATAATCGACCCGCGATCCGGCTCATGGGCATCAGTAGGGGCAGGGATCCATCCGGCAGCTCCACGGTTTCATAAGCGATACAGGTGGCTCCAGAGCGGATCAGGGCCTCAGTCAGCCCTCGATCGGCGGCCAGATGCAGATAGGTGAATAGGGTCAGCTTGGGGTGCAACAGGGGATATTCTGCGGGGAGAGGCTCCTTGACCTTAACCACCAGATCCTGTTGATAGATGGCCTCGGCTGTATCCGTCAGCTGGGCTCCTGAGTGCTGATAAACCTGATCGGTGAACCCGGATCCCTCCCGCGCTTGGGTTTGGATCAACACCTCATGACCTTGATCCGTGAGCGCCCGTACCGCCGCTGGGGTCAACCCCACTCGAAATTCTTGATCTTTGATCTCTTTAGGTACACCAATGCGCATGGCCAACTTCCCTGCTGTTGACTCTAGTGTACGTCCATGGGCCGATCCCTACGGTGTCGTGATCCCTCAGCTACTGGTGAAGGCGTCCTTGAGCACGGTGCGGGCCGCCAGATGTTTGCGAGTGGACTCTAAGATCTCCGCCTCCCGTTTCAGCCGAGCGGTGGTATCCTGCAGCTCCAGCAGGGTCTGTTGTTCGTCCACGGCCCCCTGAAAGTTACCCGCGATCCAGTAGGAGAGCTCCGTCGGAGTCGTGGGCACGTTCTCTGGTAGCTCCACATTGCGCTCCATCAACTTGGCGGACAGTCGCACCACATCCTGTAACAGCGTGCTCACCTGATCCACCCACTGGCCCGGATCCTCGCCACTGGGCTGATCCTCGATCCATTCCACCAACCCGACCCGGAAGGGCTTCTGACGGACGTAATCGATCACCCGAAACCGTTGCTGTCCCACCGTCAAGATCATTAACCGATCGTCCGGTAACCGCTGCATCTGTAGCACCTCAGCACAGCTGCCCACCTTGGCAGGTTCCCCAGATTCTGGATCAAACAACAACACCCCAAACCGCCGATCCGACTCCATGACCGTGTTGATCATCATGCGATAGCGGGGCTCAAAGATATGCAAGGGAAGTGGACGCCCTGGAAACAAGACGACCTCGGGGAGAGGAAAAAGCGGCAGCTCACGAACGTCAAAGGAGGGGGAGGCCATGGCGCGACCAACTGTCTGTTTCCAGATCTTAGCGTATTATTTACATTTGTTTCAGATCCTCACAGAGATCGAGCCAGCCGCAGGATCGCCCCAAGTGCCCCGCTGCAGTCAGTAGAATCAGGGCGGATCCTGGGCCAGACTGATGGATCCCGTGATCTCACCCGATTCTCTATCCACCCCATGCGGAGACCTTGCCGTGACGGAATTGACCCACAGTCAACAGGAGCTGGCTCGTCAGATCGAGAGTCAGAGACAGCGGTTGCAATGGAGCCTCAATCAAACCCAAGCCTATATGCAAACCCTCGATCTGACCCTGCGGGATCTGCCTCGCCAGGTGGAAGGGCTGCGTCAGGCTCAACATCCCTACGATCCGGAGCTGGAGGAGATCCATGCTTTGATTCGGCAGTGGCAGAGTCAACGGGATCCACTCCTCAGGCAGGTGGAACAGGAGGGGGGACGACTGCAGTCCACCTATCGGATGGTGCAAGGGTTTGATCTCTCCAGCAGTCAATGGCTGACAGAATCTCAGATCAACGCCAAGTTACAGGGGGAGCTGCGGGATCTGGGGGATCTGCTGGCCCAGACCCTGCGCTGGCAGAAACAGATCCTCGCGGAGCTGAGCCCCTTTACCCAGAAGGCAAGCGTGATCAGCCGCATCATCAAGACCCGCCTGGGGGCTAGGGAGTTTCTTCAATCTGCCACCTTCCTGTGTGAGCCTCCTGAGGTGCCCATGGGCGCCTTTGAGGTGATCTGTCCCCACTGGGGCGCCTCGGAGCAGGTCCCTGCCTATCTGTTTATCTCCGATGCCCGGATCATTTTGGAGTCCCAACAGACGGAGGAGAAACGAGGCCAGACCCGGTTTGGGGAGTATGAGGCGGCCTGGGATCGGAAGCTATTACAGCAGTGGTCGATCGTGTCCTTACAACAGATCGAGCGCCAACAGCCGGAGGCCTCGGAAGCAGGTCAGGAGCAAGCGATGGAGCCGATCACCCTGCGATTTGATGAGTCGGATCCGGATGTCTTGGTGGAACAATTACAGGTGACCTGTGAGCCTCGGGAGACCACCAGCCTGGTGGATACCCTCTATCGAGCCCAGCATCCTCAATCGATCTCAGCCTCAGCCCAGCGCTCCCAGCCTGGCCCCAGTGGATCCCCGCCAGAGACGGTCAGTGCTACTGTGGGTGCCGCCGAGGATCTAGGATTGAGCCCTGCCGAGATCGAAAAGAAGATCCAGAAGATCGAGGATGCCCTGCTGGAGGGACGCATCAGTGAGCCAACCTACCGGGAACTCAAGCAAAAATACGAAGGGCTGGCGTGATCACCAGGTGGGGCCAGAGCAGGCGGGCTGGACTGTGGAGGCGATCCTCACCGGACCTCTACAGATCTCGAAGCGCCGGATCCAGAAGCTGACCCGAGTGAGGGGCATTCGGTTGAATCGTCGATCCACTTATCTCAATCAAGTCGTCCAGGCTGGAGATGTGGTCGGCGTTCGATCTCTGGATCGTCCCCCACCCCTCGCTCCCGTACCCATGGAGCTGGATATTCTCTACGAAGATGAGCAGCTGATCGCTGTCAATAAACCTGGGGGTCTTCTTGTTCATCCCACTCGTCCTGATCAACAGCGCACCTTGGCCCATGGCTTGGTTCACCATGCTCAAACCCAAGGGATAGTACAGGGGATCCACCCGGTGCATCGACTGGATCGAGACACCTCAGGGGTGGTGTTGATCGCCAAGTCCCCCCAGATCCAAGCTCAGCTCAGCCAACAGATCCAGAGTCGCAGCCTGAGGCGGGAGTACCTAGCTCTGATCGAGGGAGTTGTGGATCGAGAGACAGAGCGGATCGAGGCCCCCATTGGCAAACACCCAGGCCACCCTCATCTGCGTCAGGTTAGATCCGACGGAGATCCGGCCCGCACCCATCTGCAAGTCCTGGAGCGGTTCCCTTATGCCACCCTGGTCAAGTTAGAGCTGGAGACCGGGCGCACCCATCAGATCCGGGTTCACCTGCAACACCGAGGTCATCCCGTGATCGGCGATCGGCAATATGGGGGCCAAGGGTCAGATCAGATCGATCGCCAGGCCCTGCACGCCTGCCAACTGATCTGTCGTCATCCCCTGCAAGGAACGGAGCTGATCCTGAAGGCTCCTCTACCGGGAGATCTGGCACACCTCTTGGATCATTATCGAGGACTGGCTCGCTCTTGAATCCGCTCGACTCCTTACCCTTAATCCTGCTGGTGAGAGAATTGATAGGTTGAACTGCAATGGCAACTATAGCTTGAGTATTCCTTGAAGTGCTGTGATCAGGCTAGGTTTCCGATGTAACAAGGCTTCCCTCCAAAGGCGTTCCCACCCAGCAGGCTCCCTCCAGGATCGCCCCGTCTAGGATGGCTCCCTCCGTCAAGGCACAGAGTAGATTGGCCTGGGATAGATTCGCCCCTCTCAAGATCGCCCCCTGCAGATTGGCTTCCTCTAGATCCGCCTGGGTCAGATCCGCTCCAGAGAGATTAGCAGAGGCCAGATCCGCCTGCACCAGATTGGCCCGCGCTAGACTGGCCCCTCGCAGATCCGCCCCCCGCAGATCCGCTCCCATCCAATTGCCCTGACTGAGGATCGCCCCGGTCATAAAGGCGCCCGCGAAGCTCACCTCAGGGGCCTCCACCTCCAACAGGATCGCCCCCCTCAGGTCTGCATTGCGGCCATCGGCAGACTGCAGCCGAGCCCCGGTCAGGTCCACCCCCTGCAGGATCGCCCGCAGCTGAGCCCACCTGAGATCAGCCCCGGTTAGGGTTGCCCCCCGCAGGTTGGCCTGGGAGAGATCGGCTTTTTCCAATTGAGCTCCGGATAGATCCACACCGAGCAGATGGCAGTGGGCCAGTTG
>CAYSEO010000404.1:0-4052 GCA_964429885.1 uncultured bacterium
CCTGCCGTGTCCCCCCGAAAGCTCCTTGGGATTACGATCCAACAGATGATCGATCCCTAACCGTTTCGCCGCCCCCCTGACCCGATTCTCGATCTCTGCCTTGGGCATCCCCCGCAGCTTCAAGCCAAAGGCCATATTCTCCCCCACGGACATATGAGGGTAGAGGGCATAGGACTGAAACACCATGGCGATATCTCGATCCTTAGGAGGCACCCGATTCACCTGCCGATCCCCAATGTAGATCCCGCCTTCCGAGATCTCCTCCAGCCCCGCCAACATGCGCAGAGAAGTGGTCTTACCGCACCCCGAAGGCCCGACGAACACTAGAAACTCCCCATCCTCCACCTCGATATTGAGATCCTCCACCGCCAGAGTCTCGCCATACCGTTTCGTGACATGATCGTAGGTAACACTTGCCATCCGTGGTTGTCCCTGATCGCCAATGGGTGGGTTTAGAATCCTATGTTACGGAGATCCCTCGTTATTGATCATAGGATCCATCAACCTTGAGGTTAACGAGGCAGGGGATCGAAGTCAAATGCTCTGGCCAGGGGATACCTGTGATCCTCGCCAGACAAAATCAGGTTATCAGGCTGAGACCCAATGGGAGAGACTTCTATGCGCATCGCTATCGGTGGGATCCTACATGAGACCAGCACCTTCTCCGTGGAGCCGACGGATTTGGAGGAATTCAAACGGCGAGAGATGTGTTTTGGTTCGGCGGTGATCGACACCTACACCGGCACTGGCACCGCTTTTGGAGGGTTTATTGATGCGGCTCGGGATGCGGATTTTCAGGTGGCTCCTACGTTTACCGCCTGGGCTATGCCGGGGGGGATCGTGCCAGCAGGGACAGCAAAGACTCTGAACGATCACTTAATCCAAGGGATCAAAGGGGTGTTGGCGGAGGGACCGATCGATGGCCTTCTCCTCAGTTTGCATGGAGCCATGGTATCGGAGGGAGATCCGGATGCGGAGAGTACAACAGTTAAACGGGTGCGAGAGTTGGTGGGTCCCGATCTCCCAATTCTTGTGGAGCTGGATCTACATGGCAATATCACTCAGGAGCTGGTCAATCTGGCCACGATCTGTATTGCCTATGATGAGTACCCCCACACGGATATCTATGAGCGAGGCTATGAGGCCGGGTTACTGATGGCCCGGATCGTGCGCAGTGGGATCCGACCGACTCCTTATGGGATCCATGTGCCTCTATTGGCGGGGATGCAGCGGCAGTACACCCATGCAGAACCGATGCTGAGTCTCAAACATCTAGCCCATGATCTGGAACAGGAACAGGGAGTTTTGAACGTTAGCTATCTCTGTGGGTTTCCCTTCGCTGATATTCCCCACACCAGCTTTACCTTGATCGTCACCACGGAGAACAACCTGGAGCAGGCTCGATCTGCTGCAGAACGATTGGCCCGTTATGTTTGGGATCATCGAGAGGATTTCATCGTTCATCCTGTTCCTATTGATCAGGCCATTCTCAATGCCATGCAAGCCAAACAGGGGCCGATCGTGTTAGCAGACATCGGGGATAACTCGGGTGCAGGCACACCGGCTGATGGAACAACGGTATTGGAATCTCTGTTGAGATTAGGAGCAAAGCGAGCCGTGGTGGTGCCGATCAACGATCCGGAAGTTGTTCAGGAGGCGATCCAAGCCGGAGTCGGATCTACGATCTCCGTCAAGCTCGGAGGCAAGATCGATCCCTTTCATGGATCCCCCTTACCCGTCACTGCCAAAGTGATCCGCCTCACCGATGGGGAGTTTGTGATCAAAGGTCCGATGCTGACAGGCACCACAGTGCGATTAGGACCTACAGCTGTTTTGGAGATCCCTGGAGAGAAGGGTGGATCCGTACAAGTGATCACCACCACCTATCGCACCCAACCCCTTTGTCTGGAGATGTTGCGCAGTCAAGGGATCGAGCCCACCGAGCAACAGATCATCGTGGTCAAATCCTCCGTTCACTACCGAGCCGCCTTTACCCCCATCGCCGCCGAGATCGTAGAGGTGGACTCCCCTGGACTCTCCAGCCCCAACTTCAGCACCTTCAGCTACCACCAGCTCAAGCGCCCCATCTTTCCTCTCGATCCAGAGATGACCTGGGATCCGACCTGAGATCTGGTCATCAACCTCAAGCTCGGTTACTATCAGCGTGTAGTCTTGTCGATTAATGGAAGCAGGTAAAGTGAATGAGTTAGCACCGAAAGAGACTTCGTTGAGGTTTCAGCTGATGCTCACAATTGACTCTGAACTGTCCCCAGAAGCTAAGGCGAGCATTGAGTCGGAGTTCCGTAGTCAGCTGGCAGACTTCCATCCAGAAACCATTGAGGTTCGATCGGGCTCGACGGTCATCGTCGTTCTAGCATTCCTTGCAACGCCCATCATTACTGCGTTTCTTGGCCAGATAGGGATCGCAGTCTACAAGACAGTTAGCCCCTATGTTGCGCGTTTCCTTAGGTCCGATGCGGAAACAGGTGCCCGTCTTGTTCAGGAGGAAGGTCATGCTAACATGGTTGCACGATCGATCGGTCAGGAGACAAGTGCAATAATAGATATGGCGGGCTACTCTTTTCCAGATGATTCTCCGCCTCAGGTGATTAGACAACGCTTGGAGTTCGAGACTGAAACGAAGACTGTTGTGTTGGATGCCGAGTACAAGTGGGATACTTCAACCAACGAGCATGTTTTACAGCGGAGATCCTTCACTGAGGAATCTAAAAACTAAGTAAGGGGTAATCGAGCAAGGAGGGCTGTGGCTGGAATAGAATTGGTTATCTACTTCACAAGTTCTGACCAACTGGTGATCAAGCTGGGAGAGGAGGAGACGGATCCGATTCCGTTTGACTCCCCCTTGGTTTCTGAAGATCTAGAGGAGATCCGTTGGTATCTAGAGGTGTATGCGGCTAAGTACACCACGGAGATGGATGACCGGCGGGCGGAGCGGATCGTAGCTCGGTTGCCTGAGTGGGGAGCGGCTCTGTTTGAGTCGGTGTTTGGGGATCGAGAGGCGGCTCGGATCTTTAATCGGTTTCAGGATTGTGAGGAGAGACGGATCCTGACCTTGAGTGCCAATCATCCGGCGGTCTTGTCGTTGCCCTGGGAGTTGTTGCGGGATCCCAAAGGAACTTATTTGGTACATGAGCAGCCTCAGGTGACGATCCGGCGGCGCTGGGCTGGATCTACTGGAGGATGTCGGGTCTTTCGGGTGCAGCCCAAGGATCAGGTGCGGGTGTTGATGGTGATCAGTCGGCCTGACGGGGCTTCGTTTATCGATCCTCGGGCGGAGGCGATCGGGCTGTTGGATGCGGTGGATCTGGAGGCTCCTGAGCGGGTGGTGGTGGAGTTTCTGCGTCCGGCCACGTTACAGGATCTGAGTAAGCGATTGGCGAATCCTAGTCTGCCGGGGGTGGATATTCTGCATTTTGATGGGCATGGGGTGTTTGATCCGGATGGACGATGGCATGAGAAGGCGAAAGGATCCGATCCGGGGGCGATGAAAGGACCCGAGGGATCCCAGGAGAATGTGGGGTATCTGTTGTTTGAGGATGAGCAGGGGCAAGAGGCGTTGGTGTCGGCGGAGACGATGGGGGATCTCTTGAATCGGCAGCGGATTGGGTTGGTGGTGTTGTCGGCTTGTCAGACAGCTACTGCAGGAAAGGATCCGTTCGGCTCGGTGGCCGCGCGGTTGACTTGCACGGGGATCCCTTCGGTGGTGGCGATGAGCTATTCGGTGTTGCCGGTGACGGCTTGGGCTTTGTTTCGGGAGTTTTACAAGGGGTTGGGGCAAGGGTTGGGGCCTGGGGAGGCTTTGGAGGGGGCGCGGCGAGGATTGTATCTCGATCAAGAGCGGGGTCAGCGACAACGGGGGGAGTCGGGGACGATCACGTTGAAGTTACAGGATTGGTTTCTGCCTACTCTCTATCAGATCAGAGAAGATCAGCCCTTGTTAACAGTTCGGGAGATCGATCGAGATCAAGAGGATCCGCCTCGGCGGGATAATTTGCCGGAGCTACAGGAGGCGGGCTTTTGGGGGCGGGCGC
>CAYSEO010000405.1:0-4038 GCA_964429885.1 uncultured bacterium
AGCTGAGTTCCTTGCTGGATCGTGTCGGGCTGAGGTGGAGTGGGGGGCTCGTAGAGTTGAGTTCCATCCTGGATCGTTGGGGCGCTGGGAGGTTGAGTCGGAAAACCGTTCCCGCTCGCAGGAGATCCCTCGTAGCCAGTGGGAGGGGAGCCTGTCCCGATCTGAGTGTCACTATCATAACGAGTGGGTGGGCTGGGGGGTGTCGGACCCCCTGTCCCAGTTTGGGTATGGCTGTCGTAATGGGTTGGGGGACTCGGAGGCTGCTGCTGTCCCATATATGTCTGACTGGAGTCGTAGCGAGTGGGAGGGCTAGGGGGCTGAGGCGGTTGCTGTTGCCCCATATGCGTTGGGGTTCTGTCATAGCGAGTGGGAGCACTGGGGGGGTGTTGATGCCCCTGCCCCATGTACGTCGGAGCCCCGTCATAGCGAGTGGGAGCACTGGGGGGCTGCGAGGGATGGATCTGGGTCCCGTCGTAGACTGTCCGTTGGGCCCCTGCCTGGGGGTAACCCGGAGGGGGATAGCCACCACCATAGGTCATCCTCGGATCCATCTGGGCTCGACGGGGATCGTAGGCTCCCTGACGATAACCCTGGCCGGTGGTGGCAGGATCGTAGACGGTGGGCCGGTTGTATATGCCGTTGGGAGCTGTGGCCGGCTGCTGCATGTAGGTGGGGGGTTGGGAGAGGGGTGAGAATTCCTCCTGGGGCAAAGGATTAAGGGCGTTGCCCGGCAGAACTCGGCGCACTTCCTCCGTGGTGGTCTCTCCCTTGGCGATCTTGTCCAGGGCCGCGATCCGGAAGGATTGGAAGGGGATCTTGTTGATGTACTGGGTCAGCTCCATCATGTGTCCCTCCTGGATCAGCCGCCGTACCTTGGGGTTCATATCCAAGATCTCGATCACGGCTGAGCGGCCCAGGTAACCGGAGTTAAAGCATTTCACACATCCCTTGCCCTTACGCCAGCCATCAGTAGGCAATTCCCCCCGTCGGAGACCCAGGACCTCAAAGTCCTCATCCGTGGGCTCGTAGGGTTCAGAACAATGGGGACAGTTCTTCCGCACCAGACGTTGGGCGATGATCCCCAACAGCGCATCCGCCATCAAGCCCGGATCCGGTCCCAGATCTCGCAGACGAGGCACCGTGCTCAAGGCATCGTTGGTGTGCATGGTCGTAAACACCAGGTGACCGGTCAGGGCCGCCCGCACCACCGTCTCCGCCGTCTGTTGGTCCCGGATCTCCCCCACCATGATGATGTCCGGATCCTGACGCAGGATGGCCCGCAGACCCGCTGCGAAGGTCATGCCCGCCTTATCATTCACCTGGGTTTGGGTAATGTTAGGCAACACATACTCCACTGGATCCTCAACGGTGACCACGTTGACATGTTCTGTGGCCACCGAGCGTAGACTGGTGTACAGGGTACTGGTCTTCCCCGATCCCGTGGGACCCGTGATAATGATCAGTCCTTGGGGCTGCTGGAGCCATTTCTGAAAGGTGGCCAGGCTGCGTTTGGTGAAGCCGATCCCAGAGATATCTGTATAAGCATTGCGTTCCCGCTTCAACAGTCGGATCACCACCTTCTCCCCCCCCACACAGGGCAGGGTGCTAACCCGCAGGTCCAGATCCATCAACATGTCCTGGCCCGACATATAGTTCTTACCGATCCGACCGTCCTGGGGTGCCCGACTCTCGGCAATATCCATATCCGCCATCACTTTGATGGCCACCACCACCGAGCGGCTGACGTCCGGATCCAATGTGGTGATATTGCGCATGATCCCGTCGATGCGATAGCGCACCCGCAGACCCTCCTGGGCGGGTTCTAGGTGAATATCCGAGGCCCGACTCTGAAGAGCACCCGAGATGATGGCATTGATCCGATGGGACTGACTGGAGGCCTGGGAGAGAAAATCCGCCACCTCCGAGATATCCTGCTCCTCAAACTGACCCGTCAGAGGATCAATGCTGACCCTGGAGCCCACAATGGTGCTGTGATCGGGCATATGCTGCTGCCGGAACCAGGCCCGATAGCTCTGAGCATTGACCGATAAGACCTTGACATCGGTGTGCAGCCGATCCTCCAGGGATTGCATCTCCTCCGGCGCCAGCTCCTTCGGAGAAGCCAGGTAATAACAGGCCCGCCACAACAACAGCGGGATCACCGGGGGCATCGATTCTCCTTCCGGAGTCTCCCGAAAGAAGCGGAAGGTCAGATCCTCGTCCAGCAGTTCCAGATTGAGGTTACTATCTTCGTCAACCAGTAGCCGCAAGGCCTCATCACAGGTGATCTCGCGGTTTTTGAGCTGTTGCCATGCGGAGGTAACTTCTTGGATCGGGGTTTCGGCAGCATCCATAAGATCAGAACCTAGGGTGTCGAGAACACAGTGGGGGGCAGCACAATGGGGTTGGGGTCAGCCCCTGAGATAGCCACCGGTAGGGTAGCACTCCAACCGACCCCCCTGGGTAGTCCAGATCTGAGGAGGAGGGGACCCACTCATGACTCACCGCCCCATCCTGACCCAAGATATGATGCCAGAACCCTGTGGAACAAGACCTCTGGCAACACCGGTGGGATCAGACCCCTTCCCCGATTCTGAAAATTGAGTAAGAACTTTATAAGTGATGTCTGAGGTCAAACCGCTCAACTGGACCGCTCAACTGGGCAGATTCCAGCTCCTGTCCCCATCATTGACCGCAACGCACAAGATAGCACATCATTGGGAGAAGAATTACAATACCGTTACGATCAACGATTGGCTGCGTTTACGAGATCCTCCCTTCTGTTTCTATACTGTGATCTGTGGGCGATTCCCTCTTAGCTGATCCCTACCAATGTTATCCACGACTCCAGCAAGCCGTAACTCAACAAACAACTCACCCCTCGTCCAGTGATGCAAAGCGAACGTCAGATCAACGACCTCGTCGACCAGCGGTTCCGACTGATTGAGTACATCGGAGGGGGCGGCGGTGGCGATGTCTTCAAGGCTGTGGACACCAAGCACGCCGATAAGCCTGTCGCGATCAAGCTGCTGCGATCCAGCTTTGGAGGGGATTCGAAGGCCCGCCAGGAGCTGTTTGGTCGATTTAATCAGGAGGTGTGGACGACAGCTCGTTTGGGGGAACACCCTTCCATTGTGACTGTGTTGGATAGTGGTGTGGATAACAATCAGCCCTATCTGGTGATGGAATTCTTGGGGGCACCTCCCCTGGTGGGCACAGGTCTTTCCGATCTGATCTATGCGGAGGGCAGTATCGAGCCCCGCAGAGCCGTTCACCTGATCAAACAAGTGTGTTCTGGCCTACATTACGCCCATTGTTTTGAGGTGCAGCTGGAGACCCATACGATCCGAGGGATCGTGCATCGGGATGTCAAGCCCAGCAACATTTTTGTGCTGCAGGATCCAATGTTGGGGGAGACGGTGCGGGTCCTGGACTTTGGGATCTCTAAGACCTTGAGTGACATTACGGTTACCTACGGCACCCAGTTGGTGGGCTTCATCGGCACCCTGCAGTACGCCTCCCCAGAGCAGCTGCGAGGTAAAGCCTTAGATGCCCGCTCGGATATCTACTCCCTAGGGGCGGTGATGTATGAGATGTTGACCGGTGATTGCCCGTTATTCCCAGAGACCAACACGTTTCCGGGCTGGTATGAGGCCCATAACTATCAACCGATCCGTCCGTTCATTGAAGCCTGCCCCTCCCCACAAAACGAGATCCCACCGGCTCTGGAGGCTGAGGAGCTGTCTTGCCTAGAGAAGACCCCCGACAAGCGCCCCGCCGACATGCAGATCATGAGCGAGCTGTTGGAGGAGAGTATCCGGATCCCTCAGGGTGCAGTCTTCGTACCGATGGGATCGGGATATGGCACTCAGCCCCCAGCAGCCGCGACCGCTAGCCCACCCGGATCTCCGAGCCTGACCCCCACGGCCTACCCTCAGTCTCAACCCGCTGCTCAACCTCAGCCTGCACAACCCCAGACCCAACCCGCTGCTCAACCTCGGCCGGCCAATCCGCAACCCACGGCCAACCCACCCACTC
>CAYSEO010000406.1:0-4010 GCA_964429885.1 uncultured bacterium
ACCGGGCCAAGTATCTGCACCGGGCTAAGGAGATCCTTATGGTGAGCAAGTCTGGACAACTGTCACGGATCCTCCGAGTTCAGTCTCCCATGCTCTCCGGTCCAGATGTGGTAGCTGTACAGAAAGCTCTGAACCAGATCTACCCCTCGGATCCTTTGGTGGTGGATGGCTGGTATGGTCCCCAGACCGAGAGACAGGTGCGACGCTTCCAGCACGATCACGATCTGGTTGTGGATGGGATGCGCCAAGGCGCCGCTGGCGCGAACGTTGGTGTGCAAACCTGGGAGAACTTGATACGAGTTCCTCAACTCACGGTAAAGGCTTAGGTGACTAACGGCTCCAGCCGGGCCAGGACCTCATCGATCACCTCTTGGGGAGCCTTTTCCACAAACCCCGCTTGTCTCTGACGCCAATCCAAACTCTTGAGTGGGTCGGCTAATACAATTCCATAGCTCAGATCTTGCAGCAGCAGATTTGAATATCCAATCCATGTTGTCGGGCCAGGGGTCGTAATCGCTCAATGTCATGGACCAAGATGGTCAGGGCTACCAGGGGAAAGAAGTGCTCTAGCGCTGCTGCCGCTGCCTCTCCCCAGTCTGGAATTGTCGTCATCTCCAGCAGTAAACATCCCCACATTGCTAAGACAAAGGCAATGAAACTTAGGACTAGCCAGCGATACACTCCCAGCTGAGTGGATTGGCCAAAACGGTCCAGACCAAAACGGTGCTTGGCTACTTTGAACCATCCTTCGATTTGCCAACGCCGCTTCCCCCACCACAGGAGGGTGCTGCCCTTGAGTCGGCGTGTACACAGAACAAAACGCTTCAGTACCCGACCGTCGGATTGTCTCAGCCAGTACCAGGCTACCCAGACCCACTGGTCCCAACCCTTTAACTTCACCTGGGATCCGTGGTGGGCTAGGTGATTGAGACAGCGACCATCCTGGAGACATCGCCTTTTGCTGGCTCCCACCAGGGTATGCAGACCTAATTGCCGTACTCCCTTGAGAAACTCGATTCTACCAAAAGCAGAATCTGCGAGGACCATCACCTCAAAGTGACTGGTCAAGGATTTAGGGAGAGTGCGCAACAATCTCAAAGCCAGCTGCTCCGGAGTGGCAGTGCCACGACCACGGTAGACGCGCAATCCCCTTCGCGTAGCGGTGCGTAGCACTTGGGACAACGCCACACTCCCACCACCAGGTAAAGGATGACCACCTGCAAGCCGCGTTTGCCGTGAAAGACTCGCACCAGGTCAGGGAGCGCGATTTTGAACTTGCCAGACTTTTCCAGACAGGTGAGGTCGAGGATCACTTGCAGATGAGGGCGACGGCCACGGGGACGGTGAGTCAATAGCTGCTCAAGGAGATGGTTACGGACGGAGCGGATCACTTGCCGGGTCGGCCAGGAGTAATGGTTGAGGAAGCGGCTCAAGGCAGATGGGGACTTGGTTGTCGAGTGTTGAGGTAAGGGATAGCCTCGCGCCTGCAGGAACAAAGCGAGGAGAGCTTGGAGGTTATCCCGCTGATCATCGGTGGGCATCAAGTTGAGGAGCAAGGCGACAAGGGCCTGGGCTTGAGTCAGAATAGCTGGCATGGGGATTGGTGTTCAGAGAAGTCGTGTTCGCGTAGCGGCGACTTGTCGCATCCCTGTTCTGCCACTCCCCTACTCTTTGGTGCAAGATCTGAGATAGGTCTTCATTCCTGCAGGCAGTGGCACCTCAAACCGCCATCCTTTCTGATGACTTGTGATGGGGCAGATGAACACCAGACTTGAGATCTGGTTGTATGCTCCTGGAGAGATGACCAAAGCCGGTCGTCTTCCTGCTTGTTCGGATCCGGCTTGAGGGTCAAAGTTGATGAAGATGATGTCGCCTCGCTCGGGAACGTAACTCACCTCACCAGAGCTCCTCACCCACTGGACTTCCCGTCGAGATCTCGGAATGAGCCTGGTTAGGAGTCATCCCCTCCAACAATTCTTCCAGGGTGTACTTCTTACGGCGAGTCGGACGGATCACGATGGCATCCGCCACCAGTTCCAGATCCACCTGGGAGCCCTCCTTGAGATCCAGTTGCTCGGTAAGAAATTTGGGGATGCGGATAGCGAGACTGTTGCCCCACTTGGTGATGGTGAAGGACATGGGATTTCGCAGATCGACTGCAGCTTCAGCATAGCAGGAGTAGAAACAAAGTCGATACACCTGAACCCATCTTGGCTTCGCCGGAAAGCTGTGAGCGTTGGTTGAGATTCCTGTTGAACCTCAAGCCTCACTGACAGAAGACTTCTGTTCAAAACGCCAGCAAGGGCTATCTCCCTTGAAGGTGATGGGGACGGGAAGGTCTTCCGGCAAACTGACCACGTAACACTGATCCTCTTGAGACCATTGGATAATGATGGTGTACGCGTAGTTCATGATTCTCAAAGACTGCCTAATTTACTTGTTCTGGAGTGCTCTCCATCGCGTATCAAGGAGAATCTCAAGACTCTTACTGGGGTCGCCAGTCTCGGATCAACTGTTTGAGCTTCTCTACCGAAGTCCTATTGGATGGGCTGAATCTCAGATGTTTACAGACTTGGTGCAGCTGCTCTCGCGTAGCCTTCTCCATCGTAGTGCCGATCTCCCGATGGGTGGCCATGATCGATATCTCCGGAGAGTCAGAATACTTCGGCAGGAATGGAGGAAGTGCCTCCAGTTAGGCTAATCACTACCTGTATTCATAGCACGCTAGGAATATTAAGGATGTTGAATGGGGATGAAGAACAAGATCCCTGAGCTGATTCAATCCTGTTTGTTCACGGCTTGTCGCTTTTGGAGGGATGTAGGGGATGTATCTCCGATCGTTGCCCAGCCGATACGCTACATCCCCGCGAGACTGTGATGGAGATGATCTACTGAGCCCTGTTCCTGATCTATGTGTTGGAGAACTAAGCTAGGTATAATCCTCTGCCTGGAGTGATCATATCATCAACCCGAATTGGAACAAGATCAACACGATAGTCTTACACACTCTCCAAAGGGAAAGTGCTCAAGCTTTTGTCCTCCCGAACTCACTACCCAGAGGGTGGAAAGAGAAGGAGGCTCGGAAGGGAAATACCCGTACCCATCCGTCAGGTAAACGGCTAGATCTCTTGCGGACGACTCCGCTTCGACAGCCTCGAAAAAAGGAATGAAGTTTGTACCCCCTCCACCTACTGGATCGGGCAACTCTGTGGAAGAACTGTCCAAAGGATAGGGTCCATGAAGACGAGCATCCACAAAGTAGAGGTTACCTTTGAGGTGGGGGTAAGCTCTCAGGATCCCTTTTAGCTCTGTCATAAATAGGGTCAGCTGTTGCTTATTAATGGATCCACTGGTATCGATGCAGACGTAGATAGTTGCAGATTGACCCGATAGGGTTTCTAAGTAGAGTCCCTGATAGATGAAACGTCGATCAAACTCCTGGTAGTCAATGGGTATAGGGGTCAAAAACTGCCACAACGCAGTTCTCCAATCCACTTGAGGTCCTGTAATCTCTCCATAGGCCCTAGCCATTCCGGCTGGAATCGAGCCTGGCTTTAACCAACGAGCTTTCTCAACGATTCGGGTCCAATACTCCTCCAGTTCTGGAATATCTACAGTCGGTGCGCCCTCCAGAGAGGATATTAAATCGGGAAATCGTAACAAGGGCCGGGGTTGGTTCAACAGGAGGGTATAGATCTCCTCAACGCTGTACTTCTCCAGCTCAGGATCTCTGATGGCTCCCTTGGTTAAGGCCAACTCCTTTTGTGCAGCCAAAATACCATTGACGACTATGTCTGCAGCGATATTCCATACCTCAGGGTTCCTTTCCCGTCTTCTCGAAACATGTTTGAGGGCGGCATGGAGAACTTCGTGGAGCAACACCCCCCTTTGTTCTTCCCGTTTGAGCTGGTGTAGGAAATCTGCGATCACATAGATGGTATAGACATCTGTGTCTGACGTCTCGATCTGATCGGTGAAACGATAGCGAGCATGGTAGGCTAAGAACCAAA
>CAYSEO010000407.1:0-3997 GCA_964429885.1 uncultured bacterium
TGGCCCAGATCATGGAGGGGGTGGAACAGGGGTTTTCCTGTCTGAGTTGGGATCCTCAAGGACAATTATTGGCTGCTGGAGGGGCAGCAGGCGAGGTGCTGATCTGGAAAAGGAATCTGCGTGGGCAAGGGTTTGGTCGATCCAAGAAGAGCACCCAGTCCAGTCAGATCACTCGTCATCTCCATGGCTAACTCGATAAAATGGCATGAGTTCCCAACAGATACCATCCACTAAGGCGGAGGAAGAAAGGATGAGGCATCGTAATATCAGTCCGATCAGGATGGCACGGAGTTCTAGAATAGTTCATGGTCTACCTCCCCGCTGACAGCACCATCGCAGCGGCTAAACTCAGAGATTATCTACTGACCCCACTCCCAAAGGATGACAAGTCAAAGTTCCTCTCGATGGCAGGCTATGAGCGAGGTAACTGGCAGCAGCTAGAACGTGATCTGAGGAATCAGATCCTTCCCTTGAAAGCAAAGCCGATCGAGAATACAAAACATGGGCAGAAGTATCAGATCATCGGAACACTGACAGGTCCCAACAACACCTCACTGCAAGTCAAAACAATTTGGATACAGGATGACGAAGTGACTCGACTCGTCACCTTGGTACCAGAAAAATAATCACAAGATAGGAGACTAGATCATGTCATTTCCCCTCTACACCCAAGCAGCATTGAAAGTCGATCTTCCAGAGCGAAATCTGCGAGAAGGCCAGCTGGGTTACATTGTCGAACACTATCCTATGGGGGAAGGACGCGAGGATGGTTATACTTTGGAGATCGAAGGTAATACTGTCGAGGTAGATGAATCTCAGATCGAAACTGTGAGTGTGATCAAGATCGATCCATACATCTTAGATCAATTACAAAACGCTAGATTTCCTTTCGCTAATATCAACGAACTTACAAAAGATGATGATCGCACCATCGTTGTCTTTGTTGATATCGGTCCAGACAATGCGCAGTATGAAACCTTTGGTTATTACTTGACCAGTCTTGCGATCGCGAAAAGACTTAACCACAGTCTAAAAGAAGTGAGATCGGGATATGGGCTTCATGAAAGCTACATCCAGTATAAGAAACGCAAACACAATAAAAGAAAAGCCGCTTTCCCTGAGTGGATTAGCACTATAGCACATCACCCTGGATTGATCTATGTCTTAGCTTTTGACAAGGCTTCTCCCCGGAATCAAGCCCTTAATATAGAAACCAAGAAGGAATACAAACAAGAGCTAGCATCTTTCGGCTTATGGGACAAAATAGAGATCTACGAGAGAATGATAAAATCATTATGTTTCTTGCCAGTCCTCCGTCCTTATCTAAATGAAAATCATAGATTGCTTTGGATTATGGACAAAGACGCCATTTTTGATACTCCTGAAAGGATAAGAATCTTGCTGGATTCCGTCCAGTCACTCATGAGTGATATCAGTCTTAAACCTGCTTCTCTCATTAGCTTCGCTACCCCATTTGCTGATGCCTCTCAAGGGGAATATCCCAATGATCTGATGGAGGAACTACTCTCGATTGCCGATATTGCAGCAGGTTCATATGGGTCAGCTCTACAGATAGATCGGAGCGAACATCCCCTTGAGTCCCCTGACGGAGAAACCACAGAAATGATTGAGTCCCTTGCCAAGATGCCACCAGTGACTGATTTCGAGAAGCTAGCCAACCAGAAGCTTTGTGTCTTTGGATTCAATGCCTTTGACTTTTATGAAAGTTTCGAGCATGGAAGTAGGACAGGAGGATTTAGGCTTAAGAATCTGGAGTTCCGCTACCGTCAACCTAGATCGGAAGAATCTCAAGAAAAATCGGAAGATAGATCAGATATCTAGTGCCTGAATCGAAGTATTATATTGTGAGTATTGTAGATCCCCTGCACAGCCAGGATTGAGCCCTCTGTTCAATGACTCTGCTCTGAGCAGACAAACCTAGATGTCTCCGGTTAGAGTCGAGATCCCATTTAATCGAGCTGGTGGCGGCGATCTTAAGGAGCGAGTGCAGATTCAGAAGCACCTTATGGGTTTCAATATGAGGAAAAGCAGATCTATTCAGCCACCGAGACGTTCAACTATGACATTCCCCATGAGACCGATCCCTGTGGCCAATTTGTTGCCAGAGCAGCTATTCTGTTTCAGGCAATAGATCGGACACTAAAATCGGTTTGTCAGGCAAAGCAAGGGGAGTAATACTCTGATCAAGAGCATAGATCACTGATTCACCATATCGAAACCCATATGTTGCTTCAGGATCTATCTGAGGAGACCGATACACTTCTAAGCATCTATCAACAAGATTCACGATCCAGTAATCCTGTAGATCAGCACGAGCATACAAACTCCCCTTCACCTGACGATCAAATTTCAAGGTGGTGTCAGATATCTCGATCAGCAGGAGTGCAGTCATGGGATGGTCCTGCACATAGTCTCGAATCGTGCCAGAAACGACAGCAATATCCGGTTCCGGTTCTGAGATCGAACTCAAAACCAGAGGTTGTTGTTCACGAATGTGCATGCCAGGGGGCAAAACCGACCTAAGGACCTCAACGGTAAAGTTGATCGCGGCAGCATGAGTACTCTTCATCAGACTCATCTCTACCACCTGTCCTTCGACCAGCTGAACTCGTTTATTCAGAAATAGACCTGCTTCCGCCATCTGATCATATTCTTCCCTCGTCCACAGGTGCAGGACAGGATCCCCCTTCTGTTCCCGATCTAGGGTTTGCATAGGCCCATACTCCAAGGCGGATCTCAACTGTAGCAAAGGTTCCCTGCCCATCTTGACGAAACTACCCAGGAAACTGATAATGATTATCATTCCAGTCAAGCAAGGCGATGTCTTCAGTTCACGTTGTTACAGGTCCGGCTGGGGTGGGTAAAACCACCTGGATCCGTGAGTACCTGCAAACTCACCCTGAGCCGGTGCTCTACTGGGTTGCCGGATCAGGCTCTCTGCCTATCGATGGCGTGTGCCTCCGGCAAGCGTTTCCTCAGGTGACTCTGGTCCTGGATGAG
The DNA here is from genome assembly GCA_964429885.1 of uncultured bacterium. Lineage (GTDB taxonomy): Bacteria > Cyanobacteriota > Cyanobacteriia > Thermostichales > Thermostichaceae > CAYSEO01. The sequence goes on from CAYSEO010000407.1 coordinate 3,022, forward strand.
CAAGAGATCTCATCGGGTTCTGAACGACCGTTACTGGTGGAGGTTCCCTGGGCTGTCAATCCGGTGGAACTACAGCAAACCCTCGGGCATCTGGATCCCACCTGGATCGGTGTGGTCCCCTCAGCTTCAGCGGAGCCGGAGTCCTACTTGTGGGCTGATGACCTGGTGGTCGGACGAGGGGTCTCAGAGACTTGGCTACGTCCCCACCTATGGCGTGCTCCTCTCAACGGTCAAGTCCTGGATCCTGCCAGTCTGGAGACCTTCTGGTTTGAGCTGATCAGGGGGGCTTATGGTCACATTTATCGAGTCAAGGGTATTTTTGAGATGCCGGAGGGAGAGGCCATTTATGGTGAGTACACTTCAGGCCATGCCTTGACTAATCTGGAAGATTTTGATGTTCTAAGGGGCTCTCGGCATTTGGACGGTAGACCGGAGCGATTTAGTGGCATGGAGATCCTGGGTAAGGACCTTGACACCCAGATCCTGGGACAGACCTTGCGAGACTGTTGTCTTTCCGATGCAGCACTTCTGGCCTATCAGCACCAGGTGAAGCAGGCGATCGATCAAGGAGTGTTTGCTGCATGAAATTAGCAGTGCTCTCCTGTATCCATGGCAATCTCCCTGCCTTAGATGCTGTGTTACTAGATATCCGGGAGCAAGGCGTTGATCAGATCTATTGTGTGGGCGATCTGGTGGGATATGGTCCCTTTCCCAATGAGGTGATCGAACGGATCCGACAGCTGGAGATCCCCACCTGTGCTGGATGTTGGGATGAGGATGTCGTTGAGGGTCACAATGCCTGTGATTGTAGCTATCCTTCTTTGCTGGCGGAGCGGCGCGGCCTGATCGCCCATGAATGGACGAATCGAGTGGTCACTTCTGAAAATCGAGATTTCTTAGCCCAGCTACCTCATAGTCTTCGTCATGAGGATCTCTGCTTTGTCCATGGCAGCCCCAATAGTGCCCATGAATATCT
>CAYSEO010000408.1:0-3955 GCA_964429885.1 uncultured bacterium
ATCCGTTTAGACCCTTCATCACGGAAGAGCTGTGGGCGAAGACGGCGAGCGAGAGAGGGCGGGAGGGGCTGCTGATGTTGGCTGGCTTGCCCGAATTGGCAGAGGATTTGCGGGATCGGGAGGCGGCGTCGGAACCCCAGGGGTGGGTGCTCCTGGGGTGGGCGTGGGGCCAGCGCTGGCAGTTTGAACGACCAGCTCTCCGATCCGATGATCGAACAGGACCGCTTGATTCAATGTGAAAAAGGGATCCAGGGCCGTGATCACCCGTTCCTCCTGGGTGAGTCCCCCTGGGTTGATCTGGATCGTGTCCCCTACCGAGAAGCCTTCTGTACTCTCCACAAACAGGATATTGACCCCACTGTTGCTATTGGCGGTTAGCCGGGTGAGAACAAAACCAGCGGGGGTCTCCACTGGCTCAGATGGGATCACAGTCAACCCAGTGTCGGTGGCAGAATCATCCTTGACAAAGGCCATCAGGAGGGAGTCAGTCGCTGCGGCGATCTCTGGGATCCTCTCCGGAGATCGGGATTCCTGAGCCTGGGAGAGGGAGGGCATAGAGCTGAATAAAAGGGTCAGTCCCCCGTTCAAGATGCCAAGGGCCACCATAGGTGTGATCGCCAAGATCCAGCGACCTTGCCGTCTCCATCGATACATTATTATCACCTCACACCGACACACACCCCATAGACTACGCAAAATTTCGCCGATGGGTCAGGTGCAGGACCGCATTGAGACTCGATTAGATTCGGGTAGGAGTCTGGCTTAAGCGGGATCTAACCTTGACGAGATCGAGAGCTAGGCGATGATAACCACAGTCATTTCTGTTCTGGATTGAGGGTGCTGATGCAAGAGGCGTTGCGATCGACGATCAGGGTCTATGCCAACTCCCGTATGGTTCTACTGAGCCTATTGGGATTCTCCTCGGGTCTGCCTCTGCTGTTGATCAATCCCACCCTATCGGCCTGGTTGACGGATGTGGGGGCCAGTACGGTGGTGATCGGTCTATTTGCTCTGGTCAACCTGCCCTATGGCTTAAAGTTTTTCTGGTCGCCTCTGCTGGATCGATTCACTCCCCCAGGACCGGGACGGTTACAGGGCAGCCGCCGCCGAGGCTGGATCGCCTTGACACAACTCCTGCTGTTATTGGGCCTTGGCCTCCTCGGGTTTCAAGATCCCGATCAGGTGCTGCCGATTGGGATCGATCGCTGGGGGGAGGTCTTGCCCTGGGCAGCGGATTGGCTCTTGGCTCTGAGTCGTCCCCTGTTTCTGGTGGCTCTGGTGGTGGCATTTTTGGGTGCAACGCAGGATATCGCGGCGGATGCCTATCGCACCGATCTCTTGGAGGAACGGGAGACCGGAGCTGGGGTCGCGATCTTTGTGACGGGGTATCGCATTGGCCTGTTGATGGGCGGATCCGTCGCTCTGATCCTATCTGACTACCTGCCCTGGTCTGGGGTATATAGCAGCATGGCTGTGCTCATGGGTCTGGGGGTGATCGTCTCCTTTCTGGCACCGGAGCCCCCTGGACATCTGACGGGGCCCCAAACCTTGAGAGAGGCAGTGGTCGATCCCTTTCGGTCCTTCTTTACTCAACACCCTCAGTTCTTGCTGATCCTGCTATTCATTGTCCTCTATAAGCTGGCTGATACCCTGGCTGGACAGATGACGACGCCGTTTGTCCTGGATATCGGGTTCTCCCGAAGTGATCTGGGTTTGGTGCGCCTGTTGATGGGTCTGCCGCCGACTCTAGTGGGCAGCTTCATGGGTGGGATCGGGGTGCATCGGCTGGGGGTGCATCGGGCCTTGCTGGTGTTTGCGGGCTTGCAAGGGCTCAGTAACTTGGGATTTGTACTGTTGGCGATGGCGGGTCAGAGCTTCCCTCTGTTGGTGTTGGCCATGTTACTGGAAAACCTGACGGGGGGCATGGGTACGACAGCCTTCCTGGCCTTCTTGATGAGTTTATGTAACAAAAAGTATAGCGCCACCCAATACGCGTTACTCACCAGCTTGTTTGCCATCGGTGGCACCTTCTCCGGCACGATCTCGGGATATCTGGCTCAGCTGGGGTGGGTGCCCTTCTTTCTGGTGACGGTAGCCTGCGCCATGCCCGGCATTGGGGTGTTACTCCTAATCCGCCCCTCGGTGACTCAGGAGGCGGGTCCCGATCTGATCGAGGCGTCTTAAGGTCCCAGCGGGGTTTGTCGATCTTGGGGGTGTGGTTGATAATGGAGGGGTCTAAGCTAGGGGCGTTGGCCGAGCGGTTGAGGCAACAAACTCATAATTTGTGTTACACAGGTTCAAATCCTGTACGCCCCATGTTAGATTCTGAATCTCCTACTGGAGCAGATCCAATGCAGCAAACTCCCTTCGATCCCGGTAAACTCTTAGCAGATGAGGAGTGGGAGAGCGACGAGCCTGAGTTGGACAGCGATTTACACCGACAACAGATCGAACTTCTCTTGGCCTGCCTCTACTGGTGGTGGCGGAGTCGAAGTGATTTCTATGCGACCGGTAACCTGACGATCTTCTACAGCCCAGAGCAACGGATCACACGGGACTTTCGGGGACCGGACTTCTTTGTGGTGTTGGGGGTGGATCCTCGTCCTCGCAAAAGCTGGATGATCTGGCGAGAGCAGTATCGATTTCCAAACGTGATCATCGAGTTACTTTCAGATAGCACTTCCCGTGTGGATCGTCATGAGAAAAGGCAACTCTATCAAGATGTTTTCCAAACCCCAGAGTATTTCTGGTTCGATCCCTGGACGGCGCGCAGGTTCGAGGGATTACGCCTGATTGACGGGGTTTATCAACCGATTCAGCCCAACTCGCAGGGATGGCGTTGGAGTGAGCAACTGGAGCTCTATTTGGGGATCACGGCGGGTCAACTCCGATTCTTCTCTCCTGATGGGACGCAGGTGCCCACAAGGGCTGAATATGAAGCCAGACAAGCTGAGCAAGAGCGACTAAGAGCTGAGCAAGCAGAACAGGAGTTGGAACAACTGAGACGGCAGTTGCGAGATCTAGAACAAGGGAGTTAGGCCCAGATATCTCCCAGATCGGGTGGATCCCCTTTTACCGGCTGACAGTGCATGTCAAAGCAATGTTGTCGAATTATTTATTCCTGATCTGTTCCTCGGTGGATCAGGAGGTGGATCCCGACCTGACCCCATTCAGATTTAAGATACACTCTGATCAGAGTGACCGATCGGGATCTCAATCATCTGACATTGGACTCCAGATCATCTTTTCATGATAAGAAAGCCCAAAAGCAGCAAGTTATTTCCAATGGGTTCGGATATCGACCTAGATCCGTTCCGGGTATTAGCAGTTTTAGGAGCCCCCATCGCGATACTGTATGGAGAGTTACGCCTGAGTATGAATCCTGAGATATGGGATCCTCTTCATTACAGATTGATAACTTTCTGCTCCCTTGTCTTGATACTGATTTGTTCTTATTTGATCGTACGATAAAGAAGCGCACTTGCCTTGGCCAATCTTAAGGCTTCGTGTGTCAAGCAACACCCATGCACCGGCCCAAGGTCCTCCGTAAGTCCATCAGCCTAAGGTTACAACAGAACCCAGGAGCCCGATTATGACCCCAGAAGAGATCCACTTCACCCGCCAGCTCGCCGACGAGATCCTGGAAGCCCACGCCCAAGATCGCCTCCTTGATCCACAACTGGCCCTGGATCTAGCCTACCGGGTCCTGATCATGGCGGATGGTTACCTACAGATGTACCAAGGAACTGTTCCCACCTTCCCCCCCACCCTCAAGATCGACGATGTCAACCTCGTGATCGATCAGATCATCGCTATCGAAACCCACTTCCACACAGAGCCTCTCTCCGACATCTGTGCTTGCATCCGTCTCAATCAGGACATTGATTACTACGTTCCCCTCAAATACAGACCCGCCCTAGAGCGGCTGTTAGCCCGAGGTTTAGACATCGCCAGC
>CAYSEO010000409.1:0-3925 GCA_964429885.1 uncultured bacterium
CAAGGTGCAGCTGTCTGAGGTCAAGGTGGGTCTGCTCTCCAGTGCCCGTTCCCTGCAACAGGAGATCGATGATCTGGCTCAATCCGCCAACACCGGCGAGGCCAAAGGTCTGAGCCAACTCCTGCAAAACGTTACCCTCACCCTGGTGCGTCATGATGACTACTGGGTGTATGGTCAGACAGAATCCCGCCAGACCTCCATGTCTGAGGCTGAACAGATCTTCTATCAAAACTCTCTGCGGGAGCGCAGTAAGTTCAGTGCTGAGACCCTGACCAATGTGGATCAACAGCAGGGTCAGCTGACCGGGGAGCAAGCAGGGAATGGCAGCCAGGCGATCACGGAGACCGAAGCACAAGGCTCAGGTGAGTATATCGTTGTGACACTATTAGTGGCGTCTCATTCTGGATCGAGTACACTACCAGTAGTTGACTCAGCGGCTACACTACGGAAAGTGCTGATGCAGTTGGGAGCCATCCCGGCTGAGCGGATTGTGGCAGTGGAGGTGCTGTGGACGCCTCAGCAGGAAGGAGATACCCTCTCCGCCGAGGAGATGCTGGTGGAGTATCCTCAGATGCGTCGTCTCTAGATCCAGCCTCGATCCAGCAGGAATCTGAAGGATCTGGTGTCTTGACCCGAATCTGATCTGACCTGCCCCAAGCCCTACCGTGAGCCCGCCTGAGTCTAGTGGATGTTCAGCATAGGACTTGGGAGATGGCTGGCCAGATTCCTGCACCCTCATCACAACAATCTTCCTCAAGCTCAACCTCGCTCTACTCCCAGAGTGGGGATCAGGTGGACCAGGTTCTCGACCAGGTGTTCGCGGATCTAGAGAACTCGTTGGGGTCTGACCCCTTGCCGGAGCCACTGGAGTTGGATGAGTATCCCTATGCCACCGCTCGCCCACCCCTACGGTCCCGTCGACCTCAGTATCCAGGTTGGCTATTGATGGGATCGATGATGGTGGCCGCTGTGCTCTCGGGGGTGGCCTTCTGGATCAGCAGTCAGCCCCAACCCGCTTCTGTTTCCATGTCCACTGACTCCGATCCCGGGGTGATCGCGGATACGGGGTTCCCTCAGGATGAACCAGATCTGGATCTATCCCAGTTTGAGATGGATCTGTTGGGTGATAAGCAAGGGGCTGAGGTTTCGACAGCAGATCCAGCTGAGGTCGCAACAGCAGAGCCGCAACAGGAGCCCCCCACGGCAGCACCCCCATCTGGAACTCCAAACTCTGTCCCCTCCTCCTCCGGATCGTCAAGCTCTGTTTCCTCTGGGCCTGTGGCAACAGCCTCCTCCTCTGCAACTCCGGCTCCTGCGCCTGTTTCTGCCCCCACTCTCTCCCAACCGCTGCCTCGTTCCGCTCCCCAGATGAAATTGGTCGGGATCGTCCATGAACCCGGAGATCCCCTAGCTTTGATCCTGGTGGGTGGTGTAGTGAGACAGGTGCCTGTGGGTCATGCGGTGCAGACAGGCTGGCAAGTGACCTCGATCGCTCCTCAGGGAGTCGGGATCAGTAATGGTCGCAATCGTTATCTGCTCCAGTTGGGTTTGGGTCAGGTCCTCTAGAGCCCCTCTTGAGATCCTGATTCTTAACTTTTTTCCTTGAAATCCGTCCTTAACCTATTGGAATAGTAACGTTGACTACAGTGTGAACTGGAGCACCCCGCCAGGATGAGTTACCATAGAGATCATAAGCGCTCCGTGATGTCCTCATGATTGACCCTTAGCCCTGGGCTGGGGGTTTTCCATGTGGAGGGGGTCTGCGAGGAATCCCCAGCTAGAACACCCTCAATAGCCGAGGATGCTATAGCCACTGTCCACATAAAGGATCTGTCCGGTGATGCCGCTGGCCAGTTCGCTACACAAGAAGGCTGCGGTGTTACCCACCTCCACCTGATCGATGTTGCGTCGTAGCGGGGACTTCTCCTCCACCGCCCGTAACATGCCATGGAACTCCGAGATCGCTGATGAGGCCAGGGTACGGATCGGTCCCGCCGAGATGCCATTGATACGGATCCCCTGAGGGCCGAGCTCTGCTGCCAGGTACCGCACACAGGTCTCCAATCCCGCCTTAGTCACCGCCGCCATATTGTAATTGGGCACCACTCTAACGCCCCCCAGGTAGGTGAGGGTGATGATGCTACTTCCCGACCGCAGTAAGGGCTTGGCCCCCTGACAGAGACTGACCAGGGAGAAGGTGCTGACATCCATGGCCAGGGAGAACCCTTCCCGAGAGATGGCGGTAAAGTCGCCGCTCAACTCCTCCTTCTTGACAAAGGCCAGACAGTGAACCAGACAATCGATCTGTCCCCACTTCTCCCCCACAGCGGCAAATAGATCAGTGATCTGTTGATCCTGTTGGACATCGCAGGGCAGTAGAAAATCTGGATTGAGGGGAGTGACTAGGGCCTCCACCTTGCTCTTAAACCGGCCCCGCTCATCGGGTAGATAGGTGATCCCTAAGCTGGCTCCGGCGGCATGGAGCTGTTTCGCGATCCCCCAAGCAATGGACCGGTCATTGGCGATCCCCAGCACCAGTGCTTTCTTCCCCGTCAGATCAATCATGGATTACAGCCCAATACAGATTACCCACTCTACAGAGCCCTTGGATCGGGATCAAGGTGCTGCCTAGCTCTAGCTTTCGATAGCACAGATCACTTGGGTGGAGAGATGCTCTGTATTTTGGATCAGGGTTTCCGGGCGCAGTCGCTTAGGAGCCGTCTCAGAGTGGTTGAACTGGGCCACAGCGGTGGGGCTACCGAAACAGATCACATCCCCAACCTGTAGGATCCGGTGTCGAATCCGTTCCCAGTTGACATAGGTACCATTGCGGCTACCGCACCCGCTGCCATCCCCATCGATCAGGTGGTACTGACCCGTTTGATCCCGACGGATCACCGCTTGGATACGGGAGACTTGGGGGTGAGGGATATGGATATCGGCCTCGATGGAACGACCGACGGTAAACTCATCATGATCGAGAGAGAAGACGATTTGGTCCTGCTTTTGGAGCATCGTCAGGACAGAGTGGGTGGTGACTCGGGTCAGCATAGGCGTGGCGATTCTTCCCTTTCTATAGCTCCATAGTGCCGGGAAATCTCGAGGAAAGAATCGGAGAAAGCCCTGAACATTGGGGGAAAAGATAAACCGGCTGGACCAGGCCGAACAGTTGATCTACGGAGAACCCCCAGGGGGGGGATAAGGATCAGATCGTGGATCTCTACAGCAATCGCTCGATCCAGATCAGGCCCTGTCCTTGATAGAGTAAGCCCAACCCCAGGCCCATGGCTGGGATCAGTAGGGCCGCTGCTGAGAACGCCACCGCTACCCTCCCTCTGATCCCCTGCTGCTGACAGAGCTCAAACACGATCACGGCTGGAGCCCCCACCAACAGTGTGGCAAAGGTAAAAGTCATCCCCGGCAACACCTGCTCAAATCCCAGACAAAGACCCCATCCGACTCCGATCCCTAACACAGCCAGGGGAAGGGCCACCAGGATCGCCAACCCCCGTCCCCAATTCCGTTGCTCAGCCTGTTCGTACATCCAGATCGGTAGACTGACAGCGGTGATTAACAACAGCATCGAGGCCAACCAACTCCAGCTCCACGCCTCCCAACCCAGGTTGAGACCCACACCAACGATCGACAGTGTCATCAAGATCGCCAGACTGCAGGGAGAAGTTATTGCTCTCAGCCCTTGGAAGATCGATCCGGCCAGAGCCGTCAACAGCACCAATCCCGCCAACCACAGACCGATCTCCAACGAGAACCCCAGGATCTCCATCATCTGCCCCGAGACATCTCCCAAAGCCGCAGTGGTCATCGGCACCCCCATCGCCTCCGAGATCATGCGACCCACGGCAAACACTGATAGCGTCACCAGGCTGTGGATCAGCCCCCCGCGCCCCCCCCCGGCCAGGGGGGC
>CAYSEO010000410.1:0-3912 GCA_964429885.1 uncultured bacterium
GTATGTGCCTCAACTCACTCGCCTACCTGAGATCAGCAATAAGTCGATTGATGTATTGCTCTGTCATTCCTCGATCGCGACACAGCCCTCCGATCGATATCAGCGGATCCTATCGGAGCTTCGGGATCAGGGCATAACCGCTGAGTCATCTTTAGGAATTTATGGTAGGCAACGGGATTATCTGATCTGTAAGTCCCGTCTCCTGCTCGTGCTCGATCCCACCGCCGAGGCTAGCTCATTGGATATCCCTCTGATCACCTATTTACTGGCGAACCAGCGATGTGTGGTCACGGAGTATAGCCAGGAGGGAGCTCTGGAAGCGATCTATAGCCCAGGTCTGGTTTTGACTCATTCTGATGATCTGGTCTCCACCTGCTTAAGTTGTCTGGCGGCTTCGGAGTATCAGGAGATGATCGCGGCATCCGGTTTCTCTCTCCTCCAAAACCGCCCGATCTCCTGGTTTCTGCAGCCCCTGATCCAACCTTTGATCTATCGATACCAGGCCAAGCAGTGGGGCAGTGCACCCATCTGGGTTGATCTGGGATGTGGGCTCCAGAAAAAGCCTGGATTTCTGGGGGTAGACGTCTATCCGGCCCCTGGTATAGATATCGTCTCCGATCTAAACCAGACCTTTCCCTTTCCGGACAGCACCGTAGAACAGATCCGCGCTTACGATCTTATCGAACATCTACCGGACCGGATCCATACCATGAACGAGATCTGGCGGGTCTGTAAACCAGGCGCCACTGTAGATATTCTGGTTCCTTCAACGGACGGACGGGGAGCCTTTCAGGATCCCACCCATGTGAGCTACTGGAATATCAACTCATTTATGTACTACAGCTCTGACTACCCTTATCTGTTTAACCTGTGTCGGGGTTATGGGTTTAAAGGAGATTTTAGGATCCTAGAGATAAAACATGTAATCAATCCTTACGATGAACGGATCATTCATGTCCATACCATTTTACAAGTGAACAAGACATCGGTGGAGGCGGAACTGCGGGAACGACTGGGGTTGAGGCGCTTTAATGTTCTGGTTCGACCGGATTGGGAGCAGCCTGTGGAGCAGATCGCTCAGGAATTGGTTGAGGTGATCGGAGCCTTAAGAACGCTCCCCTGTGTCGATCAGATAACCTTACTCATCGATCGAGGCAATGCTGTCCTCAACCAAGAGCTGGTGTTGGAGGATATTCTATATGATGTGGTCTTTCAGGTGTTGATCTCCCAAGGGGACCCGATGGAACTGCCCAATCTTGAGCAGGAGGACGCTCCTCATATCACCCTCATTGATCCCCTAAATCAGGAGGAATCTGTTGTGCTGGTGGGCCAGATCCAATGCTACATCTCTGGCTCCTACGTCAGCCCGGTCTCCAGTCTAGGTACGGATCTGAATACCCTAGTCTCTACCGATCTACCGTCAGCCTTAAGCCATTTGACTGAACTTTATGACGTATCGAAGTCAGCAGATTAAGAATAGAATTGATATCGATCTCAACTGACCGATATCCACCCCATTAACTCTTGATCCCTAGAATCCATGACAGTGAGACCTATGGCACTAAGAGCAGTACTTCTGGGATTTACCGGCGTGGTGGTGAATGATGAGCCCTACCATGCGGAGGCGATCAATCAGTTGCTGATCGAGGATAATTTGAGGCCCCTTGATCTCCAGGATCGAGAGACCTATCGGCTTCAGTATCTGGGGCGGGCGGATGCGGATCGGATCCGACAACTGTGGGGAGATCGGGGACGGGTTCTCCAGCCAGAGCAATTACAGGAAAAGCTGGCTCGTAAGCAGGAGATCTATTTGCATCAGATCCAGTCTCTGACTCGGTTGCCGCTGATCTCTCATCTGGTGGAGACGATTGAGAAAGTGGAGAGCTTGGGGTTACAGCTGGGTTTGGTGAGTGGAGTGAGTGAGCGGGAGGTGGATCATCTGTTGTCGAGAACTCAGTTGGGAGATCGGTTTGCTGTGCGGGTGACGGGGGAGGTCTTGATCGATTCCTCTGCTCAAGGACTAGCGGATCTCCATCGCCATGCATTGGTGCGATTGGGTTTAGAACCCTCGGAATGTTTAGGGATCGAGGCCAGTTACATCGGGATCGCGGCGGGTCAGGCAGTTCATATTCCCATGTTGAGTATCTCGACTTTATTTCCTCTACATATGCTGCAGCGGCGGGCTGATTGGGCGGTGGATGGTCTGGCTCAGATGGAGTGGGATCGGTTAATGAACTGGTACGTTACGGGTCAGGATCGACCTCCTGCTCTGGATACTTATGCTTAAGCCGGAGAGGTGATCCCATGCCCAAATTCCCTCCCAAAGATTATATTCAGGCGGTGGATTTTCCTCAGCAGATCACCCTATGCCCGATCGGGGTGATCCATTCTCCCTACACCGAACGTCACGGCACTCCCCGTCAATCTCAGCTCCAATCAGCCCCCTCTGATTACCAACCGGCTCCAGCTCAGATCGAACTGTTTGCGGAGCGGATCCCTGCCATTGCCCTTCAAGATCTGGAAGGATTTGAGCGGATCTGGGTGATCAGCTGGCTGCATCTCAATAAGCATTGGAATCCAACGGTGATCGCACCTCGCGGTCCCAAGATCCGACGGGGAACTCTGGCAACTCGTGCCCCTCATCGACCCAATCCCATCGGCCTGAGTGCCTTGAAGTTGGTCGGGATCGAGGGATTGATCCTACAGGTGGAAGGGATCGATCTGTTGGATCAAACCCCGGTGCTGGATATCAAACCCTATGTCAGCTACTGTGATGCCTTTCCCGAAGTCCATTGTGGATATGTGACGGAGATGGAACACCAAGCGGAGCGGGAGCCCGATATCTTTGGTGAACACCGTCCACCTCACACCCCCGAGGGATCCTAAATATTCTTCCGAAAAATCTGAAGGTCCTGTGGGATCCTCAGCGGTTCTGAAGGGGTTCTGATCAATCCAGGTAACCTAACTCCTGCATCCGCTTAACCAGATCTTGATCTGAGTCGAGATCCACGGGACGGGGACCTGTAAACCCTTGGGGTCGCTTGGCCTCAGCTCGTTGCACCAGATCCTGTAGACACTGGTGCAGCTCCCTGACCTGATCCTCCCTGGATAGGAGATCCTGGAGCTCATCGGGATCTTGATTGAGATCATAGAGGCTGTGATGGGAACCATGTTCCACCAACTTGCGTTCTCCCTGATAGAGGGCTCGACGGGTGATCCGACAGCCCCGCCGCTCCAGCAGATCGGCAGACCACTTCTCGATGGCTCGGTTCAAGATATGGGAGGGAAAGGCCTCCGTTAAGACGGTTGCGGCCTCCGGATCCTGACCCTGTACGGTCTGAGTCAAACTCAGGCGAGCGATCTCACGGCGCACCTGACGGCTGATCCGGGTCTTGCGGATGGAACGGGAGGCTGCCGGCACAAAGCCCGCGATCTCCAAGACCGTATGGAAGAGACGACGGGTCGAGATCGGGGTCTGCACCCGTAAACCCGCCGGGAACCGCTCCGGATAGCGCAGGATCAGGGGCACCCGCACCAGCTCCTCAAACACTACGAAGGCATGGCCCACATACTCATGCTCTCCCAATCCTTCCCCATGATCCGCCACCACCACCACCAGGGTGTTGTCCTGCAGACCCGTCCGAGCCAAGGTCTCAAACACCTGGCCTAGCTGTTGATCCTGATAGGCCACCTCAGCATCATAGATATCGCTCAATACCTGAGACTCCATGGGGGTGAGGGGATGCTCTAGAGGAGCCATCCAGCGGTAAGGTTGACTGTTGTAGCGGCGCAGAAAGTCCCGAGCGGATCGATCCTGGCGAAAGTAGGGGGCGAAACGATCGATAAACGGTTGTGGGGGCCAATAGGGCAGATGGGGCTCCATCAGATTGACAAAGCAGAAGAAAGGTTGAG
>CAYSEO010000411.1:0-3884 GCA_964429885.1 uncultured bacterium
TTTACAAGGTTATCCTGGGAGCCAATCCAACGGCTAACTTCAGAGAGAAACTGAATGGAGATGAGGCAGAATGTGGTTAGGCTTTTGAGTAACAGTCGGTACCTGGTGGATCTGAAACAGGAAGAGTTGGCGGAAGAGGAGAGGGAGTTGATTATGAACTTATCACCTGTGTTTCTAGAATGGGAAGAGAAAACCCGGCGGCTGGGGGAGCAACGGGGCATTGAGATCGGGGAACAACGGGGGGAACAACGAGGCAAGGAGGAAGTGGCCCGCAAGATGTTGGCAGCAGGTCTGGATCTGGCTCAAATTTGCCAATTCACAGGGTTATCTCGGGAACAGATCCAACAGCTAACTTCGGAGGAAAGCTGAATTGATTGGTTCTCCATGAGGGGATTGTACGATCGTTTGTGTAAGTGTTCCAATCAGCCGCACGGATCGAGTCGGGTCCATGAAGGCAGAAGAGGACTCAGATCTTGAACAGGGTGTGATCACTATCATGCTCCTCGGGTTTCACTTGGAAACGATCGTCCTAACCGGTTGGTGGAACGCAGATCGCTATTGCCAGATCTCTAGCCGCATTGTTTGTCTTGCCCTATGGAGACAAGCCAAGGGATCTGGAACTATTGAATCGACGCTCTAGAGCTGAGTGAGTCCCTCAACAACAGGTTGACGATATAACAGGGCTGCCGGGATCAACGCCAAACCGCAACCCGTGATCACAAAAACACTGGCTGAGATCAGCTCTGCTCCTCCTAACCCAGCTTGCAAGGCGATCCCCGTTCTCGCGCCTAACCAGTGAGCCAACACCACCGAGATCCCCCAGCCCAAACCCAGACCGATCACACCGCCACTCACCACCAACGCAGAGGTATAGCCCCAAAGTACAGAGAAGAGGTACAGACGGGGTGCCCCAATGGCTCGCAACACCACAAACTGACGCCGAAACAGCTGCACCAAAGCCAAGATCCCCGCAAAGATTCCCAGTAACACCAACACCTGCGTCAACAGCGCCAGGATCGACAGGATCGCCCGAGCATCCCCCATCAGAGCATACAACTGCACCAAAACCTCAGCTGGGAAGAATGCCATAGTTCGCTCCGTCCGATACTGATTACGTAGCCCATAAGCCGCCGCCACACTGTCAGGCTTAACGATCACCGCCGGGATCCCCGGTAGAAACTCAGGATCGAAGGGAGGACCGATCTGATCCGCTCGGAATCCGTCTGGATCATGACCGGTGGGTAGATCGTGGATCGCCCAAACTGCCTCTACAGGAGTGACCAGGGATCGATCCCAAGGGGTTCCCGTGCGGGGCAGACGACCCACGACCTCTGTGATCGCCTCAGCATGACTGCGAGCAGATTCCGCCAAGGATCTCTCCTCCACATCCAGATTGACCGCTCGCACATGATCATGAGTAGGGGTAAAGGTCTCCCCGATCTGTAGATCCACATCCACCCCGATCACCGCCTCATCGATGGCCTCAAACACCCGACCGGAGAGCTGATCATCCGCCAAATAGGTGACGAATTCCGGGCTCGATCCCACCACTGGCAGGCCCTGATAGTTGTCCCCAAAGGCCAACGGAGCCACAAAAGCAGCTTGGGGTTCCGCCAACAGCTCCGCCAACAGCTCCCCCTCTAATAACTCCACCGCCTTGGGCTGCAGATAGACTGTGCTGAGGACGATATCCACCTGACTGCCCGGAGCCGCCACGATTAGATCGAACTTCTCCGCCGCCGTCGCGCTCCCCTGACGTAGAGATCGTTCCTGACTGATGATCCCCACCCCTAAAGCCACAGACAGAGACACGATCAACACAAACAGGATCGTGATGGCTCGATGGCGACGCAGAATGGCGCTGATCAAAACAAAGGGATTCATGGTTGGACCTCCAAGGAAGTGGGATCAAACTGACCCCCGCTCAGAGCGTGGACTCGATCCAGACGTTTCAAAAACTGATCATCATGGGAGACCCCGATCAAGGTTCGTCCCCCATCCTGAGCCGATTGCAGTAACAGATCGATCACCGCCCCCGCAGACTCCGCATCCAAACTAGCCGTCGGCTCATCCGCCAGGAGTACCTGAGGATCGTTGATCAAAGCTCGGGCCACTGCCACCCGTTGTTTCTGCCCCCGAGACAGGGTAGCCGTAGATTGATCCGGATCCGGCAATCCCACCTGCTCCAATAGATCCAGAGCTCTTTGGCGTTGAGCCGGAGAACATCGCCAGTGATCGAACCAGAGGGGCAGCAATACATTATCCACTGCTGAGAGCTCGGTGATCAGATGAAAGTCTTGAAAGATGAAGCCCACATGCTGACGCCGCCACTGATCCCGGTTACGTTCATTCAAATAAGTCAGCTCCTGCTCCCCCCAGCGTACAGTTCCTCGGTTGGGTCGCAACAGGCCACTGATCAGATTGAGAAAGGTGGACTTGCCTGCTCCGGAGGGTCCCCGTAGGCCCACCTGTTGGCCCGACTCGATCTGAAAGGACTCGATCTGAAGGGCCGGCAGAGCTCGCCCCGAATCGTCAAACTGCACCTGCACAGACTTGATCTGGAGGGGAAGACCTGGGTTGGATCTCATAGCACCTGTTCATATTTGGCATCTAACAACCGGACCCGACTGACAAAGCCAGTGTCCTCATCTCGCTCCGTGCCCAGAGACAGTCTGCCCTTCACCTCGATCGGCACATTCCAGGGCATGATCCTTAAGGTCTTCGCCGTATAGGCCAAGATCAGGGTATCCGGCCATTCCGCCTCATCCTCACAAAAAGGACACACAGACATGGGGATCTTGGTAAGCACAAAGAAATTGGCCTCAGCTTTCAAAGGCGGTGCCATGAACCCGATCACCTTGATCGGCTGGCCCTCCAGATCCAGAGCCAACCGAGAGAATTCCACTTCCCTCTCATACAGATCCCGAAACTGGATCTCCTCAGCCGCTTGCACTGATCGGGCCGTCGTGGCCCCCATCAAACCTCCGCCCACCAGAGACAGACCCCAGATCGCCTCACGTCTTCTCATCCTTAACCTCCTGATCCCTTTCCCTAAACCCCTGGAAAGCCTCAGTCACTCCCGACCAACTCCCAAATCAAAAGGGAGCAAAATCAACCCTCATTTTGACACAGCACTTGGGCGCAATCCCCCGACTTCACAAACCCCATCCCAGGTCAAAACGATCGATCGTCTTTAGATTTGCTTAAAGGAGTGGAGTGTAATCGAGGAGCTGAATTGGACTTTAGGGACCGGCAACACCCCCTGACATCTGACCGAGAACGTTGATATCGAAGGTGAAATTGATCTGCACCTGGGAGCCGGGAAAGTCTCCAGGCAAGGGCTCGAAGGGAGCGGAGCGTTGGATCGCGGCCATGGCAGCATCATCGGTCTGTTGGCTGCCGGAGGATCGGCCTAGGGAGACGGAGCGTAGTTCTCCCCCCTGCCCCACGGAGAAGATGACCACGGTGCGCCGTGAGGTACCCGATTGACCAGGGATCCAGTTCTGTTCCACCCGCCGTTGCAGACGTGCTAACCAAGGTCCCCAATCCACTTCACGGGCGGCTACGCTCGGATCGCCAGGGGCAGATTGAGTGGGATTAGCTGGACCACTCGCTGCCGATCCTGAGCCCGCATTGCCCGTACTGGGGTTTTGTTGGAGAGCCACAGGTCCCCCTAAGAGTCGACTGGGATCGGATTGTCTTTCTGTGGGGGCTGCCTCCACATTGGGGGCTGGAGTGGTGACAGGGGCTAACTCCGTGATGTCCGTTAGACGCTCAGCCGGTTGAGCCTGGGGGGCTGGAGTGGGTTGAGCAGCCACCACCGTGGGAGTAGGAGCTGGGGTCGGGGGTGCTGTCGGCTCAGGGACAGGAGTTGCCGTGGGAGC
>CAYSEO010000412.1:0-3880 GCA_964429885.1 uncultured bacterium
GGTGGGAGCGAGACATTTCACAGGTCAGGAGTTTTGGCTGCGGGTCGGACAGACTTTGGGATGGGGGTTATTGCCCAGCAATCGGTATACGATCAAACCGACAGAGGATCTGTTCGCCTATCGGATCACTTATCAGGGGGCGGGACATGGTGTAGGGCTCTGCCAGTGGGGGGCAAGGGGACAGGCGTTGGCAGGTCATTCTACGGAGGCGATCTTGATCTATTACTATCCTGATACCTTGATCCGGGAGCGAGGTTCCTTGGAGACCTAACTCGGATCTTGCACTGCAGGACCAGGGAGTCCAGCCCCTGTTGAGACCACGCTTGCTCGCCAGCCTTGCTCTATAATTTGAGATCGGAGTTGGTTTTGTTCCCGGTAAACTTAGATTATATCTTTGGAGATCACCCATGCGTTTTCCCCCGGTCCGTTTACTTCTATCCCCTCTTCTGAGTCTCTTTCTCCTCACTTTTCCCTGTTCAGCGCAAACATCATCCGGTGGAGGACTTAACCTTGAGGTTGATCCCACTGCTGTGGCTGTGGCTCAACAGCTGGGCTTTCCACAGGTTCCTCCAAATTCAGGAATCATCGGTCCCTTCACAGATCAACAGGGGTTAATTTATCTCGATCAATCTGGCCGGATTAGCTACTTTGCCCCGGATCAGCTTAGCGTTTTCTTTGCCCTTACAAATTCACAAGGGGAAAGCCAGGTCCTTTATGCCCTTACTCCGAGCGCAAGTTACCAGTTGCAGGGAGAGGACTTCGTCCAGGTTGCACCAGAGACTATCGAAGCTAAGATCGCCCCTTGGCCATTGTCTGGAGCTATGGTGAACGTATTGATTGCAGCTCTGCAACAATATCAAAGCCAACTCCAAGCCAATTTTGTCCCGGCAGCCTCTGCCGATGAGCAGCAGGCCTATATCAACTCTGTTTTGCATAATACCAGCATGAATATCTTGAATAATATCGGAAACGAAGATTGTACCGAACATTATGACGGGGTTTTCTATCTAGGTTGTTGGTGAAAGGTTTTGGCTAGAATGCCACATCACCCCATCACGGTAGCCAGCTTCGCCATCATCGACCAAGAGATCGGTCCTCATCCCTGGTCTCCTAGCGAGTATGCCCTGGTGCGGCGAGCGATCCACTCCACTGCTGACTTTGAGCTGAGGGATCTGTTTCAGTTCAGCCCCAATGTGATCCCGATCGCTCAAGCGGCTCTACAGGCTCAGACGCCTGTGATCGTCGATGTTCGTATGGTGGCTGTGGCTGTCACCCAAACTCTCTCCAGAGCTGAGATCCCCCTCCACTGTGCCCTCGATCATGCACCTGATCGAGATCTCTACCTTGAGACTGGCATGACCCGTACCGCTGCAGGGATGCAGAAGCTGGCCTTGGAGTCTCCTCAAGGGATCTTCGTGATTGGCAACGCTCCTAGTGCTCTGAGCGCTTTGGCGGATCTGATCCGGCAGAACCAGATCCAGCCTGCAGTCGTGATCGGTGTACCTGTGGGGTTTGTGGGAGTGGAAGAGGCCAAGGATCGACTGGCTCAACTTCAAGTCCCTCAGATCCAGGTGCAGGGGCGCAAGGGAGGATCACCCGTAGCTGCTGCCATCATGAATGCTCTGGTGGAGTTAAATGAGAGCGAGTGATCAGGTGATCCCAGGGGATCGAGATCTACTTACTGATCGTCCAGCGGGTATCGAAATCCCGTAGGTAGAACAGGGTGAAACAGGCTGCCAACATCGGCCAAGCCGCAAAGAAGAGGATATTAGATCCTTCAAAGGGAGCCAGGTACTGACGAAAGGCAACCAGGGTGGACAATCCATGCATGAGCAACACGATCCCATAACTCCAGGTCTTCATAAACCCGGCCACGAAGGCCAGAACCACCAGCAGTTGCAGAACTCCCAACACATAGAAGACTGAGTTCCCGACTCCCCCCAGACCATAGAAACCCTCCAATACCTTGGCACTGTGGGCGGGGTTGACAAACTTATCGATCACCCAAACTAGAAACACCAGAAAGACACTGATCCGTAACAGAAATAGGGCGGTCGGTAGCCGCTGAGCTAAGGTAACCCCAGAGAGCTCCGCCTTGAATTCACTCATTGTTCACCCCAGAAATCTTCTCCATACTTAGGGTAATCGAGCTCTTAGACATCAGCAACCTATTAGAAAACTTGGATAATTCTCAGTCCAGATCGTAGAATTCTCATATAATACATTTGGTCGTTATCCTTTTCTGTCATGGCCCAGCCTCAATCCCAAGGAGGGATCTATTTGGATGTGGCACACCAAGGTCAGCCTCAGAGATGGCGTTATCTGGCCGGGATCTACCTCAACTTCACGATCTGGTTTGGCCTCAGCCTGCTGCTGTTTCAAGTCGCCATGATGTCCGGGATCGCCCGTCAGGATCAAGATCGGATCGTGATCGTGGAACCGCTGCATAACTACATCCTGGCTAACCTGATGTTCGGCTTTTGGGGGTTGGGGCTGTGGGGGGTGATGCGCTGGATCCATCGGCGGGACTGGCGGACGTTGATTAGTGCTGATGGCCAGATCGATAGGCTGCGGATCGCTCAGGGGTTTGGGGTGTGGATGGCTTTGATCGGGGGGCCGACCCTGTTGGCCTATGGTCTTGATCCGCAGATCCTGTCGGTGACGATCGATTGGGGACGCTGGCTGCCGTTCGCAATGTTGGCCCTGATCATGACCCCGGTGCAGACCACGGTGGAGGAGTTATTTTTTCGAGGCTATCTATTGCAGGGATTAGGATTGATCACCCGAAGAACGGGGGTACTGTGTGGGATCTCAGCTGTGATCTTTGCCCTACCCCACTTGAACAATCCCGAGGTAGCCCATGGGTTTTGGCCCCTATGTCTCTATTACTTCGCCTTTGGCTGGATCCATGCCTGGGTGACCCTACGGGATGGTCGTCTGGAGCTGGCGATCGGGCTGCATGCCGCTAATAATCTCTTCGCTGCTCTCTTCGTCACCTATGAGGATGCCGTGATCGAGACCCCCGCTTTGTTTGCCTCCGCTGGGTTCCATCCCTGGGCGGTCCTGTGGGGATTTCTGATCCGATCTCTGGGATTCTGCTATCTGTTTTTCGCACCTCAGATCAAGCTCAAACTGAAGAAAGATCCCCAGGCCAGCTGAGGGATCTTCATCTCTCTGCTCTTAACTCTGTAGGCTCAGGATCTGGGCGTAGCTGTTGCTGTGGAACCAGCGATCGATCTCTTTGGCCCGCAACACCGGCACTGGATGGCTACGACCCGCGTTCTGCAATTGCTTCAGCTGCAGCTGCCACTCATCCTCATCCAGATCGGCATAGGCCCGCGCCTGCTCCAGAAAGGCGTCCACATTCAACTGCTGGGCCAGCTTTGGAGATCCACCACACAGCTTCATCAGCACCGACACCACCGCCTTGGACTCCTGACTCACCAACAGGGCCGCCCGATCACAACTGAACTCCGCACACTGCACCCATTGCATCAGCTGCTCCTGCAGAGTCTGCTGTAATAGCCCTCCAAACGGGATCAGGCTGGTGGACAGCATCAGGATATTGGCCATGGTCAGATAGACCCCATGGTTGCACTTCAGGTGACCCAGCTCATGGGCCAGCACCACCCGGATCTCATCCGGCTCCAAGAGATCCAGCAGGGCCGTATGGACGACAATAAAGGGTCTCTGACCTCGCATAGCGAAGGTATAAGCATTGGGCACTGGATGTTGCTTCACATACAGCTCCGGCACCTCCAGATCCAGGATCCGACAGGCACTCACCAACAGCTCATGCAGATCGGGCAACTGTTTCTCGCCCACCAGAATACTGGAGGCCATGTTGTCCAGGTAGAAGATCTGCTCCGCCGTTGAGCCC
>CAYSEO010000413.1:0-3859 GCA_964429885.1 uncultured bacterium
TTTGCGGGCGTGGTGCTGCTGGGCGGGGCTGGGGTTGAGGCTGAGGAGTTGCTACGGATCTCTCCGTCCCGTGGAGTTTGGGTTCATCTTGGGTTCTATCTTGATCAAAGCTGGGGTGATCCCCAGGAGCAGCAGTGGTCGGATCAGGATCTCTGGGGGTGTCGAGTTCAAGGGGATCTGGACCCGATGGATCAGGATCTAGGGGTGTACCCAGATCCAACGGATCTGCACCGACACTGATCTCCACGTCCTCCCAGATCCAGAAGGAGTTCTCAATATTCTCCAGATCGATCTCTGCTGACTTGTCCTCCTCCAAGCCTGTCCCCCAGATCGCATCCAACAGAGACGGATCAGGTTCCAAAGGGGAGGCAAAAAGATCGCTCGGATCCTCAGATCTTGCCCCAAGGAATCCTCGGGGATCACTCCAGTCTGCGGCGAAGAGATCGCTGAGATCTGAGTCCTCCCCTGTGGCTAGAGCCTGTAACTGGGGGGATACCTCTCCCCCTCGCTGTCGATCCCCATTCAACACGGCAGCCTGTCCCTGACGCAGATCCCGCAACACCAACTCGGCGATCTGAACGCTGCGCTCCGGGTGATGATCCAAAGCCTGCAGAGCTGCCGCCGCGATCCCTTGAAACCCTTTTAGATCCAGAGATTCCGCCAAACCGATGAACACCGACCCATGGGTTCGCACCTGCCGAGCCAGAAACTCCGGATCATGACCCTCCAGAGCCGTCTCCAACTCCTCCAACCGCTGTTCCACCCCCATCTCAAAGATCGATTGGGCCACATCAAACCCCAGCTCCACGGAGGAGGGGATCGAGGTCTGGCGAGCCAAGGCGTCCCCCAGATGGGATCGTAGTTGTGCCAAAGCCGGTTCCGCCTGATCCAACACCTGGGTATCGCTGATCTGTCCTCCATTCAGCAGGATCTGTAACGGCAATCGGAGTCTCTCCAAGCCTTGATAAAGCAGCCGCTCCAAGTGTTGATCGATCCACACCTGAGGATCGTAAAGGGCCTTAAAGTAATCCTCCAGGGCATGGGCCACCTGTTTGATCCCTTGGAGACCCACGCTGGCCGCCGCTCCCTTTAAGGTATGGGCTGAGCGCATTAAGGTATGAATCCGCTGGGGTGTGGGATCCTGACGTAACTGCAACAACTCCCGCTCCATCTGTTCCAGGAGATCGGGAGCCTCCATCAGGAAGTAGATCGTATTGGGATCCCCCTGGCTGGGTTCGATGACCGTCACGTTGGATCTCCCTCGCTCATCCTTGGTACTGTGGACCGGGCCTGGATCGGTTGCGGTTGCGGAGCTGTAATCGATTTGGGTGGATGGATCAATCCCATGATCCTAATTGACCTTGAACTGCCCCACACTGGCCTGTAGGGCCGTTGCGGTGGCCAGTAGATCCTGGAACGTGGTTGCGAGCTGCTCCGTATCTGAGGTGGTGCGATTGGCAATGGCGGCTACTCCGTTCATGACGCGGGTTACCTGCTCCGACTGTTGGGTCTGGGCTTGGGTGGCTGCCGTGATCCCCTCCACCAACTGCCGGATCTCTGCGGTGGACTGCCGGATGGCGTTGAGCTCCTCACGGGTCTCCGTCACCAACTCTGTGCCCTGTACCACCTGTTGGATCCCCGTCTCCATGGCGGTGGCCACCTGATGGGTCTCCGACTGGATCTCTGCCACTAGCTTCTCGATCTCAGAGGTGGCACTGGCGGACTGGCGAGCCAAGGATCGGACCTCATCCGCCACCACCGCAAATCCTCGGCCATACTCCCCGGCGCGGGTGGCCTCAATGGCGGCATTCAAGGCCAGCAGGTTGGTCTGGGTGGCGAAGCTACTGATCAGGTTGACCACCTTGGAGATCTTTTGAGAGGACTCGCTCAGCCGCTTGATCTTCTTGGCGGTCTCCGACACCGTGCTGCGGATGGTTTGGATCGCGCCCACCGTCCGATTCATGGCCCCCTCACCCTGGCGCACCCGATCATCGGCCTGACGCACCGCCCCCTGTACCTGACCAGCATTGACTGCCACCGCCTGAACCGAGCTGACCATAGCCTGTAACTGTTCCAGGGCCTGAGAGATCTCTTGAAACTGATGTTGGGCTTGACGGGAGAGCTGAGCCACGGAGGCCTCACTATTCTGGGAGGCTTGAGTTACCTGAGTGGAAGCGGACTTCACCTGGGTCACCAACTGGCGTAGGCTCTGGATCGTGTTGTTGTAGGCATCCGCTACGGTACCCACCTCATCCTCACCCATGGGCACCCGCACCGTCAGATCTCCCTCCAGGACCGGACGGATCGAGGACAGTAATTGGATCACCCCTTGCTGGAGGGTCTCCTTGGCCTGTCGCTCCCGCTGTGCTGCCTCCGTCAATTGTTGAGATTGGGACTGGATCTGATCCAGATAACTGCCCTGCTGCAATACGATGCCCAATTGGGTAGCCACCTGCATCAACAGATTGATCTCCCCCTCCTCCCAGGAGCGGGGGCCATCGTTTTGGTAGACCGCCAGCAATCCCCAGGCCCTTTCCCCCAGAAATACAGGCACGATGATGTAGGCCCGCGCCTGATACTTCTCCAGACGGCGGATATAGCAGGCATCGAAGTTCATGGCATACACATCCTCCACCTGGGTATAGCGCACCCCTCGCCTATAGGCCCCACCCTGGGTGTCCTTGAGATAGGTATCGGTGTCCCCACTGCGGCGAGCCAGATCCTTGATGATGCAGCGATCCGAGGTGGTGGTATCCCGGCGCAGATACTCATCCTGTTGCTGATCCTCCAACACCGACGTCCAGCCCGGTGCCACTGACTCAGCGATGAACTCCCCACTCCAATCCAGGTTGAACCGATAGATCGCGGCCCGATCCACCTTTAGGATCTGACGCAGCTCCTGGGTAACATCTCGAAACAGACCATACAGATCCACCGTCTGTTGCCGCAAACCCGCCACGATCAGCTGACCCACTTGATACACCAGCCGCGAGAAATCCGCCTCCCGCTCCGCCACCCGCGTGATCTGAGTGGACTTGGCCTCGATCTGGGCCACATACTCCGACTGCTGCAGAGCCACACTGAACTGAGCCGCGATCCCCTTGACCAGATCGATCTCCTCGGCCCGCCACTGACGGGGACCAGAACACTGATGGATACACAACAGACCCCACAGCTGATCCCCCTTCAACAAGGGCACGATCAGGTTGGCCCGCACCTGAAACTGAGCCAACACCTCAATGTGACAGTCGCTCAACCCCGCCGCGTAGATATCCCCTACTGCCTGGATCCGGCCCGCCACATACTGATCGGCGAACTGATCCCCAAAACAGTGATCATGGATCTTGGCCGCCACCGCTGAGCTATAACCCGCCACTACATCCTCTGCTACGAACTCCCCATCGTCATAGCCAGAGTCGGGATAGAACTGGAACACCCCCACCCGATCGGCCCCCATAAACCGCCGCACCTCGCTCACGGTGGTCTTAAACAGGGCATTCAGATCTAAAGACTGTCGCAGCCGCTCCACGATCTTGGCCGCTAGACGCTCCCGATCGATGGACTGTTGTAAAGCCTGGGCCTGACTGGCGAGCTGTTGTTGGGTCCGGAGCTGATGGGTGAGGGTCTGCATCCGGATCGTCACCAGGGTGCCGATCTGATGGATCAGGTTCAGATCCGCTTCATCCCAAGGTCGAGTTGATTGAGTACAACGATGCACCGACAATAACCCCCAGATCCGACCCTCCAGCACCAGACGCACATTCAATACTGCTGTGATCTGATAGCGCTCCCAGAGATGCTGTTGATAGGGAGTGAGGTACTGACCCGACTGGGCCTGGACTGCTAGGATCGGTTGCTG
>CAYSEO010000414.1:0-3849 GCA_964429885.1 uncultured bacterium
GGGTGATCTCCTCCCCAGCCCGCACCAACAACTCCCCCCGACTGACTGGGATCATCACGGGTTCCACCGTGCCCATAGCGGACTCTCGTTGGGATTTATCCCGTTCCTTGTCCAGGATCAGATTGGGGATCAAAGCTCGATCCAACCAGCCGATGAGAGCTGTCTCCAAAGCCGCCTGTAGCTCTGGGCTCTGTCCTGTAAGGTTAATGGCCCCTTCGATCTGGGCCTGTACTCCCCGCAGTCGAGCTTCTGTAGGTAGCCCCGGCGCGATGCCAATGGCCTGTAACCGTAACAACGCCCGCTGGCCGACAGACTGGACCCGTTCCCACTCCGGTTGACTCAGATCCAAGATCTCCACCGGGATCTGAGGAGCCACCGCCTGCAGATCCGTCTGAGCCTGTTGATATTTGTGCTGGGCCGCCTGGATCTCCTGGACCAGATCTCGGTAGAGAGGGGGAGCCGTCTCTAGCCCTTGGGGAGAGGGAGCAGGTGTCTGTTCTCGATTGGCCGCTGCCCCCTGCTGTTCCAACTGAAAGATCTGCCAGGCTCTCACCAACTCCTGGCGAGCCCGTTGAGCTGCAGCCGCTGGATCTAGGGGTAGCCTGACGGAGGGACGGAGCTCCTCCCCTGTAACCGGGGAGGGTCGTAGAGGAGAGGGGGTTGCAAGACGGGGATCTGCATTCAGATCTTGGATCACCTGGGCCTGCAGATCCTGCCATGCGCGGGGGGAGAGATGCTGGAGATAGATCTGGGTCGGCAGGGAGAGAATGCGTGTAGAGGTGTAAGGGACCGCTTCGGTAGAGCGACGGATCTGATCGATCTGGGCAAACAGCTCCGTCAGATCCTGTTGCATCTGTTCGTTGGCGGGTCTATCCACCTGCAGTGCTCTAGGAAGCTGGTCCCGTACCCGAGCCCTCTCCGCCTCGGTGGCCTCCAGATCCTCCACGAGGGCGGACTCAGGCGCATAGAGGTTTTGCGAGGAAAGGCTCCCAGCAGAAAGCTGAGGCTCGTTGTAGTAGCGACTACCATGGACGGCAGTTAGGGCGAGTAAGGAGACCGTATAGCAGGTGATCTGTTTGGATCGCCATCTCCAGCGAGAGCTGTGTCCACCCCCCTCAGCCATACCCGCAGGCCGCCCTGCAATGGACTTGGGCAATACAGTGGGGAGCCAGCGGCGGAAAGGAGCGGTCAGAGCGGACTTGAGCTTACGCATGGGGACATCCATCGACTCGGATCTCAGTGCTAGAGCAGTATCGGTCGGACGGTGAGGGAACGGAGCGACGATTGACACCTGATCCCTAACACCTTAGGCTAGTTCATCGCCATCAGAATCGGGTGAACTGTAGGGGTAAAATCCCAGATCCATTGAGATACTCCCATCGATCTCATCTTGATCGGGATCTAACGAGGGGTTGCCAAGGCCTGGAGCCCTGACAACATGGAGGCGGGGCGCTGTCGATAGGGCCAGGCAAAAGCATGTCGGAAAGCGGCATCCTGACAGGCCTGCAGTTGCTCAAAGTTGATGATGTCTTGGGTGAGTAGGTTCTCGTACTCGAAGGGCAAACGCACATTGTGCAAGCCCGCGTTGTCAGTGCAGATCGCGATATCAACACCGGCCTCAAAGCAGCGCTCAAACACCTGGCGCAGAGGATCCAAGGTTTTGAGGGTGCCCGTCTTCACATAGGTAGTGGGACAGATCTCCAGGCATTGTTGCCGCTGAGCGACCTCGGGCAGCAACTCCGGATGACGTAGCGGGATCTGAATGCCATGGCCGATCCGCATCACATAGGGCAGCAGCTCTGGGTAGCAACCATCGGTGGTCTCAAAGATGTGAGCAGTGGTCTTCAATCCGCGAGCGAGGGCGTACTTGTACAGCTCGATCCACTCCTCCATGCGTTCCCCATAGGCTTTGTCTCCCCCAGCCAGATCGACGCCACAGACGAAATCGGAGTTGGAGGCCGCCTCGACGATGGCTCGGTTGACAGAGTAGGGCAGCCGGGAGTGCATACACAGGATCTGGGTGGTGACGATCGGATACTCGATCTGGGCCATCGCCTGACCCACTACCTCAATCACCTGGTACATCTGCTTAATACGATCGGCTTCCTCCAAACTGGGATCGGTGCGCAGATAGGGCGTGTAACGGACCTCCAGGTAGGCTAGATCTTCGAACACATAAGCACCGCGCAACAGGCGATAGATAAAATAGGGCAGGGCATCCAGGGTTTGTACTTGTTCCACCAGGGTATGCAGCTCCAGGTAATCCTCCAGGGAATTACGGGGTCGGGTGTAGAATTCCTCAAAGGGAGGGTAGGTGGGATACTGCTGAGCCAGCTCAGCGCCCTGACGATGCAGATAGCGCCAGAGAATGCGAGGCACAACGGATCCGCCCAGGTGACGATGGAGCTCGGCATGGAGTGCCATAGAGTTACCCCTTGTATGCGTGGTGTTAGGAGCGGTTCTGTCTCAATGGGCTACTGGGATCGGATCCACTAGGCAGAGACAGAACAGATAGGATGCACATTAGCTACTATTTCTGATCTTAGAATATGTTCTCCCGAAGTGGACAGGGGTCCGAGAACAGTTGAGCTGACTCTATCTGAGATTTGCGAGTGAAGGGATCTCTAGGGCTCCGATTCTACCGGATCCTGAATGAGGAGCTGAGCGCGGGTATCCTGAATGGCCTCATTGAGTTGGGCGATCTTTTCCTCGAGGGTGCGACGGGCTTGGGTGATCGCTTCATTTTCCTCCTCCTCAGAGAACTCCAAAAGAGGATCGGTTGACCCGATGGAGGGATGAGTCTCGGATGGATCGGCCTCAGCCGCAGCATGACGTCGCAACCGAGTCGCCACTGCCACCCCGATCACCCCACCAACGATGCCGCCCACGATGGCTCCGGTCACCAGTCCCGCGATGAAATCCCCTTGATTCTGATCTGCCACGGTGTCTGTTCCTTCCTAGTGCAACGCCAACGGAGTGCCGACGCTCAGGATCATTTTATCGTAGGTCGCGGGCATCCCTTATCCCAGCGGAAGTACAGGGTTCGGAGGACTTAAGCGGGATCTCAGTCAGGATGCGAGAGTAGGTCAGATGATCACCAAAGCGATATGACACTCACTCATCCCGGATCTTGGCGAGAGGAACTGACGGAGGTGTTGCGGGGAGCGGCAGGGGGTTTCCTGTTTGGGATCCCGCTGTTATACACCCTGGAGTTATGGACGATCGGGGCCACGGCAGATCCCTCCTGGCTGTTGGGCACCTTGGGGATCACCTTCGGTCTGGTGTATCTGATCACCCTGACGGAGGGGTTCCGGCGCAATCTGCGGCTCAGCCCCTTGGGGATCACCATGGAGAGTCTGGAGGCGTTGGGGATCGGTGTCCTCTGTGCTTTGATCGCCCTCACCTTGCTATGTCGGATCACGTTGAATACGCCGTTGACGGAGGCTTTAGGAAAGGTAGTGTTTGAGAGCATTCCCTTTTCTCTGGGGGTGGCTCTGGCTCGTTCGACCCTGGCTCGCGGTCGCGCCGGATCCCCCTCTCGGCCTCGTTCCCCTCGGCCCCGTCCCTCCCGTTGGGGCACTACGGTGGCAGATCTGGATGCTACGGTGATCGGGGCTTTCGTGTTCAGCCTCAATATCGCCCCTACGGATGAGATCACGATCCTGGCGGCGGCGGTGCCTCCCCTATGGCTGTTGCTGATCTTGATCGCGTCGCTGGTGATCACCTATGTGATCGTGTTTGTGGCTGGGTTTACGGATCAGGAAGCTCGGCAACGGCAGCGGCGTTTGTTTCAACAGACGATCGCGGAGACGGTGGTGGCATACCTGGTGACACTACTCGTGCCTGGCG
>CAYSEO010000415.1:0-3811 GCA_964429885.1 uncultured bacterium
ACGATGGCTCCCGCCAGCCTGTACACTACTGATGTGTGAGTCAGAGTCTAGCTGCGCACACTCTAATACAGATAGCAGGGGCGGGCGATCGCATTCACCAATCACACCATTCGCTGGCTGGGCCTTCACCATTACCATACTGTGCTGCACTGTACTTTACAACATTACTAAGGATCCGACAAGTCCCGTAATCCCCAGATCATGGAGTTATACGACTTAGGGGTTTAAGGCTTAAGGTTTACTTAACAATTCAGCTCTGAGGGATCCTCCAGAGGGTGCCCTCCCTGTAGACAGACTCCAGAGGGATATGCTCCTGCTCGATCTCCTCTCTCAGATCTGTGGAAGGATTGAAGACAAAGATGTCGCTGAATCCTCTGGGTAGATCAGGCAGCTCCGGCTCCCTCACCAACAACAGCCTTACCTTCGGATCCAATCGATGGCTCATGGAGAGGATCTCGCCTAAATTGAGGGCAGAATAATCATTGATCACCAATGGGCGCTCCGCCTGATTGATCAGCTCAAGGGTGCGAGGTTGATGCTGACTGATACCCTTGATCCAACCATTACTTGCCTGGGGAATGACAGCACAAGATAATAAACTACCGATGAACAAAAATAAGATCAATACCCGTTGGATCAAGATATGGGGTGAACTCTTCGTCATGACTACCGAGCCAATGTAGTAGGCGACCATCAGTTGAAGGCTAAGCCAGGTAGGGATCAGATATCGAGCCACGATGGAGCGAATCCCCCCCACAGTCAAGTCGGGGAGAAGCAGACATAGGGCGGGCAGCGCACCTGTCATGAGGATGAAGGCCCCAACTCGCAACGAGGAATTACGCAAGGAGAACAGGGTATAGCCCAAGATGACAGCGATTAACCCTAAGATCACACCATCGGGCTGCAGACCCACATCGAAGAAGAGACGGCTGATATTGATCCCCCAGGACCGGACGAGAACATCGAGCGGCACAGGATTTGATGTCCAGCTCACCCCCTCAACTGGATCAGAGCTGGAAAAAAGTTCCACCAGCCAGGGAGAGAAGGCGAGCAAGCTCAGCAAGGAGACAGAAGCATAACTCTTTAAGGATGGCGTAAACCGAAATCGCTCCGTGATCAGAAGATAGGCCCCATGGGAGAACATCACCAGTGCGGTAAACAGGAAGGTATACAAGCCGATCACAAGGCTAATGAAATAGGTCAACCAGCTCCATCTTGAGGGCTTTCGTACCGATCTGAGCAGTGCAGCATGGTTGAATAGAATCATCCCGGTCCATAGGCCGTACTGCCGTGCCTCTTGTGCATAAAGAAGATGGAACGGAGACAGACAGATTAATGCGAGAAAAACACCAGCAAAAAAAGTGGATCCGAACAACTCCAAGCCGAGCCAGTAAGCGAACGGTAACGCGATCAGGCTTAATAGAACTGAGAAAAATCGCAATGAGAGGATGGAATCGCCAAATGTTTCAGCCCATAAACGAGCAAGACTATAAAACAGTGGGGGGTGTTGGGTGTTGTACTCAGCGAGATTGCCAACGGCATCGACAACGCTCGTATCAGGTGCCAAATGTTGATAGGTTTGTACTGTATCCATCGTCACTAGCTGCCCCTGATATAGGGCCTCTGCCGCATCGGGTCGAGAGTAGCCTGAGATCCACAACGAGGTGTAAGCCTCATCATGCCAATAGATCTTATTTTCTAAACCAGAGAATCGAAAGAAGACGCTGAGCAAGATCATCACGATCAAGATGATCTGTAGCCATCGAGTCAGAGGAGACCGGTTCTCAGAGGTCATCAGTCTGCTAGTGCCTAGTTGATTGATTAAATCTATAGCCAGTAAAATCTATGGAGATCAGCGTAACACGTAAAATAGCCTTCCGGATCTAGACTGCCATAACAGGCTCTAGATCAGCAGAGGCCCAGAGCTCTCCGCTGAATCGCTTCCTTCGTCATTGAGGAGATCTTCCGTAATAGTTTGGGATCTAGAGGAAACACGGGAAGGATCAAGGAGATCAGTATTAAGCTGGGATCGGTGTCGGCAATCTTCTCAGGAGGGACCATGACTCAATTCTTCTTTGCGGCTGCTCTGGTGATCGCCCTACTGGCAGCGACAGCGGGAGTGACTCAGGCCTCCTCCCTAGTGTTGCGACAGCCCTCCCCGCCCTACTATTGGCCTCGGCATGATACCGCTCTATCGGGTCGTTACCGCCGCGATCAAAACACCTGGATCGTCTTTCCTGCCTCCCGGACCACCTACACTCGCTTCCGAGGGGGCGGGATCGGCTTCGGTAAGTAACCCTTTGTCCTGAATCTTGATTATGTCTCAATTGCCTCCGGATCCCGAGTCATCTCAGAGCGATCCGCCTCACCTCCTCAAACCTCATCAGTGGTATCTGCTGCTGGCGACGACCGCGATCGCCTCAGGCTGTGGTCTAGCCTCAGAGTTGTTGTTAGGTACTCTAGCCAGCTATCTGGTGGGGAATCAGGCTCTCGCCTATGGGGTGGCCGTGGGAGGATTTCTAGCGGCCATGGGGATCGGGGCTTACCTGAGTCAGTTTATTGGGGTGGAGTCGGAGGAACGGGTCTTCTACCGGCAGGTGTTGCAGCGGTTTGCTCAGATCGAGCTGTTGTTGGGGGGGTTGACGGCCATTCTACCTCTGGGTCTGTTTGCCCTATTCGTCTGGGATCGATCCTTATGGTTGGGGTTGGTGCTGGCCACGCTGATCTTGGGCACTTTGGCGGGGACGGAGGTGCCATTGCTGACTCGGCTGGTGGAGAAGGAGAAGGGGATCCGAGGGGCCTTGTCCGGGGTGCTGGCCTTGGATTATGTGGGAGCGCTGTGTGGATCCCTGTTCTTTCCTCTGATCTTGTTGCCCCTGTTGGGGTTGTTTCCGGCGGCGGCGGTGATCGGCTCCTTACCCGCTTGGATGGTGTTTGTGCTGGGATCTCAGTTTCCGGAGCTGCGGCAGTGGCGACGGTGGGGATTGGGGTTAGGGATCCTGTTGTTGGTCTTTGCCCCTTGTGTGATCCCGATCAGTAACCGCTTGGAGGATAGTCTTTATCAGGCTCCTATCGTTTTTCGACAACAATCGGCGGTCCAACGGATCGTGCTGACTCGGTTTGCGGATGATCTGAGACTGTTTCTGGATGGAGATCTGCAGCTTTCCACATTGGATGAATATCGCTATCACGAGGCTTTGGTACATCCGGCCATGAGTGCTCATGATCAACTGTCAGCCTCTCGCTGGGATGGGGGATCTGCGACTGGATCAGGGCAACGGGTGTTGTTGCTGGGGGCTGGGGATGGCATGGCGGTGCGGGAGGTGTTGAAGTGGCCCCAGGTGCAGGAGGTGAGGGTGATCGAGCTCGATCCGCAGGTGGTGGAGCTGGCTCGGACCCATCCGTTTCTCTCACGAGTCAATCAGGGATCTCTAGAGGATCCACGGGTACAGATCCAGATCGGTGATGCGTTTCTAGCCGTACCGCAGCTGAGCCAACGCTATGACGTGATCCTAGCGGATTTTCCTGATCCGGATCGAGAGGTACTGGCCAAGCTCTATGCCAAAGGGTTTTATCAGGAGGTGTTAGATCGATTGCAGCCAGAGGGGATCTTCGTCACCCAAGCCTCTAGTGCCTTCTTTACTCCCAGGGTGCTCGATTCGATTCAAGCCACTTTAGCCAGCCTAGATCTCTCCGTGCATCCTTACACCATCGATGTGCCCAGCTTTGGTCCCTGGGGGTTTGTGATGGCCGCCCGTCAGCCGATCGGGGTGGAGTCACTGCGGTTTCCCTCGATCATCACTCGCTACTT
>CAYSEO010000416.1:0-3802 GCA_964429885.1 uncultured bacterium
AATTTATTTCCCCAAGAGGAGGCCAGTACCCGTCTCTATCGACGCATGAAGACTCTACACATGTTGGAGTCATTGGAGAGCTATCAGGATCTGGATCCGGCCCAACGAGAGCGACTCCATCAGGAGTTTGCGGCGGGCTACGATCAGATGTTTCCGGAGCAAGCTTTTGAGGGACTATTGGCGGAGTCCTCCAGTTTGATGTGCTCGATCATGAGCAAAACCTTTAACTTAGGCGGCGGCCATATCTCTTTGGATGCCACCTGTGCCAGTACCATCAGCGCGATCCAATTGGCCTGGAATGATCTGGAGGCGGGACACCATGATGCGGCTCTGATCGTGGCCCTCTCACCGGAGGTGGTGCCCTCCCGGTATTCTCACTACGCGGAGGTGGGGATCTTTACCAATGAGGCGGTGCTGCCTCTGGATGCCAATCCCAGCGGTACGGCCTTAGGGGAAGGGATCGGGGCCATGGTATTGCGACGCTTGCCGGATGCAGTGGAGAACGGTGAGGCGATCCATGGGGTGATCCGGGGGGTGGGCTTTACCTCCGATGGCAAGGGATCGGGGTTTGTCTCTCCCCAGCGGGAGGGTCAGGTGCGGGCCATGCGGGCAGCCTATGAGATGGCTGGGATCGAGCCGGAACAGGTGCGGTTGGTGGAGGCTCATGCCACGGGGACCCCCAAGGGGGATGCCACGGAATTGGATTCTCTGGGGGAGCTGTTTGCGCCGGTGTCCACCCCGACGGTGTTGGGATCGGTGAAGGGCAATATCGGTCACCTGCTGGCGGCTTCTGGGATGGCTGGGATCTTTAAGGTCTGCTGTGCCCTGCAGTCTGGGGTGATGCCGCCGACCCTCTTCCAGACCCCCCGACCAGAGCTCCAGGAACACTATCCTCAGTTTCGCCTGCTGGATCAGCCGCAGCCCTGGCCGGAGGAATCCCATCGCTTGGGTGCTGTCAGCTCCTTTGGGTTCGGCGGCGTTAATGCTCACCTGCTGCTAGAGGCCCATGGCTCCACGGCTGAGGGCTTGCCCACCCGCACCACGGGATCGGTGATCTCTATGGGAGCCCTGACCTCTGCACCGTTATCTAGTCATGAGAAGGAGACTGCTGTGTTGCATCCGACGAGCTCCCCCCGATCCCAAGTTTCTCCTGGAGCGACGATCGGATCCTCCCCGGTCGATACGGTTGCTGTGGAGGCGGGTGTCCTGGAGATCGTGGCGGAGTGTACCGGGTATGAGGTGGATGAGCTGCAGCTGGATCATGATCTGGACGCAGATCTGGGCATCGATTCCCTCAAGAACATGGAGATCCTGCTGAAGGTGGGGGAACAGTTTCGGGTTCAGGCCCAAGAGGGGGAGCAGATCACCGACTATCCCACCATCGCGGCTCTCGTGCAGTTGGCTCAGACCCGTCAGAATACCGCCACTCCCGAGGATCAGGCTGAGGCGAGGGTTTCCTGGATGGGGGAGACATCTCAAAATGGCGGTTCCAGTTCAGATCACCTAGATCAGAGAGAGCAGACGGAAACAACAGTCGCCTCAGGGAATGGGATCGCTCCATGCCCGCCCGAGCCTGTTGCTGAGATCCCTGCTCAGATGGCCGATGCTGAGGTGGACCTGGGGGTGATGCAGATCGTGGCAGAATGTACCGGGTATGAGGTGGATGAGCTACAGCTGGATCATGATCTGGACGCGGATCTGGGCATCGACTCCCTCAAGAACATGGAGATCTTGCTGAAGGTGGGGGAACGGTTTCGGGTTCAGGCCCAGGAAGGGGAGCAGATCACCGACTATCCCACCCTCGCTAGTTTGGCGGAGCTGGCCAAGACACGACAGAACACCGCCACGGTAGAGGATCAGGCCAATGTGCTGGCCCAACTGGGTGTCGATGAGCTCCCTCAGGATCTGGCCCCAGCGGCTATCCCAGCGACCGTCCTGGCGTCTGGATCTGGCAATGGCTCCTATCCCCAAACTATCGATCCGGATCTGGAGTCAGAGGTGATGCGGATCGTGTCGGAATGCACGGGCTATGAGGTGGATGAGCTACAGCTGGATCATGATCTGGATGCGGATCTGGGCATTGATTCCCTCAAGAATATGGAGATCCTACTCAAGGTGGGGGAACGGTTCCGGGTCCAGGCGCAGGAGGGAGAGCAGATCAC
This sequence comes from uncultured bacterium, assembly GCA_964429885.1. GTDB lineage: Bacteria > Cyanobacteriota > Cyanobacteriia > Thermostichales > Thermostichaceae > CAYSEO01. Next base: position 2,163 of record CAYSEO010000416.1, read on the forward strand.
CGACTATCCCACCCTCGCTAGCCTAGTCGAGTTAGCTCGGACTCGTCAGAACACAGCGACAGAGGCAGATCAGACGGAGATGATCAGTCAGTTAGTCGGGGAAATTCCTGAGGTTTCCTCTGTCACTCCTCAGGATCCTCAAGTGAACAATCCCCGTTCTGCCTTGGTTTCATCTGAGGTGAATACAGGAGCACTGACTCAGGTGACGTCCATGGTGGCCCAACTGCGCAACTATGATCCGGCTTGGCTGAAGCCCCATCTCTCCCTGATCGCGGATCTGGGCTTTGAGGAGCCTGAGCTAACCCAAGTCTTCAACGAGCTGGGGATCCCCCGCAACGGCAGTCATGACTGGACCCTGGAGACGATGGCCACCGCCCTCCGTCCAGGTCAAGCCCCCGCCTCAATGACAAGTCAGGATCACAGATCCTCTCCCACTCAGCAGGATCCACCAGCCCCTGTCAGCCCACTGCCCGTGACCCCAAGCTCGGATCGATCCGCTGCTGTTACCGAGGATTGGGCCTTGATCATCGGTCAGACCTCTCCGGACGATCCCACCCTGGCGACCCGGATCCAAGCTCTGCTCACGGATCGAGATCAGGTCATCCTGCTCTTGCCTGCTGCCACGGTGAACTTACCCTCCCAGCCTTTCGCCATGGTGGTGAACAGAACGGCTCCAACCCTCGCCCAAGAGATCCCCGCTCAGCTGATCCAGTCCGCCGGTCAGTCGCTGCCCCTACAAGGGATCTGGTGGGGACAGGCCCATCCCACAACTACACCAATCGCTTGGATCTGTCCGGGATCGGGGTCTCTCTATCCGGGGCTATTGACGGAGTTACAGACCTTGAGCCCAGTGGTTGAGACGGTGATCCAGGAAGCCCAGGTGGCTTATCAGGATCTGGTGGGACAGGAGTTGAGCTTTGCTGCCAGCACCGATCCTCTCAAACAACGGCCCGCCACTGTCACGGTCTCTACGGCCATCGCCCGACTGCTGCAACAGTGTGGTCTCTCTCCCGATCTGCTGGCGGGTCATAGTGTGGGTGAGTTAACGGCCTGTCATTTGGCGGGAGCCTTCGATCTGCGGGAACTGATCCGGTTAACCACAGCGCCCTTTAAGGATCTGCCTGCCTATCCCCAAGGGGAGATGGTGGCTCTCTTGGGGCCGGAACATCAGAGTCTAGAGCTGATCCGGGCTATGGAGGGTCGAGTGGTGATCTCCAACCGCAACTCCCCACAACAGATCGTGGTCTCAGGTCAAAGGGAGGACATTCAACAGTTGATCCAGCGGGCCAATCAGGTGGGTCTGTCGCCCCGACTGCTGGATGTGCAGACTCCCTACCATTCCCCCAGCCTGGTCACCGCTCATCAACACTATCGCCAAGCCCTAACAGAGAGCCAGTTTCAGGTGCCCCAGATCCCGATCGTCTCGGGCTTGACTGGGGATCTACTACCCTGGTCGTCCATCGGTGATGCTCAAACCAAAGCGATCTTGGATTGTGCCTTCATCGCCCCGGTCAACCATGTGGCTCAGCTGCAGCGGCTGCACAGTCTAGGTATGGGCACGTTGCTGGATGTGGGTCCGACGAATCGACTGGCTCGCCTAGCCAAGGAGACCCTAGATCCTTCCGCTCTCCTGATCTTGG
>CAYSEO010000417.1:0-3790 GCA_964429885.1 uncultured bacterium
GAGCGGTCGACTGTTAATCGATTGGTCGCAAGTTCGAATCTTGCCCGGGGAGTTTAACGCTTCATTTAGTCTCGCAGAGAGCCCTTGCCTTAGGGGTGGGGAGGGATTATCCCCTAGCTATGAACCCGATCCGGATGAGATAAGCTGGATCATCGATGCTTAGCTTCCCGCATGTCCGCAGCGACTGATTACCGTTTTGATATCTTTCTGCGTTATCACCGTGCCCAATCCCGGTGGACTCGGCGTCTGGCCGAACGACTGGATCGGGAGGGGTTTCGAGTTTGGTTCGAGCCCTGGATGCTACAGCCGGGGGATGATCGGCGGCTAGAACTGCAGGCGGCCATCGAGGACTGTCGCTGGATCGCTCTGGTGTTGTCTGAGGAGTTTGTGGCTAATCCCTGGCCCCGAGATGAGCTCTACTCCGGCTTCCCCCATGCCCCCCGTCGCCAGAACGAGCGTCTGCTGCCCCTACTCTATGAGCCCTGCGATCTACCCGAGCCGGTACAGGATCTAGAGCTAGGGGTTGACTTCACGGGCTCCGAAGAGGATCCGATCCTATTCGATTACCAGATCATGCAGCTGATGTCGATCCTGGATCCCAACTTCGTGCCCCCTCAGGATCTACAACGGTTCCGCTTAGAAAATCGCACAGTGCTGTCCTCCACAGAGGATGAGGAGATCCGGGGGTTTCAAGCCTTTATTCGTTCCATTCAAGTGGCCATCTCACGGGTGGCACGGGGGGAAGGGATCGCCTCGCCCGAAGAGGGCATGCAGCAGATCACCCTCCTGCAACTGATCCAGCGGCTGTTTCAATGGAATACGGCGGATCTGCACTACGACCAGGCGGAGGAGTGGTTTCGCAAGGGGGTGTTTCCGGAAGCGCTGGCCTCCTACGATCGGGCTTTGAATGCGGATCCTAACTTTGCTCTGGCCTGGAGTCGGCGCGGGGATACCTTGGTGCGCATGGGGCGTTACCGGGAGGCGATCGATAGCCTCAACGGCTCCCTCTCCATTAATCCCTATGATGAGGCGACCCGCCTACGTCTGGCACTGATCCAGGGACGGCTCCAGCAGTACAAAGGGGCTGTGGTCAACTACGATAAGGTGCTGGAGAGCAATCCGGAGGACTGGACCGCCTGGCACAACCGCGGGATCCGACTACTGCAACTGGATCGGCCCCGACTGGCTATCAATAGCTTTAACCGAGCCCTGCGACTGGAGAAACGCAATCCCAAGATCTGGATGGGGCGAGGGTATAACCTGCTGATGCTGAAGCGGTACCCTCAGGCGGAGCGTAGTTTCTCCCAGGTGTTGGAGATCATGCCCAGAAACCGCAGGGCCTGGCGCAGTCGGGGCTATGCGCGGTTACGATCCGGTCGGGCTCGATCCGCTGTGGACTGTTATAAACGGGCCTTAAAGCTCCGCCGTCGGGATCCGATTGCCTGGCACAATCTGGGGATCAGTTTAATGCAGTTGGGCAAGCTGCGCATGGCGGTGGATGTCCTGGAGCAAGCCATTATTTACGATGATCGCAACCCCAAAACCTGGCACACCAGGGGGGTGTTGTTCCAACGGATGGGCTATTGGCAGCTGGCCCTAGATCACTACGATGGCGCCCTAGAGAACCAGTCCGATTACTTCCCCGCCCTCTATGCCCGAGCCGTCGCTTTACAGGCCCTGGATCGTCATGAGGAGGCGTTGCAACAGTTTGAACAGATCTTGATCTCTCGGGCCAAAAGCTTCGCCTGTCTCTATGGTCAGGTCACCAGTCTCCGTAAATTGGGTCGTTGGGATCAGGCCCTCCACCTCTGTCAGCAGATGATCCAGCACAACGATCAAGATCCTTGGGGTTGGTTTGCCCTGGCCATTACCTATAGCGATCAGGGGGCAGCGGGAGTGGCGATCGAGCACTATAGTCGAGTCCTGGAGTTGACACCAGAGGACGGGATCGCTCTCAATAACCGCGCCTGGAATCGTTGTGAGCTAGGGGAGTTTGGGGAAGCGTTGACTGATGTGAAACAAGCTCTAGCGCTAGACGGATCCCGCCCTGGATTTTGGCACACCTTAGGACGAGCCCAAGCAGGATTAAACCAGATGGAGGAGGCTCGATCCAGCTATCAGAAAGCCCTAGAGATCAAGCCCGAGTTTGCTCCAGCTCAGCAGGCTTTAGAACAACTGGATCAATCCACCTCCGAAGTGCCCATGCCCGATCTGAGCCAGCTACAGCAACAAGCTCACCAAGCCGAGCGCCTGGACTCCCTGGAGCACCACGATCATCACACCAAGGGACAGCCCCCCTCCGAGGTCTCTGCGGAGAAACCGATCTATCCCTCAGATGGCCAGACTGTCTAGGGACGTTTTATCTAAGTGAGTTCGATTGAGCACTACGGGTCGTGGCTGGGACCGATTTTGTAGGATAGGCTCATATTATCCTGTCAACCTCAGATCATGAACCTTTCCCTATTTCGATCCCTGGTGGCACGAACTGTCTTTGCGACGGTACTGCCTTTCCTCGTTTTTCCTGTGATCTCCTTTTTAAGAAGTAAGTTCGAACCTATTTATGAGGAGCTAGGAGCCTCTTTACCTCAATTGACGATCATTGTACTCTCCAGTTCCTGGTGGGTGTTGCTCGTCGGGATCTTAAGCTGTTTGATCGGAGTGTTAGGATACACGGGAATCCTGAACAAGTCGGTAGCAAACCTATTGCTTGCTGCGATCATCATCTTGCTCTTCGTTTATACGCCGATTACTATCTTGGCTTTATATTTGCCTATGTTCAATGTAATTGATCTGGTGGGATGACTCGTTGAACTGGGTTGATCTGATGAAGGATCTGCAGCTCCCAACTCAAGTTTAGCGATCTGCAGACCCTAGACCAGTGTTCATCCCGGATCGGGCCTAACTGACGTTCTCCTCCCGCAAAGTCATGTAGCGGAGAATACTCTCATTGATCCGCATACTACGTTCCCAGGTACTGACGGCAGTCGGATCTGCTTCGTAATTCATCTGCACGAATAGCCCTTCCTTGTAGCCCTTCATCTCGAAGGTGAAGCGACGTTTGCCCCGGATCTGAGTCTCGATCGCTGTGGCCCCATTCTGCTGTAACATCTCCCGCTGAGCGTTCAGCAACTGCTCCAGATTCTCATCCACGACATCGGGACGCACGATCACCATGGTTTCATAAGCGCGAGGCATGGGGCTTCAGTCTCCTTGTTCTCAGATCGATTCGTATTGCCAAACAACCATCATAGCAGAGGTATGCCTGATCTGATCCCTAATCTGGCGTCCCCTGTTTGAGCGACTGCCCGAGCCATCCATTGGTTGGGTGCCCGTCAGGAGACAGCTCGTTGGCTCAAGTCTATCTGAGGCCCAGATCCTACGGAGGGATGATCGAGAGGGTATCTGATGCCCATGACAGCTATTGTGGGGATGAGTGTATCCAGGTGAGTCTGGCGATCCTGGGAGATGAGAGCTCCACTTGGCGTCCCTATGACTATGGCTACGGCTTGGCTGGATCAAGCATTCGCCTGCAGTTCCCAAGCATCAAGCTGCTGGACTATCTGGATCGGTGGCCGGAGTTGGAAGCCAGTACCAATCCGATCGCAGTGATGGTGATGGCTCATTTGAAAACCAAGGCAGCGGTGAGGGATGCCTCAGAGCGGAAGCGGTGGAAGTGGGTGCTGATCCGGAGGCTGTATGAGCAGGGGTGGCAGAGACAGGACATCGAGCAGATCTTGAGGATGTTGGATTGGATGATGACACTGCCCCCGGAGCTTGAGCGACAATTCAG
>CAYSEO010000418.1:0-3780 GCA_964429885.1 uncultured bacterium
CGGCAAAATTGCTTTGACATGCACTATATAGCCTGTATAAACGTTTTTGCTGATCCACTTAGTCCGCGAGCGGCAATTGACTCAACTGGGCCTCAACACTGGACCGATCAGGTAGTCGCAACATCAGAAACCCACGCCAGTTCGGATCCTGAGGGGCTGCCACCTGCAGATCTGACTTGTGAGCTTAGAAGGATCATTCCGACTGGCTTTCAGCCCATTCCGGTACAGGGAGCTGATCCAAATGTTTCCAACACACTGTACAGGCGGGTAGATCTCGCTCTCTGGCAAAGGGCTCATGCACCTGATCCAGCCAATCCAGAAAGCTCTTAAAGTTACTGGAGATCTGAGCAGGTGTATCTCCTAGATGGCCCAGTTGGAAATGAGGGGCGTCACTCTCCACCGCAAAAGGACAGGCGTGAAATTTTCCCTGTGTGGTCAATACCGGATAGCAATGGGGGCAGCGGGAACTCTCCTTAGGTCGCTCCTGATCACCCGTAAAAGGATCCACCCCGCGACCAGAATCCACAATGTCAGGATGACCGATGGCGATCGCTTGGGGATGAGCGTCTTCGTAAGCCTCCAGTAACTGCAAGGATCGGCGGGGCATGGGTTGAGCTCCATCTCCAGTGGCAATGGAGTAGTTCAGAGAAGCCGTGGTCCTGCCCATCGGATCGGATTCTAAGATCTCGATCAAGCGCTCCGCCTGAATGCCGTTGGAGTAGATCACGATCGCACCCCGATAGCCTTTTTCCCGTAAGTAATGAATGGACTCGATCACATTCTCATGGGCTAAGGTGGGCTCACCTCCAAAGAACTTGATCGCGCCTCGTTCATCGGACATCACTGTCTGGAGAGCTGCATCCAAATGCTCTGAGGCATACTCCTGGAAGTTTCCCTTAGGACTACCAAACACCGTACAGAAAGAACAATCCCGATTACAAAGATTGCCGGGATAGAGATGTAGCTCCATCAACCGATCGTTCTCGATCACACCTTTGGCTCGGGTCACTCGTTCCTGAAATACCATCTTCTAACTCCGTGAGATCAATATATGGATCAACGACTCCTCTCACCCTAACCCCAGATCCTAGATCGGATCCTCAAACCAGGCCATCAACTCCTGCCACTGCTGAGGAAACTGCTCTTGGCTACGACGAAATCGATCCATCCGTTCCCTGGCACTAGGGCTATCCTCCAGATCAGCATACCAACGGCTGGCCGTGACCCAGTAACCGGCCTGCCAACAAAGCGATCGTAAGGCGGGAAAGGGACCAAAAGCGGCAAAGTGATGTTTCACCGTCTCGATCACCTTGGGATCTTCCAAGGCCTCAAAATAGGACTCAAGAAAGAAAGTCCGATCCGCTGTTGATAACTGATATCCCTGTAGCCGCTGTACCGTGACGGGAGAGAGAAAATGACCCAGATCCCCCGCTGGTGTACCCACCTCCGCCCATTCCCAATCGATCAAATAAGCCTGTTGTAGGTTGATCACCCAATTCCCATAGGTGTGATCTCCATGAACCAAACAGAGATGCGGATGATCCTGTAGCAGATGTTCTTTTTGCAGATGCTGGTGAGCTCGATCTAAAACCTGACGCAACATGTCCATGATCTCAGGATCCGGATCAGAGGATTCAATATAAGTTTGAGCATAGTCCTTTGCCTCCTGATAAAACAGACTCAGAGGTGTTTTCACCAGAGGTAACGTTTTAGCCAGATCTTCGATCCCATAACCAGTCTGCTCAGGCAATCGATGTAACCTCGCCAAGGTCTGTCCACACTGCTTGAGATGATCCCAGCTGTAATCAAGAGCGATCCCCTCCAGATAATTCGTGATTAGATAGGTGTAGCTCAGATCAGGGGTGGGCTCCAATTTGGCCTGATAGAGCTCATGTCCGATCCCGGATCCCTGCAGATAGGTCAAGATCGCATGTTCAAATTGAGTCACCTGAGCGATGTTGCCCTGATAGCGCTGATTGGGGGTATTGACGGTCATCCGGATCAGGGATCCCTCGTTGAACCGGAAGATGATGTTGGCCTCCCCATGAGCTAGGATCTGCAGATCACAGGGACCTTCAGGCACCAGGGTGGATCGAAGGTGATCGGTTAACTGCTGCTGGAGAGTACTGAGATTCGGGGAGGTGGACATAGAGAGAGGCAGGATCAACGGAATCGCTGGATTGAGCCTAGCTTACTCAGGCAGATCTGATCTGAGAGTCGGCTGAGATCTAGGAGAGAGGGTTAGGATTGACTGTCGGTGAACAGGATCTGAGGGATCTGATCTAGGGAGAACTCTGCCAGTTGCTCTGGTCCTAAAGCTTGCAGCGCGGCCAGATTTAAGGTATTTTGAGCGACGAACCGATCTACATCGATCTGATGGTGCTCCGGACAAAACCGCCTCAGTTTCCCTAAGCCTTCCCCCAACAGGATCACACAGCCTCGCCAATTCTGATTGCCCAGATGATAGTAGCCTACTGCAATCTGGAGTAGACCCTGGTAAAACTTTCGTTCCGGATCCAGAGCCTCCATCCAGATCGCTTCCAAAGTATCATGACAGGCGTAGAACTCTCGGTCATTGAATTGCTCGATGGCCTGTAGTAAAGGATCAGGTTCAGACAAGATCAGTTCACCTCACTCTATCCTTAGCCTTTTCGTAAGATAGCCCTTTACCATCACGGATCTCCTGCTCTGCACCAAAGACTCAGGATAGATCACCGAAATACCTGTACAAGGTAGCCCAATGAGGTGGGAATCAGAGGGATCCTTTTGTGCTTTGGGATCCTATTCCTGATCCACGGCCATGACCTGAATAATGTCGCCACGGGAGATCACCCCAACCACCTTGTCCTGATCCAAGACGATCAGGCGAGACACCTCACGCTCATGCATCAGCTTGGCGGCCTCTCGTACCCCTTTATCTGGAGCGATCACGGGGGGATGGGTGCTCATCACCTCACCAGCGGTCTGGCCTAGAGCTTTATGGAGCTCCTTCTCGTAGCGGGATGGGTTCTCCAGATAGATGATGCTGTCCAGGAGCATGATGTAAGCGGGGGGCGAGATCCCGGCTTCCTGCCACATCAGATCCGTCTCGGAGATCAACCCCATCAGCTTGCCCTCTTCATCGACCACCGGCAGACCACTGATCCGATTCTTGGCCAGGAGTTGGATCACCTCCTTGAGAGGGGTCTCGGGCTTGACCAGGATCGGGTCGCGGGTCATGACTTCGGCAACAGTTTTTGTCAGCATGGGAGCTCTCTGGCAGCTGGAGTAGAGGGAACCCTGTGTTCCCAGATCGATTGTAAGAAATGGCTGAGAGGGACTTGGATCGAGCTGGGCCTCACGTTGCAAATTGTTACCTTCCAGGGTTAGTGTCTTGATATTCTGTCCACTGCTCGCTTGAGGTGTGACCTGGTGCTATTCACTCCGATGCTGTTAGCCACTGAGGGGGCTGAGTCTGCCGAGGCGGTTGAATCCATAGCCGATCTCGGCACACTGATCGTGATCGCCGTCCTATTGTCGCTGCTAGTGATCCATTTGGCGAGTCGGGTCATGGGTGAGATCTCGGTGCGGTTGGGCATGCCCTCTGTATTGGGGGAGCTGATCGGTGGGGTCTTAGTGGGATCCTCGGTCCTGAGCCTATTGGTGTTCCCGGAAGGGGAGACGGCAGCGGCGGCCATGTCGGAGATGGCCCAGTCCTCACAGCTGATCCAGATCTTGGAGTCAACGGCAGATCTGGGGGCGGCGGCGGCGGAGCGGGTGTTTGCCTCCCAGAGCGAGATC
>CAYSEO010000419.1:0-3777 GCA_964429885.1 uncultured bacterium
GGTACCATAGGGAACTGGGGTGTAGGGCCACCCCTCAAAGTCATTGGGCTGTGGCACCACGTACCAGTCGTTTGAGGAGGCTGGAGAACCTGCTGTAAAGGGACGGATGGATTCGTAGCGAATGATCCGACCATACCCAAAAGTTGGATCATCAAAGACCAAACCGGATCCAACGTTGGGATCAAGGAAATAGACGATCAGCTGGAAGTAGAACCCTGTCCTGGTCAGGTCCTGAAGACCTTGTGCTTGGGCCCCTGCGGTTTGATCTCCGCTGGGAGGTTGGGGCGCACCACAGGCACCGGAATCGGCACCAAAACAATTGATCTCAGAGATTGTGTCGGGAGTCCCATCGGGGGTAGGCTCCAACTTCCAGAAGGCCAGGATAGGCAAGATGTTAGTTGCTGGCCCGTAGGGAATCTGAGCTGATCCGACTCCTGGCGGCGGCTGAAACGCATTGAGCTCCTCTCCGGTGTAGACAAACACAGCTTCCGAGAGATCGTTTTCTATAAACCGCAACCCTCTTTGCAACTCTGAGAGCACCTCAGATCGGGCTTCCTCCTGCTTATCCACTCGCATCACATTAATGATTACTGCGGAGGTGGCAAGCAAAAAGATCGAGCTGATGATCAGACCCACCAGTAGCTCAACGAGGGTAAAGCCCCAACGGGATCGAGAGTGGGAGGAGCGGTGAAACAGAGACCACATAGAGGCACCTATTGGGAGGACACAACCGATTAGACAGCTCAGATCCCTGATCAACCCATCGAGGAATCTCCAAGAGTTGGCATTAGGGAGGGCAGGGACCCCCCGGTGTCTGTTGTAGACACAGATCTCTGAGGGAATAGGTTTGTGAGGCGATCACCTCGGTGGTGAGGTAAGCCAGCGGACGCTCCCTGACTGCCTGAAAGGAGCCACTGGTGCCGATGGCTCCCACAGTCTCGTTGAAGTTGGGGGGGGATGCACCATTATCATAGGCCTGGTAAAAGAAGACCCTTACCCCCAAGTTAAAGACACAGGGACGGCTGTCAGCGTAGGGGTTGACTGTATCGGGTTGGCGACAGGGCTGACCCTGATCCCGAAAAATCTGCACCAAGTAGTCGGTACCGTTCCCAAAATCAGCAGTGTTGCAGGCGACCAGCTCCGCAGGGGTGTCCTGATCCCAGCAGAGTACATCTCCCACCCCAGTTGCCGTTGGGGAACCGGGAGCAGGAACAGCAGCAAAGGGTTGACTGAAGTTGGCGGCTGCTGCAATAGCAGGCAGATCGGCAGTCGTGTATATCTCAGGTCCCTTGTCTACTAAGCTGCGGATCCGCTCGATCTCCTGTTGAGCCAGGAAGTTACCGGTCTCGACCCGCTCAGAGTGGAGGCGGCTGAGGATGGCCAGGGTGATCGCGGGGGTGATCGCCGCTAGGGCGATGGTCACGATCACGACAGAGGCGATCACCTCAAGCAGGCTCAGACCTCGGGAAATGAGTCGCGAATGTAGACGCATGGCCATCCTTTGACCTCAAGTATCAGTTACAGGCTGAAGTGGTAGTGTCGATAACATTAGGGAGGTTAGGGGGAGCTGGGGTCAGGGAGCCTGAGTTGGCATCCGTCAACGCCAGAGCACATCGTAACCTCTTGATGTAGGGATCCTCAGAGGAGTACTCTGCACTGAACTCATTGCGGCGATTGACTGGGGTCAACAACCGTCGGCTGAAACGAGAGGCCTTGGTGGCCTGTAGACCTACATCATATCCCCATTGCCGGTCAGGTGGGCTGTAGTAGAAAGGTCCTGCTGCCGAGAGAGCGGTGTAGCGGTTAGGGGCCACCATCTCTTTCTCGAAGAAGGGACCTGTGGCCGAGGTACTGAAGTTGAACTGGAACATTGCACCCTGGATGCCGAGAGCGGTGCCGTCCCAGTGCTCCATAAAGCGAGGGAAGTTGAGCAGACCGCCGTAACTGAGGTTGAACCGAGAGGGATGGATGCCGCTATTGATGATGGCATTCACCTGAGTAGGGACAGCCTCTTGTAATTGAGCAGGGGGAGGAGTAGCTGGTGGAGTAACTGGTTCGTTGCCTCTCGGGTTGCCGGAGCTGAAGATGGTATCGTAACCCAGACGAGGAATAGGCCGACGGGTTTCCTCATCCAGGATCACAGCTAAGAACAGAGTTTTATTAGCGTTATTACCGCTGCTGTTATAGCCTGGGATCTGGGGGGAGGCGTCCTGATTGTAGTTGGCGATCATGGTCTCGACGAAGAAATACCTTTGATCGTCAGCCCCCCTGCCATCCCGATCGATGCGCATGATGCCAAGCTCAATGTCGCTGTAATTGAACGCGTTACGCTTTATATAATCAAAGGGACTATTCTCACGGTTGTTGGGGGCGTAGAAGCAGAGACCATTATCCACCGGGAACCGACCTAGCCAATGATCTGGGATGTTCTCATCTCCGAAGTAGAGGGGGGCGCTAACAGGTTGATAGAAGTTGAACGCTGGATTGCCTGCATCGGCTGGGGCAAAGTTGAGGCCTGGGAAAGCATTAGGGTTAGCATCAGCAGCTCGGGCCGCAGGAGAGGCCGGGGTCGACAATGATGTGTTGGTATCCCAGTCAGCCTCATCGGGATCCGTCCTGCGGAAATAGGACTCCCGAAACACTTCGTTGTAGAAGTTCTGACCCGCAGTAGCCACAACTGTTGAGATGTTGGTGATCGCGGCGTTTCGATTCGCAAAACCAGATAGATCTGGGTCCAGAACCATGTAGACATAGTCCGTATTATCGGGGGCACCGAAGTCGAAGTAATAATCGATCGCTGCGTAGGTCAATCTAATCTGAAGATTCACCGGTAGATTAGCCCAAGCCGGCAGGTCAATCAGGTCCTTGGCAGCGGGCATAGAGTAGACACTGCGAACATCGGTGTTGCTGAAATCATTGTTGTATACCTGACCGGAACCGTTATTTGTTCCAGGTAGGTTAGCGGCAGCAATGTTGATGTCCCCATATTCATCAAGGTCGTCACTCGCATTGGAGCCCGGTGGATCATACCGGCGACTGTTGCCTAAACCAAAGCTCCGCTTCAGAACCAGGTGGTGTGGATAATTAGGGGGAGCGCCGAGGAGTGGAACATCGGCGTTGTCAGCCACCAGTAGATAGGGGTTGCGGGTCACACCAGCGGAGAACAGAGACAGGGGATCATTGACACCGACAGGGAAGGTCACTCCCTCTTTGACATCGTAGGCATAGAAGGGATGGGCCCGAGGTTGCAGTTTCGCCCGATCTTCTGGAGCATCCGGATCCAATCGGGGAATATCACTTGGAGGAGCGATCGGACTGAGGGTCGATTTACGGTTGGTAGGGATCAGGAGATAAGAAGGAGATGTGCCAGTGAAACCATCACTAAACCACTGTCTCAGCCCTACATTAGCCGTATCTGCCAAGGCTACTCGGATGGCATCCATCAGATCCCGTTCACTGTTGAGGATGGTGTCCCCTGCTGTCACCCCTGCCGGGGGTGGGGGTGTGGCTGGCACTTGAGCAGGTGAGCTCACCGGGTTGACATCTGGATCCCCAGGATATCCCGGATGCACCAGGGGATCGGTTTGGGCGTTGGGGAAGCTGGATCCTGAGTAAACCTCGTACTCAAAGCGACGGTTGTAGTCTGGGCGGAACACCCCAGGCAGATAGTTGGGGGGGCAAGCAGCATCGGCAAAGTTGGTGGGGGTGGTGAGAGGGGGGAGGATGCGTTCGCAGGTAATCGGTTGATTGGCTGGGATGATGACGGAGTCAACCCGG
>CAYSEO010000420.1:0-3776 GCA_964429885.1 uncultured bacterium
GCCGCTAATCCCTGTGCTGCTAATCCCTGTGCTGCTAATCCCTGTGCTGCTGCTCAGGCTGAGGAAGCCGACGTTCAAGCGGTGGAGATGACTGACGCTCAGTTCCAGCTGGCTGTGGAGGAGATCGATGGCCAGAACGTGATCGAGCTCACCCAGACCCCTTGTCAGTTCCTGGAGAGCGAGGGGGAGGATCTGGACTTTACCTCTGCCTCCGCTGCCGATTGTAAGGAGCTCAACAGCCAGACCTCTGATCAGCGGATGGCCCAGCCTCTGACGATCCCAGCAGGGGACTACACCTTCCGAGTCACCAATGAGAATGTTCCCTATGAGGTGGGCTTCTACCTGCGGGGCGCCGGTCTAGGAGGTCTGACCCTGCCCAAGGTGAGTGGCGGCGGCCTGTTCGAGGGAGATACCAAGGACTACACCGTCTCTCTCCGGCCCGGTGAGTATGTCTACAGCTGCCCCCTCAACCCCACCCTGCGCTACCCCCTGACCGTGACTGAGGGCTAGGATCCCTTCACTGAACGGATCAGGCTGATTCGGATCTCGGTACAGATCCCAGCCTCCCTCTCTATCTCGATCGAGCCTCCACCTGCTGTGGGGGCTTTTCTCTAGTCCTTCACAGCTTTCTAATCCAACTATCATGTTGGTATTAGTCCTGTTTCAGGTTTAACTGTCTAAATATAAACATAGGGGATGAGAACTGACCCAACCTGATCAGTCAACATCCTCAAGGCCATAAGACAGGCCGTCTCGGAAGGGAAAACAGGAGGAACATTATGAATCGCTATCCTTTTGGACTGATCGCCGCTGCGGTAGCCGTGGTGCTGGGAGGAAGCCTGGCGCCCGCTCAGGCCCAGGAGCCTGGAGTGACCCTACAGCGGGAGCTCACGGAAAATCGGATCCGTTTGGGTGATCAGGGCGAGGACATCCTGCGGGGACCTCAAGCTGATCTGCCCCTGGATCGCATCGTGGCTCCCAATCAGCAGAGCTTTGTCGCCCCTGGATCTGCTGGCCGCACCCAAGGCTCCCGGACGCTGGTGGCTTCTCCGTTCTCGGATACCCAGCTAAATGGGGTTGCGGACTCCACCTCAGTCCTGCGTCAGGTAACCCGCGAGGCTGGGCCTAACTCCGATCGCTAGTCGGTGGCGCCCATCATCGAGGGATCTGGGTCTCTCTCTGGTGAACAAGTCAACCCAGACTCCTGAGATCTAGACACCACACTCACGAACGCCTTGCCCAGTGCAGGGCGCTTTTCTTGGGGGGCTGTTAGAGATCGGTCGGGATCCTGAGGTCGCCCATGAGATCGACGACACTGTTTAGGGATGCTTGCAAGAGGGACTCATGAACTGGCCTCCCTATCTGCCGCCGGTCTGGCTGCGATCAGGATTATTGATGACGATCTATACGGCCCTATGGGGACGTCGCCACTGGCAGGAGACCTGTAGGGATCCGGAGCCAGACCATCAGGAACAGATCTTTGTCGGGGCGGAGCAGGTGCCGATCTATGGTTGGGTGACGGCTCGACCGGAGGGGAAAGGGACGCTGGTGATGACCTATGGGATCACAGGCTCTCTAGAGGATCAGTGGTTGCTGCGGATCCTGAGGCGCAAGGCGGTGGCAGCGGGCTATGGGGTAGTGATGTTTGACTGGCGGGCCCATGGTCGGACAGCGGCTCTGTCTCCTACCTTGACCTCCGACGGTCTGTTTGAGGGGGAGGATTTTCGCCAGATCGCCCAACAAGCTCAAGATCTGGGATGTCCGGGTCCCTTCTGGTTGATCGGCTATTCTCTGGGGGGACAGTTGGCTCTCTGGGGGGCAAAAGCCATCCAAGATCACGGTGCGGATCTGGTGTTGGGGGGGACGGCGGTGATCTGTCCCAGTCTGGAGTCGGAGCGGTCATTGCGATATCTGATGCAAGCTCCTCAGGGGCGGTTTTTGGAGAAACGGATCACAGCCACGCTCAAGGATCTGGCCTGGGATCTCTATCGTCTGCATCCCGAGAGTTTCGATCCAGAAGCGATCCAGGCTGCCGATAGCATCTGGGGGTTTGATCAGCATCTGGTGATTCCCCGTTTGGGATTTGAGTCCGTTGAGGCCTATTACGCGGCCAGTAGCCCCCTCCCTTGGCTTCAGTCTCTCAACCAGCCTACATTGATCCTTTACGCTGCCGATGATCCAATGTTTGATCCCAGTCTGGTCTCGGAGCTGGAATCGATCGGGGCCGCCAATCCAGCTTTGGATCTGGTGATCACACCCCAGGGGGGCCATGTGGGCTATCTCAGTAGCACAGCGGGCCAACGCCAGAGTGGAGATCCCGATCCTTGGTGGGCGGTCAACCGGATCCTGGAGTGGATCGAGGCTCAGACCGAGAGAGAGGAGACGGGTGTGGGAGCCACCGACGCAACACCGGGGGTCTGCAGGGCTACCACCAGAGCTTCTGGCATCACGGAGAAGGGCAGATGATGGATATCCGAGCGGGGATGACAGGCCACCTCAGCCACCCGCATCAGATCCGCTGAGCTCAGGTGACCCAGACCTAGATCCGATAGACTACAGGGCAGGCCGATCCGAGCGTAGAACTCCAGCAGTTGTTTACGAGCCGCTGCCGCCAGCTGATTGCCCTGCAGGATCTCCTCCAAGCGCTGTTGCACCAGGATCCCGAAGGCCACCTTCTCGCCATGGAGACTGCCTCGATGCCCCAGGAGATGGGTGAGGCCATTATGAACCGCATGGGCGGCCACCGTTCGACACTTGGCGCCACCCAAACCGCCCACTACACCAGCTAGACAGATGCAGGCATCCACCACCTGTTGCCAATCCTGACCGCCGGGCTCCTCTAAAGCTCGCTCCGATCGTTGCAATAACAGATCCCGTAGCACCCGCGCCTGCTGCACTGCGGCGATCACCAGAGCATCCTGGGAGGCACCACTGCTAACAGAAGCCTCGTACCACTTGGCCAGAGCATCCCCGATCCCGGCCTTGAGGGTGCGCACCGGAGCGGAGCGAATGATGTCATAGTCCAGGATCAAGGCCTCTGGGGCTCTTTCCAGGGACACATCCCGCTGGAACGCTCCCTGATCGGAGTAGAGGTTGGAGAGGGCGCTCCAGGCAGCACAGGTAGCGGCGGAGGTGGGTACGGTCACGATCGGGCAGTTGAGCTGCTGAGCCACCAGCTTGGCGGTATCCAACGCCTTGCCTCCACCGACACCGAGGATCCCGGTAGCGTGATGGGATCGACCCTCCTGGCCCAGCCGTTCCAACTCAGCCTCACTGCAATCCACCCCATAGATCGTCCAATGGATGATCTGCGAAGACCGTTCTCCCCCCAGATTTCGTTCTAATTGGGGACGGACCCGAGACAGGGAATGGTCGCCACCGATTACCAGGACCCGATCTCCCAACCCAGCTAATGGAGCGGTTTCTAGGATGCCAAAGCCTCGATAGAGATGGGCAGGCGCCAGGATCGCAGCGTCAAGGGATAGGGACATAAGCAACAGTCAAAGGGAGAAACAACTTGAGCTTAGCCAACCATCTTAGATCATTGGTCCCGGAGTGGTGCAGTCAAGCCCTGAGTGGGTTCGTCCGTGCATGACAGGAAAGGCGTGATCCCAGCAACGATCTCAACAGAACAGAAGATAAGGAGGTGACTTTCGGGATACTCCCCTCGGCCCCACTCGGGGTGGCGTCGATCCGGGACAGACGGTGAATGGGGGACCGATCCCGTGGAAATCGGCATTTAAGTAGATCATCAAAAACGTTTATACAGGCTATAT
>CAYSEO010000421.1:0-3728 GCA_964429885.1 uncultured bacterium
GCCAAGACACATGCCAAGATCAGAGAAAGGGAGATGCATGTGCTCCTGAGTGTGGCAGATAGGAGTGATCAACCACACGTTGCAGCAGAATGGCGATATGAGCGTCTGCAAGGGGTAGGGCACTGGTTCATGCTGGAGGAGCCTGAGTGGACTAATCAATGTCTGCTTAGCTGGCTTCAGCGTCACCCGCTCCACCTGCGGAGGATAGGCATAAACATGGGGAAGGAGCCGACCGCCACCTGAGATTTCCTGAGATCTGGGAACCATCTCAGGATCGGGCAGTATCAGATCGTAGCTAGAGCTACAAACCTAGCCCCAGGGCCGCCCTAGGGTGAGGGACGTTCCTTGCGTTACCGTTTGGAGGATACTCCAGTATGGCTAGATCCTTGATCTCTCGTTGGGTTAGATCCCTGTCCGTCGTCGCTGCAGTGGCAACTGCTGCTTTATCTGCTCCCGTCTCCCTAACTCCGACTCTGGCTGCACCTGAGCCGATCCAACTGGCTCAAAATGATGCCCTCACCCCCGTCAATTTCACCCTGTCCTGGTTAGTGCAAGGGGTGGATGCGCCCCTGACCATGGCCATCGACAAGGGCTACTTCGAGGAGCAAGGTCTGGATGTATCCTACGAGCGAGGCTTCGGGTCAGCAGACTCGATCGGTAAGATCGCCGCTGGTCAGTATGACATCGGGTTTGGGGACATATACTCCATGGTCGAGTTCAATCAAAAGAACCCAGACCAACAGCTGATCGCCGTGATGGTGCCCTACAATAAGTCTCCGTTTGTGATCATCACCTTGAAGGATTCCGGCATCAATACCCCTGAGGATCTGGAAGGTCGCAATCTGGGGGCTCCCGCTGGCGATGCCCCGCGACGGCTATGGCCGGTGTTTGCTCGTCAGGTGGGTGTGGATCCGGACTCCGTGGAGTGGACCACTATGGAGCCCAAACTGCGCCAAACCTTTCTGCTCACTGGACAGGTGGAAGGGATCAGTGCCTTCGTCTATTCCGCCCTGCCAGCTCTGGTCAATGGCGGTAAGGGAATGGAGGATCTGAACCTCTTCTATTACAACGACAATGGCCTGGACTTCTATGGCAATGCTGTGATCACGACGGTGGAATACGCCGAGGAGAACCCCGAGGTCCTCTCCAGTTTCCTAACCGCTTACACCCAGGGCCTACAGGACACCATTCGGGATCCAGAGGCGGGTCTACAGACCGTGATAGCTGCCGATGCAGGGGGCCTGCTGAACGATCAGGATGAGCGGTTGCGGCTCAAGATCGCTCTTGAGGATCTGATCATCACCCCGGAGGCAGAGGAGAACGGTATCGGAACAGTGGATCCAGAGCGGCTGGAGGCCACCATCGCTCAGGTGGTGGAAGGATTTGATCTGGCAGAGACCCCCAGTGTGGACCAGGTGTTTGATGACAGCTTCCTGCCTCCTGCAGAGGTGAGAGCTATGCCACCAGAGTCTGAGCGAGGATCTTTGGAGTAAACGTCATCCCCTCCTCTAAGGTCCTCCTAAGGCAGCCGTGCCTGATCTTGAGTCAGACGGCTGCTTTTCAAGGTATTGCAGTCGCCACTCCCATTGAGACCTTCCTCTTAGTCCAATACACTGGGCCGCTTCTGTCAGTGACCTCTAAGGGCCACAAGGTGGGTCGATCTGGGTGAGCATCCCCGAATGCCTGAGAGGAGATCTTCGGAGCGATTGAGTGGGGGAAGACAATACCAAAGTTGGAAAAAAGGGTTCGAGTGTGATTAATAGTAAAGATAGGGCCACCAATTGCGCATGGGTTGGTTCCGATCATCTCTGGCATTGTTATCAAGCCCAGGCATATTCTGCCACCACCACACCAGCAAAGGACCTTGACAATCGTCGGCTAACTCTCGATAGTCCTGAAAAACTGCGGTGGTAAATCGATCCTTGCGGCCACTCCCATCTCGATAGTAAGCGCAGCTGGTCTGGACTGTAAAGGGACTCTCCAGATCATAATCCTGTCTACCGTTGGGTGCGAAGTGAACATTGCCACAGATAGGATCGTAATTGTCTATCCGACCTTGAGTTTGATCCAGTCTGTACTCGACAGAGGTCTGGGAGGGATAGGTGAGACAGGGCTCCGCAAACGGACATCCATACCAACTCTCAATGGGTAATCCATAACGCTGATCTAGATCAAACCCGGCAAACTCAGCAAAATAGGGTTGCAAATAGGGGATCGTGCCTGATAGCGCCATGCGCTCCAACCCATGGGAAAGACTCTCCATAAAACAGCCAGGGCCACGGGTGTTGTTAAACCAAGCGATCCGCACTGTATTCCGACAAGAGATCTGATCCTCCTCATCAAAACAGCCATTGCCTGCACATCGAGCCGGGGATCGATCGAGACGATTGCCCTGCTCATCATAATAAGGCTTTCTCTCTAGGATCTCGGCCCCATCCACCTCCTCAGGAATATCCGCATCCCCATAGATCCAAACCTCATTGATCAAACCCTGCTCGAATAGATCACATAAGCCTAGAACACGACCTGTATTCTGATCTCGAATATCATAGAGTGCCGCATATTCTGGCGTGAAGAGTTGACCATAATCCAAGGACCAGCGTTCCTGTTGAGGATCCTCTCTGGGATAAAGGGTGCTATTGCGATAGGGCCAGTTGTCAGGGATCGATCGATCTCGCAGATCAGCCGTAAAGGCCAGCTGATACTGAATAAAGGGATAAGCCAAAGGATCGCGATAGCCGTGATAACGACTGCCTTCAGCAAACATGGCGATGGCTTCAGACAGCTGAGCCCGCATCTCCCCCATACTCCTGCCGTTGACAAAGTTGATGGCCAGGATCCGAGGTCTAAGCTGGGTGATTTGGTCGTGATGTTGTCGCAGCCAGATGTCAGAGTTCGCTCCACTGATAGCATTGGGCCAAGCCCGTTGATCGGCATTGGCCAGCAGGGCTCGCGGACGAGATCCGGGACCGATCCAAAAGAATCCTACAAGACAGAGGAGTAGACAGGTGTAAAGGATGAACCGTCGCCGCAACGCTCTCATGATCGATATCCCATTCGAGAGTAACAAACCGTATGGATCTTAGGATGAATCTATTCTACTGACAACGAGGGGATCACTCTCCTACAGAGTCTGAAACCTAACCTGAGTCCAGCCACCGTTGATGCCGTTGAGATCTATAGCGATCGGATATCAAACGTAAGCAGGATCTTACTCCCCAAGCCTTCGGCAGACTTCGTCAACGCCCTCTGGGAGAGGGGTTGGGGGTGAGGGCCAATGAAGCTTCATACAGTTCAAACCAGATCGCTATATTGCTGTCGCTACTGTGATTGAGACCCCCGCATTAGGTGTAGCCTGAGGTCAAACGATCGTGAGGTCCTCAGAAAGGGGGCGACTGCAATAACTTGTGATACTGGAGCTGCACGGATAAGATCCTTTCAGTCCAATGCACCAGGCAATCCGATGACCAAGGTCTACGATCTGATTTTGAGACAAGGATGGGTGATCGATCCGGCCCAGGATCTGAATGGGGTCATGGATGTGGCGATCCGAGCCGGTCAGATCGCAGCGGTACAGCCCGAGATTGATCTGGGATTGACTCAAGAGTGGATCGATGTCCGGGATCATTGGGTGGTGCCGGGGCTGATCGATACCCATGCCCATGTCTATCAACATGTCAGTGGTCGGTTTGGGCTCAACGCCTATTGGGTGGGGGTGAGATCGGGGG
>CAYSEO010000422.1:0-3727 GCA_964429885.1 uncultured bacterium
CTAAAACGGGCTCAGTTAATGGGGGCCGATCTGGAGGGGGCCGATCTGAGGGCCTCGGGATTGGAGGATGCGGATCTGAGTCAGGCCAATTTGAGCTGTGCTCTGTGTATTGCGGCCCGCTATGCTGCCGGGACCCAGTTTCCGGAGGGCTTTGATCCGAAGTCGGCGGGCATGGCCAAGGCGATCTCTCCCATAGAGAAAGGGACCTGAAAGCTCAGATCCCTGTAACACAAGCGCTCCACTGTCACTGCATCTATTATCTGAGTTGGGATGGGGAATAGACATCAGAAGATCAGCGGAAGTCTGCTCCGCCACTGCGCTTAGTGCTCCCCATGGCTTCAGGGAAAACCGAGGGTGAGGGGCGGGTCTAGCCTATGGCGATGGCCCTTGATCTCGGCGGACCTCTGTATAGGTGGAGTCTTCTCAGGTGCGGATCTGTCTTAAGATCCATCGTCCGATGCCGATCAAAGTGCCTAGGAACATGGCCCGTTTCTGGGTTTGACTTAAGGTTTGCTGGCTGGTTCTCAGGGTTTGTCGCAGTTTGAGTAGCTGGGCAGGGGCAGGTCTCAAGGCAGTCTCCGCATCCTCAGACCAGCCGTTCATCTTCCGGGCGGTGGTCAACAGGGCCGATCTCAACCCCCAGATCAAGGGTAGGGACCAGAGCAGGGCCAAAAAGATCAAGACATTGATGCCGCAGACCAAGATCACCTCAAGGGTCATGAATCTCCGGGGGGTTCGGCGAAACGTTCTCTTCAGAGTAACCTGAGTTGCCTTCTGGTCTGGATCGAACCGAACGGGTTGCCGAGATTGCGTATAATCTAGAGGCCTAACCTGCCTATCCTCGCGGGTCTCGCGCTTTTGATATTCAAGCAAGGATCATGGGTCAATTTTCTCACTTTCTCTCCTCCGAGCAACAGGATCAGCTGGCGGCGGCTCATCCCCGTATCCCCGATCTGTTTGCGCATCTACGTCAGGGCAACCTCTCCCGGCGGCAGTTTATGCGGCTCTCCACTCTGTTGGGACTGTCAGCTGGGGTGGCTCTGGCGATCACTTCGGGATCAGAACCTGAGGCTGAGGCTCAAGCTCAGGGGAGTGCTGAGGTGAAACGGGGAGGGACCTGGACCTGTGCCATGCAATTGCAGTTATTGGATCATCCAGCGCGACTCTCCTGGGCGGAGGGGGCCAACGTGATCCGGCAGGTGGGGGAGTATCTGACGGAGACAGGGCCAGATAATATCACCCGTCCGTTGTTGTTGGAGCGATGGGAGACCAGTGAGGATGTCCGGACCTGGACGCTGTATCTGCAGCAGGGCATCACCTTTAATAATGGCGACGAGCTCACCGCTGAGGATGTCATGTTCTCCTTTGGGGAGTGGTTGAACCCGGATATCGGCTCCTCAATGTTGGGTTTGTTGTCCTATCTGCGGGGGATGGAGGATATCGAGCAGGTGGATGAGTACACGATCCGGCTCAATCTGCAGGCTCCCAATATCGGTGTGCCAGAACATCTGTTCCACTATCCGGCGATCATTCTACATCGCGATTTTGAGGGGGATTTCGTCCAACAACCGGTGGGTACAGGTCCCTTTACCTTGGAGGAATATGCTGAGGGAGAGCGGGCCATCCTGAGACGACGGGAAGGGTACTGGCAGATGGGGGCGGATCAGGATCCCTTGCCCTATTTGGATGAGTTGATCTATGTCTCTCTGGATAAGGATGCGGCGGTGGCGGCGGTGCAATCGGGTCAGGTGGACAGTATGTATCAGCCTCGGCCCAGTGATTGGCAGGCGTTGAAGGATAACCCGGATCTGTCGGTGCTATCTGCCAGTACCTCCAGCTGTTTTGTGTTACGGATGCGTACAGATGTGGAGCCCTGGAGTGATGTGCGGGTGCGGAATGCGCTGAAGCTCTGTCAAGATCGGGAGCGGATCCTGCAATTATCCTATTTCGGGGAAGGGGATCTGTCTATTGATGCCCATGTGGCCCCGATCCATCCTTCCTATGCGGAGATGGAGATCCCAGATTACGATCCAGAAGCAGCGCAGCGCTTGTTGGAGGAGGCGGGCTATCCGGAGGGGTTGCAGGTGGTGTTGTCTACCAAAAATGATGAGGCGGAGCCCGAGATCGCTCAAGCCCTGAAGGAGATGGCCGCCCCGGCTGGGTTCGATATTCAGTTGGATATCACCGAGCCAACGGGATATTGGGATCGGTGGACGGAGGTGGAGTTGGGGTTGACGGCCTGGATTCATCGTCCCTTGGCCCCCATGACTCTGGCTCTGGCCTATACGGCGGATGGGGAAGGTAATCCCGTGGCCTGGAATGAGACCCGTTGGATGGATCAGGAGTTCAGGGAGTTACTGATCCAGGCGGAATCGACTCTGGATGTGGAGGAGCGCCGCCAGATCATGGCTCAGTTGCAACAGATCATGCAGGAACGGGGGCCGATCGGCAATAGTTACTGGCGTAAGGTGTGGACGATCACCCACAAACGGTTCCAGAATGTCGTTCCCCATCCGGCCTACTTCTTCTTTATGAATGAGGTGTGGATCGATGCCTAGCTCACCTATTTGATCTCTTAGATCACAGGGAATGAATTGAGGATCCAGGGAAGATGGCGCGGTTTCTGATCCGGAGCATGATCTCGCTGATGGTGACCCTAGTGTTGGTGTCGATCACGTTATTTGGGGTGATGGAGATCGGCAGTGGGGATATCACGGTGCGGATCTTGGGCACCTTTGCCACCCCGGAACAACGCGCCTCCTATCGGGCCCAATTGGGGTTGGATCAACCAGCTTGGTTACGGTATGTGGATTGGTTGGCGGGCAATGATTGGCGGGCTCGATCCAGGGTGGGTTATCCGTTGATCACCCGGCCCGATCCGCAGACGGGAGAACCGGAATGGTGGGCTGATGTGGAGGGGACTGCCACCCAATGGCGGGTCCAGGATGGAGAATTGCAGGGGTTGGAGCGACAGCCGGATGGATCCACAACAACCCGATCCGCAGCACAGGCTTGGCAACCCGCACCGGAGGAGAATCGATCGGAGCGTCAGATCTTTTGGGGGGTAGATACTCAGAATAATGCGGTGCTGTGGGTGCGTGGGGAAGGGGAGACGGTTTACACTCTCAGCAAATCAGGTATGCGACGTCAGGGGGATGGACCCCGTCGTTATATCCCTCTGCGGAAGGGATTGATCCGTGGGGATCCGGGGATCTCACTACAAACAGGGCGTCCGGTGGCAGTGACCTTAGTACCTCGGCTACGCAATACAGCGATCCTGGCGGGAGCGTCCTTTTTCGTGGTCATGCCATTGGCGTTGACCCTAGGGATCCTGGCGGGGATGAATGAGGGGAAACCGTTGGATCGGCTGATCTCGATCCTGGGCTTATGGGCGACGGCCACCCCTGAGTTTGTAACGGGGATCTTCTTGATCTTGATCTTTGGGATCTGGCTGCGGGTGTTGCCAGCGGTGTCGGTGTTTCTCAGTGATGATGCCCTCTTCAAGGATCCCAAATTGCTGGCCTTGCCGGTGATGACCTTGACGGCGGTGGAGCTGGGTTATATCTCCCGCATGACTCGGGCCAGTTTGGTGGAGGTGATGGGATCAGCCTACATTCGCACGGCGATCTTAAAGGGGGTGCCCTTTTGGCGAGTGGTATTACGTCATGGGGTGCCCAATGCCTTGATGGCCCCGATCACGGTGATCATGCTCCATGTCAACTGGTTG
>CAYSEO010000423.1:0-899 GCA_964429885.1 uncultured bacterium
CGATCTGCCACCAGATCATCAGGCCACCTCCTTAACGCCCGGACGGCCGCGGCGCGTCGGGATCGGGTGCTCCGCGTCACGCGGGTCGAGCGGACCGCTGAACAGCCGCAGTGTGGGGTTGGCCAGCACCTGCTTCGGCTTCTTGCGGCGAAGCGCCGGTCCGCGCGCGACGGCGATGGCGCCGACCACCGCGACGATCAGGAGCGCCGTGGATATCTCGAAGGGTACGATGCCCTTCGTGTAGAGCAGCCCACCGACCGCCTCGACCGTGCCGTGGTCCGCGGGTGCTGGCCCAAAGTGCAGCGGCGCGTCGACGGCCTGCTCGGCGCCCTCCACCGGCTCGGGAGCGGGGCCGCCCAGGTTGGGGATGAGCAGCGCCAGCAGTGTGATGCCCACGACCGCGAACGCGAGGCCTCCACCCAGTCTCGCCATCGTCGAACGCAGCGTGCTCGGCGGCGCGTTCGACGCATCCGGGCCGAGCAGCATGATCACGAACACGAACAACACGACCACCGCGCCCGCGTAGACGATCAGCTGGATCGCAGCGAGGAACTGCGCGTTGAGCTTCAGGAACAGGCCGGCGATGCCGAGGATGGTCAGCAACAGACCAAACGCCGAGCGGATCGGGTTGCGGGACAGGATGGTCGCCAGCGCGCCTGCCACGCTCACGATCACACAAACGCTGAAGAATACTAAACCGGCGTACTGCATGCTTCCTCGTCGGGCGCTCGGCCCCGGGACGTGACGCGCTTATCGCACGGTATCGACCGTCGTGCCGACCCTCGGCCGGCATCTGCCGGGGGCCGAAGAGAAGTACCGCGAACCGGGGAGGGGCAAGGAAAAACGGGGGGGGGGGGGGGGGGGGGGGGGGGGGGGGGGGGGGGGGGGGGGGGGGGGGG
>CAYSEO010000423.1:909-3718 GCA_964429885.1 uncultured bacterium
ATCCCGAGCCAACTCCCCACCCCCCGCCCCCATCTCGACAGCCAGGAAGGGGATCGGTTGCCCTAACCGGATCCACATCTCGTACAGTTGCTCTGCCAACAGCTCTGCGAACACAGGGCTCACCTGGACGGAGGTATAGTAATCCCCTCGGGTGCCGATAGTGATCTGGGGGCGAGCATAGTAACCCAGCTGTGGATGATAGAGAGCCAGGTCCATAAACTCAGCAAAAGAGATCCGACCCTGGGGACTGGATCGGATCCGAGACGCGATCTGTTGACGAAGCGTTAGGTCAGATCCCGAGGGATCCGGGGAGAGAGAGGTCATGCCTCACTTATTCAAGGGACGACGCAGGTTTTGACGAAAGCGAGAGTTAGTCGCCAACATCAAGGGCCAGAGACTGATCAACAGCCATTTCTGAGCCCCAGAGTAGACCCGATCCGCCTTGCGAGAGGCCATCCAAGCCCCACCACCGTAGATCGCCAGAAAGAGAAAGGGCAGCATATCAGTAAGCGTCCTGTAACTCGTAGAAATCGGGAGTGATGTAGTCCTTGCGTAGGGGCCAACCGATCCAGTCCTCCGGCATCAGGATCCGTTTCAGATTGGGATGTCCCTCATAGATGATCCCGTATAGATCATAGGACTCCCGTTCCTGCCAATCCGCCGACTTCCAGATCCAGTATACCGAGGGCACTCGCGGATCTTCCCGAGGTAGAAACACCTTGAGACGCACCTCCTGAGGCCGATCTGCCATATCCCCCAGCTTGATCAGGTGGTAGACACTAATCAGAGACTGACCTGGCCCCTGATCGTAGCCACACTGACACTGCAGATAGTTAAAGCCGTAGGCATAGAGGGCAGTGGCGGTGGGAAGCAGAAAATCCCGTTCCACCTTGAGCACCTCGATCCCTTGATGATCGGTCTCCATGGGCTCATGGCCGAATCCGTTCTCTGTTAGAAACGTGGAGACGGGGCCGCGCTCCTGGGTCTGAACCTGTGCACCCGAGCCGTTCTGGTTCGCGTTCTCCTCCGCCATGGCTACATGCCTCCCTGCTGCAGTGACTTCACCTCTTGCTCAGCCTGCTTCAGATCAGCGGTCTGGAGGGCCGGAGGAACAGGCATCCCGATCGCTGCCGCCAACTCCTTAGGGGGAGCCATACGGGTCTCGCTCTCCAGATACTTACCCGTGGTGACCTGAGGCACAGGTTGCAGAGCATGGCTGATGGTGTGGAAGCGGTGGGTTTGGGCCAGCACATCCCGCTCCGTCATATCCTCCGCCGCGATCTTCTTACGCAGCTTGACGATGGCGTCCATGATCGCCTCCGGTCGGGGCGGGCAGCCGGGGATGTACACATCCACCGGGATCACCTTGTCCACTCCCCGCAGGGCCGTGTAGGAATCCGTGCTGAACATGCCCCCCGCCACCGTGCAGGCTCCCATGGCGATCACATACTTGGGGCTGGGCATCTGTTGGTACAGCTTCACCAGAGCCGGAGCCATCTTCATCACCACCGTGCCCGAGGTGATGATCAGATCCGCCTGCCGGGGTGACGCCCGTGGCAATAGACCAAAGCGATCGAAGTCAAACCGGGACCCGATCATGGCGGCGAACTCGATAAAGCAACAGGCGGTCCCATACAACAGCGGCCACAGGCTGGACATCTTGGCCCAGCTGTATAGATCATCCGTCGTTGTCAGGATCACATTATTGGCCAGATCTGAGGTGACCGTAGGGGCCTCAGGGGCGGCAGCAGGATAGAGTAGATCCGGATTTGATTTGGGGTCGGTCCCAGACGGGACGGGGCTCATGACCATTCCAATGCTCCTTTTCTCCAGGCGTAGACAAGGCCGATCACTAGGATGCCGATGAAGATCAGCGCCTCCACAAAGGCCAGCAGGCCCAAGCGATGAAACGCGACCGCCCAGGGATAAAGAAAGACGGTCTCCACATCGAAGATGACAAAGACCAGCGCGAACATGTAGTAGCGGATGTTGAACTGGATCCAGGCCTGACCGAAGGGATCAATGCCCGACTCATAGGTCGAGATCCGGAAGGCGCGCTCTGGCTTAGGGCTGAGCAGGTAGGACGCCCCAAGGGCCAGTGCTGGTACCAACCCACAGATCAACAGGAAGGCTAGAAAGTACTCGTAACCAGAGAGGACGAACACAGGCGCTTCTCAACATTCAGATACATTCTCCAGTATAAGGGCTGATCCCCCCCTGTCTCGACCCCCGGCTCGGAACTCATTCTCAAGGCAGATCATCGAGAGATCTCGACCTGCCCCTCTAAAACTGCATCAGAGAGCCGATCGTAGGCTCGCCAGTCCGCCTCACTCAATTGGCGGCTGGCCATCAGCTGGTTGAGCTTTTGGGCTCGATCCCGGGAAATCTGCTTGTGGGTCAAGGCGGTCTGAATCAGAACTTCGATAGTTGTCCGGCTACTCATCGGGGACCTCCACACTCAAACGTTGCTCATAGAACTATTATCGGGTGGCTGTTTATACGATCACATCCGCAGATCGTCGGATCTTGGGATCATAAACGGTGGGATCTTGCCGGTGATCTTGCGGAGCCAGGGGCCGAGGGAGCTGCGGAACGGGAAAAGAGAGAGGTCTGAGTTAGCCTGGGCCTAGCCCTCTATTAAGCTACCCACTTCGATCTGATCATGACCCTCACCTCCATAGCCCCCCAGTTGCCGGATCATGCCCTGGACCATTTACAGAAAGCGGATCAACTCTGGGCTTCTCTACGTTCCCCCTCCCCTCCCTCCCTCCCCCAGGCGATCCGGAGGAGTGCGGAGAGACTCGGCACC
>CAYSEO010000424.1:0-3695 GCA_964429885.1 uncultured bacterium
TTGGCAATCTTCGCCCTCCCCTCAACTCCCCCGATCACGGTTTTAGTAGTGGTGCCCAGATTGCGATCCTCGATGATGGCTCGGATCTCTATCCTGCCTTGATCCAAGCCCTACGCCAACAGCAATTTCGGGTGATCCTGCTGCAGCCGACACCTTTGACCCGATCGGCACCCACAGTTGTGCTAGATCCACAACAGCCCCATCAGTACGAGTCAATCGTGGCCCGTCTGCAACAGCTCTCGGGAGGTTTGGTGGGAATGCTCTGGTTGCAGACCCAGACTCCTGGCTGGGATCAGCGCTGGTGGGCTCAGGCTCAACTCCAGATCCTGACTGCGATCGCCCTAGCCAAGGGGATCTCCACCTGCGATGGCGTGCCGTTTCTGTATTTCATCACGGCCCAGGGGGGACACTGGGGTCAAGCTGGGGAGACACCTGTGGATGCCCTCAGCTTAGGCTTGGAATCTCTCGTGCACCCCCTCCGGATGGAGATGCCTCAGATCTCATTTCGATCTATCGATCTCGATCCCCACACCCCTACAGATCAACAGGCCCAACAGATCCTGACGGAGTTAGCCCAACCCGATCAGGAGTTTCGCACCGCCTATGGCTGGCACCAAGGCACCCGAGCGGCTCTGGGGATGCGAGAGATCCCTTCTCCAGTAGATCTACCTCATCTCGCCCCTGGATCGGTGGTGATCTTTGCGGGAGGTGCTCGGGGGATCGGGGCGATCTGTGCCAAGGCCCTGGCTCAGCAGGTGCGGGGCACTTTGATCTTTCTGGGACGGACGCCGCTAAGTGAAGAGGTGATCAGCCTCAACCGTCTCTCCGCTGCGGATCGCAAAGCGAGACAGGAGGCCTTCATCAAAACCTATAAGGCTGAGCACCCTGGTTGTTCTCCCCGTGAGCCCCGTGAGGCTTGGCGACAACGTACCCGAGGTGTCGAAGCCGCTGAGACCCTGGCTGCGATCCAGGCTTTGGGGTCTGAGACAGACTATTTCTCCCTGGATGTCCGGGATCTGCAGGCTGTGCAACAGGTCCTGGGTCAGATCAAGGATCGGTATGGGTGTCCGGATGTGATTGTTCATGTGGCGGGATTAGGTGGGGCGGAGACCGATCGGATGCTGAGCCGCAAGGAGTGGTCGGTGATCGAGCGGGTGATTGAGACCAAGGTGCAGGGAGCGATCAATCTGTTACAGGTGGCGGAATGGATGGAGATCCCTCTCTTTGTGGGGTTTGGATCGATCGCCAGTCGATTTGGCAATAGTGGGCAGGTGGATTATGCCTGTGCCAATGGTCTGTTGACTGGGATCGTGCGGGCTCATAATGCCCAGGGGAAAAAGCCAGTGGCTCGGGTGATCGGGTGGGGAGCCTGGGATGAGGTGGGCATGGCGGTGAGTGGTCCCACCAAGCAAATGTTGGCGGATCAGGGGGTGGAGTTCATTGCCCCGCAGGTGGGGGGACAGATCTTCTTGCGGGAGCTAGCGCCCCAGTTAAGCCCCAGTCATCCAGCGGAGATCTACCTGAGCCCCCATTGGGCGGGTTTGGATGAGTTGCTGCGCCAGGCTCAAACCTCAGTCCAGCCGGATCCACAGGTGAGTCTTGGATCTGCTGCCGATCCCGTTCTCCTGGGTCAGATCGTCGATCATCAGCCGGGGGAGTGGCTGAGGGCGGAACATGAGCTTCATCCCCGCTCCATCCCGTTTCTCGATCACCATCGCTATGACGGTACTGTTTGGGTGCCTGCAGTCATGGCCATGGAGGTGGCGGTGGAGGCGGCCTCTCGGTTGCATCCCGATCATCAAGCCTTTGCCCTTCGAGATCTGGTCCTCAAGAAGGCGATCCGCTTGGTGCGAGATGAGCCTGCTCTATTGATCACGGAGGTGAGCACCCAATCCAGATCCGATCAGGAACAACAGGTCAAGGCAACGGTCTCAGGATCCTATAAAGGGCGCACGTGGGTGTTTGCAGAGATGATCGTCGTTCTGACCACTGACCCAACTCAGATCCATCGCCAGCTCCAGGATGATCGCCCTGTCTCCCCCAGCAGCACCCCTCAGACCTCGGACACCCATCACTGGTCCCGTGCTGATCTTTATCCTTGCCGGTGGCTGCCCTATCAGGTGGCCGGTCCCACCTTTCAAGTGGTGGAATCAATGAGTTTACAGGGCCACAGGGCTGAGGGTCAGATGCACACCCAGGCGGATCTAGCCGGTTGTCTGCTGCCCATCACGTTGATCGATGGCATGTTCCAGATCTATGGGGTGGCGGTGAGCACCCTGCAGGGATCCTGGTCCGGCCCCCCCCTCTACATCGGGGAGCTGAGCTGGCGACCGGGCTCCGCTGATCTCCAAACGGCCTCCGCGACCCTACAGATCAACCTGGAGGATAAGCAGAACTTCCCCCTCGTCCATATTTTCGATCCTGAGGGACAGGTGATCCTGCGCTTGCATCGAGCTGATCAAGGCGGGATCAGCCTCAAGGCCCTCAGCTCCCGTCAAACTCCAGCACCTCCGCATCCCCCGGGTCCCTATCTGGGTCAGGTGATCGAGCTGGATCCAGGGCAATCGCTCAAGGCAGAACACCGTCTGGATCCGGTGGCGGATATCTTGCTGCGGGATCATCAATTCGGGGGATATGTTCTGGTGCCTGCTGTTTACTTTATGGAGGTGGCGGTGGAGGCTGCGGCCTATCTACTGCCCGATCCTGCCCCAAGTGAGCTGCGAGAGTTCCAGATCCATCAGATGTTGCATCTCCTGAAAAACCCGCAGATGTTGCTGATCCAGGCACAGCGAATTGCCGCCCATCAGGTGCAGGTCCAGCTATTTTCCCGGACTAAAGCGGATCTAAAGCTCCATGCTGAGGGGATCGTGATCCATGGCTCATGCCTTGATTTAGGTTATCGTTCCAGCTTGGATCTCAGTCGAGCTCAGGTGCGAGATCGAGCGGGCCTCTATCCCCATCGTTTTCCCAATGGGCCAGTCTTTCAGGTGATCGAACACATGGCCTGGTGCTCAGATCACACCTCACAAGCAACGCTTCGACGCAGGACAGATCTGCCGTTGGGTTGTCGATTGCCGATCACTCTATTGGATGGGGCTTTTCAGGTGGATTCTGCTACCCGCAGTGGGTTTGATCGAACCAGTGGCTTGCCGAAGCGATTCGGTTGTCTACGTTGGAGGTCCGAGAGAGTTGAGCACAATACCGTTGTTTGTTTATCCTCGACTCATGATGATCGGACGGATACGCTAGGAGAACTCTGCTTTGTTGATAGAGATCACAAGGTGATCCTGCAGCTATCCGATATCATATTAACGCCTCCTTTACCCTACCTTCGTTCCCAGGGACGCTCATGATGACTGCTACCCGCCCCGATTCTGCTGTGATGACATTATCCCCCAACAACCGTGCCAGCGAGGGAATGGGGTTAGCGATCACCGGCATGGAGTGTCTCTTTCCCGATGCCATTGGGATTCGCCCTTACTGGCAAAATATTCTCTCCAGACGGTGCTCGATCCATCCGATTCAGGATCCCTATCTGCAGCCCTTTAGCTCCAGCCCTCTACCCACACAGCTGGCGGCACTGATGCCCTCCCTCACCTTAAGACCGCAGCAATTTCGGATCCCGCCCACGACGGCGCGTAACTTTGATCCGCGAGTATTGCCCATGTTGGAGGTGGTACAGCGTCTATTGGAGG
>CAYSEO010000425.1:0-3655 GCA_964429885.1 uncultured bacterium
ACGGAGCGCGGGCTACAGGTTGATTCCGGGCATACCTTGGCTTTGGTGGGAGGTGAGATCACTCTCAGGGGGGGAGTCCTAACCGCTGAAGGGGGCCGAATTGAGCTAGCAGGAGTGGCTCAGGGCCAGGTGGATCTGAACCCAACTGCTGTGGGTTGGACCCTAGGATATGACACCATTGGCTCCTTCAAAGAAGTCATCTTGACCCAACAGTCCCTCTTGGATGCCTCTGTGGTCGCTCCGCTACAGGCTTTCGGCAGAGAGGATGGTACGGGGATCGCGATCCAGTCCGCTCATCTCACCTTTGATGGGGGTTCAGTGGCACTGCTACAAAACTTGAGTGACCAACAGGCAGGTGATCTCACCCTCAAGGCGGCGGAGACAATACTGCTACGGGGGAATCCGGCGGCAGACAACCTGATTACGTCTACGGCGATCCAGGAGAATCTAGGAACAGGAGCTTCTGGGGATGTGCGGCTGGAGGCAACGGATGTACTGATATTTGATGGGGCTCGAGTAGAAAATCGCACCTTCTCGACGGGACAGGCGGGGTCTGCTCAGGTGGATAGCGCGAACTCCGTCACCGTGATCGGCGCAGCTGCCCTCAATCCTGTGACTGCCAGTGTGATCTCCACCAATAGCCTGGGCTCGGGTGACGCTGGGGGCGTGGAGGTGATCACTGAGGATCTCCTCCTCTTGGCAGGGGGGCTGATCAGTAGTGGTGTGTTCGCTGCAGGTGATTCTGGAGATATCCGCGTCGAGTCCTCTGATATCTGGATCATCGGCGTGCAGGATGAGACGTTAGCGCAGTCCTCCATCGTTGCGACGACCCTGGGAGAGGGCAATAGTGGTGAGGTCTCCGTCACCGCCGAACGGATCCAGGTCCGGGGGGGAGGACAGATCAACTCTGCAACACTCGCCAGTGGAGATGCCGGGACTCTAACAGTTAACGTCTCTGAGAATCTGACTATAGACGGCGTAGCCCGTGTCGAGGGGGAGATCGTGGAGGGTCTGGTCAGTCGGGTGAACTCTTCGGCCACGATTCTGCCTGAAGAAACTCGAGAGCCCTTTGGTATCCCACCTAGCCCGAGTGGAGATGCTGGGGCAGTGGCAATTCAGGCTCCAGAGATACAGGTATCCAATGGAGGGGAGATTGGTGTGCTTAACGAAGGATCTGGGGATGCCGGTCAGCTGCAGGTAGAGGCTAATCTGTTGATCATCAGAGATGGTGGGCAGATCACGGCGGCAACGGCCTCAGGGAATGGAGGCAACATCGTGCTGATCGTGGAGGATAATCTCTTTCTGAGACGGGCTGGTCTGATCTCAGCGGAAGCCGGCGAGCTGGGCAATGGCGGGAACATCACGATCACAGCCGATCTGGTACTGGCCATCCCTCAGGAGAATAGTGACATCATCGCCAATGCCAATCAAGGGGATGGGGGCAATGTCCAGATCACGGCGGACTCGATCCAGGGTCTGGAGGTGCGAGAGGAGCTGACGCCCCTCAGTGATATTGTGGTCAGTTCTGAGGCAGGGTTGGATGGCACCGTGGAGTTGAATAGCCCAGACGCGGATCCCAGTGAGGAACTGTTGGTGGAGGTACAGCTCTTGGAGACCGCTGAGCAAGTCGTCATGGGATGTGCCCCCACGGGTAGCAGCTCGTTTACCGTGATCGGTCGCGGGGGAGTGCC
This sequence comes from uncultured bacterium, assembly GCA_964429885.1. Classification (GTDB taxonomy): domain Bacteria; phylum Cyanobacteriota; class Cyanobacteriia; order Thermostichales; family Thermostichaceae; genus CAYSEO01. The sequence continues at coordinate 1,692 of CAYSEO010000425.1, forward strand.
GGAGTTACCGACTCAGCTGCGGGCCAGCTCCTCCCTCTGGCAAGATCTACGGGGCCTAGAGGACTCAGATCCTGTCCAGGTGGGCACCTCTGGAACCCCAGAGCCCCAGGTGATCGCTGCAGCCCAGGTTGAGGATCTAGCGGAGGGAGCGGCACTCTTGCGGCTACAGGGGCTCACCTGTTCGCTGCGGTCCCCGGCGGAATAGATCCTCAACCCGCGATCTGACGTTCCCAGATCTCCTCTAGCTGGGTGGTGTACTCAGCATTGACCACGGGCACGGTATTGGCCGTTAGCTCCTGCAGGGGCACGCCGTACTGGCCCTCGATCTGTTGGAATTGGGTTTGTAGATCCTCAGGTAGCCGGTTGATGTCCAAAAGAGGTGGATCGCCCCATACTTGGGGATCGAACTTCTGCAGCTGTCCCTCGGGACTGGCCAGGAGCTGGGCTAGCACTATGGCGGCGGCGGGGTTACTGGCATTCGTGGGAATGGCGGTGAAGGAGGGATCGTTGAGGGAGACGCCAGGCAGGACGAAGGCTTGGGTGGTTTCAGGCAGTTGACCACTGGCCAACCCCTCCGCCACTCGACTGATGAACACAGGCATCATCCAGATCTCGCCGTTGGCAAACAGATCGAACAGGCGAGCCTGGGTAGGGGGGTAAGTGCGTCCGCCCCGCCACAGGTGGGGTTTCAGGGCCTGCAGGTACTCCACCACCTGATCGGCATTCTGCTCCCAGAGATCTTGATCGAACTCGGCTCCAGCATATTGTGCGTAGCCCCCTGTGATCCCGTAGAGGGTGGTGAGCAGAAATCGACTGCCGTCAAAGGCGGGAGGTGCCACATAGGCAAACCGTCCTGGATTCGCCTCGGCCCAAGCCAATAGATCCTCCAGACTCTCGGGGAGTTGATCTACTTGGGAGCGATCGGCGGCCATGATGTAATAGCTGCCGGTATAGGGAGCAGAGAATCCCTCGATGGGCAATCCAAAGTCCAGGTTCACCGCCGGGTTATCGCCGTAGTACTGGGTACTGGGCAGGATCTGGCGGAATAAACCGAATAACAGATCCACCTGCTTAAGGGTGAGAAAGTTCTCAACGTTGATCCAGATCAGATCAATGCTGCCCCCTTCCGTGAGTCCGGCTTGGACCTCACCCACCACCTTGTTGACTGCCTCCGCTGTATCCGTTAATGGGACTCGATTCAACGTGATCTCATATTGCTCCTGCAGCCGCTCCGCCACCCACTGATCCACAAAGTCATTGATCACCTCGCTGCCGCTCCACATGGCCCAATTAACGGTGGTGCCTCGACTGAGCTCCAGCACCTGATCCCAGGTCAGGGTTTCAGGATCCAGAGCGGCAGTGGCTTGAGCCCGGACCCCAGCCATGGGGGTGAAAGAGGATCCTAGGGAAACTAGACCGGCAGAAGCTCCTAGGGTTCTCAAGATCTGCCGCCGCCGCCAGGGGAATGTCACGATCCGATCCATAATCAACTCCAACTCAACAACAGAAGATCAAACTTACGATCAAACATTCAACACCAACTCACAGAGATCCCAATCCCCCTAAAGCAGCCGTCTCATCCTGCAGGATCCGACTGGTCAGAGCCAGAAAGATCAAAGCGGGTAGGATCGAGGTGATCGCCACTGCCGCTGTCAACCCGTTATCCCCCCCCTGCATCAAGGTGAACAACACCATGGGTAAGGTAAACACTTGACCGCCGCCGATGAAGAAAGTAAGTAGAAACTCGTTCCAGGAGATCAAAAAAGCAAACAGAGCACTAACCGCGATCCCAGGGGCGATCAGGGGTAGGGTGATCTGTTGAAAGGTCTGCCAGGAGGAGGCCCCCAACACGCGGGCCTGGATCTCATACTGGCGATCGAAATTGGCGAAGACACTGCTCAACACCAGGATCATGTAGGGCAGGGTGGGCAACAGATGCACCAGCAGCACCCCGGCCACCGTGC
>CAYSEO010000426.1:0-3628 GCA_964429885.1 uncultured bacterium
GAGGAGCGGTCTAAGGGGACATCTGTCGGATCTTGTTACCCTTAACCAGTGTGTTGTGGAGTTACCTAGCCTGGAACATGAGCTAAGGGTGTTTACTGAGTGAGATCTGAGGGGTCTTCTGAGGTTCACTTACCCTTGGGCAGCATAATCCTCTGCATAATCCTCAGGGCTGTATTCCGGATCCTCATAGGCTGCCAGGGTACGGATCAGTTCATCGGCCATGACCACGCTGGTGTTGACCACGTTGAGGCGCTGTTCCTCGGTGAGCTGGCTCAGATCCAACTGAGGGTTACTGAGCAGGCCCTGCAAAGTCACGATGGAGAAGTATTCCAGCTTCGTCAGACCCATGCTGCTGATCAGCGGATCGTGGAGGGAGAATTTCTGATGATGTTGGAATGGAAACGCGAAGGCGGGGGAAACAGGCATCGGGATCTCCTCTTCAACTACAAGCCTGTCATCGTCTTACCATACCGCACCCTGACCCCCTTGGATCTGAGCTTAACCAGGCCATCTAGAGCCGGATCCAGGAGGTCTGCCAGTCGAAGGGCTGGGGCTGCTCTCGCACTACCTGGCCATCTAGCAACTGACGGATCAACCGATCAGCAGCCTCTAGATCGGTCTCATCCACAGCCTTCTGCTCAAACAGCTCCAACAACTGACCTTCCATTGCCACCTCCAACCGACCGGAGCGAATGGCGTCCTCTGCGATCTGCTTGATGCTCATGGTCTTCAATGGGTTCTATAGGGTTATCCCTAGACTGCCTGAGAGCGGGTCTGGATCTGATGAGCCATCCCATAGATTCCCCCTAAGCCAATTGGCTGATCTCGATCCTGGGGGCTGTTGCGGGCATGCTTGTCTATAATTGATCCGACGCTCCGTCCTTGAGGGATCAGGAGTGGGATGCGGGAAGGATCGCCTTGCTAGCTCAATGGATAGAGCACCGACCTTCTAAGTCGATGGTTGCAGGTTCGAGTCCTGCGCAAGGCATAAGGATGCCGATCCCTAGGGATGGGACCACAAGGGTTAGAGTGAGACAGACGATCGTGAGGAGATAGCCCATGAGGCGAGTGGGAGCGATCCTGGCCCTGATCTTGATGATCTTTCTACAGGGGGCCGGGACATCGGAGGTGGAGGATCCCTCCTTTCAGCAGTTGCTGGATCGGGCCTTTGCCGCCACTCAAGCCGGAGATTTTGCTGAGGCAGAGCAACGGTGGACGCAGCTGTTGGAGCAGGATCCGTTTAACCCGGCTCTGTGGAGCAATCGCGGTAACGCCCGTGTCAGTCAGAACAAACTGGAGGCTGCCCTCACCGACTATGGTCATGCCATCGAGCTGGCTCCCGAGGCCACCGATCCGTACCTGAACCGAGGCACTGCCTACGAGGGATTGGCACGCTGGCAGGAAGCGATCGCCGATTACGATCGGGTGCTGGAGTTAGATCCCGAGGATCCGGCAGCCTATAACAATCGAGGCAATGCGGAGGCGGGTCTCGGGAAGTGGCAGTTGGCTCTGGAGGACTATGGTCGAGCCGTGGAATTGGCTCCAGACTATGCCTTTGCGCGGGCCAACTACGCACTGATCCTCTATCAATTGGATCGGCAGGCCGAGGCGATCCAGGAGATGCGGAAGCTGGTGCGCAAGTATCCTAAGTTTCCCGACATGCGGGCTGCTCTCAGTGTGGGGCTATGGGCTCAGGGACGCCGAGGGGAGGCAGAGAGCAACTGGGTGGCGGCTGTAGGCATCGATCCTCGCTATCAAGATCCGGACTGGGTGAGTCAGATCCGCCGTTGGCCACCTCAAATGGTGACGGCTTTAGAGGCCTTTCTGGCGGTGGAGTGAGATCCCCATTTAGTTGATCTGAGTCGATCGGGTATTGTCTCTATAGAGATGACGGAGAAGCTTGCGCCAGTTCGTAGCTTATCCTACAGATGGACGAAGGGAGTGGCTCAGGTTGCATCCTGTCGAGGGAGTCTACCACTGCCTAGAGTAGGGATCGAGGGCATGGCTCTCAGTACCGTGTATAGTGGGTCCTGTGATTGTGAAGGCGTTAGGGTTACAGCAGTTGAGGCAGTTGACGCTCGATCGGTGGCCTGGGTTCCAGCCACAGCCTTCCTGTAGCACGGGTGCAGGAGCCGCTCCGAATCGATATCTGTGTTGGGGATGGGCATCCCCCCAGAGCTCGACCTGGATCCATCTCCTGACTCAGATCTCTTGGGGCGGGGTGTTGGGTCTGTGGCTCACCTGGGTGGCCATGAGCTCGGTTGCTGCCCAGACGGCTCCACAAACCTGGAGTGGCACGGGCCAGATTATCAATGGTCAAGGCCAAGGGGCGACGGTGCAGTTGGTACTGGAGATGACAGAGGGACGGATCCGCACCCGCTCCGGTCCCAGTCTCAATGCTCCTTATGCGGGGGGACAGACGACCCTGAACACTGAGGAAGGGCTCTGGCAGATCGAACCCCAAGGCAATAAGCTCTCCGTCACCCTGCATCGCGGCGATCAGATCATTCGCTACCAACTCTATCCCAATGCCTCTCAAGCTCCTACTCGCCTGATCCCTCAATCTCAGACCCGCCCCACCCAAACGGACACGTTACAACCACAACTGGGGGGCAGAGGATCAACCCGGATCCGAGAATTGATCTTAGGCAACTAAATCCTCTGGGTTGGATCTGATGACCTCTCCTGCTCTTCAGCTGCGTGGCATCACCAAACGCTACCCCCTAGTCCTCGCTAACGATCACATCGATCTGGAGGTGAATTGGGGGGAGATCCTGGCCTTGATGGGGGAGAACGGGGCGGGCAAGTCTACCCTGATGAAGATCGTCTATGGGTTGGTGACTCCCGATCAGGGGGAGATCTGGGTGGAGGGGCAACAGGTTCAGATCAACAGCCCTGTGGACGCGATCCGGTTGGGGATCGGTATGGTGCATCAGCATTTTATGTTGGTGGATCCCCTGACGGTGATGGAGAACGTGATCCTGGGCTCGGAGCCGGGGCAGGGGCTAGCGGTTAACTATCGACAGGCCCGAGCAGAGGTGGAGCAACTGATCGCGGATCTGGGGTTGAATCTGGATCCGGAGGCCCGCATCGAGGATCTGCCGGTGGGGGTACAGCAGCGGGTGGAGATCCTGAAGACGTTATATCGTCAGGCTCGGATCTTGGTGTTGGATGAGCCGACGGCGGTGTTGACTCCTCAGGAGGCGGAGGATCTGTTTCGGTTTCTGCGCCGGTTTGTGGATCAGGGGGGGGCGGTGATCTTCATCAGTCACAAGCTGGAGGAGGTGATGCAGATCTCCCAACGGATCACGGTGATCCGGGATGGTCAGGTGGTGGGGTCGGTGGCGACGGCAGAAACCACAGCTCAGGAGCTGGCTCGCCTGATGGTGGGGCGTCCGGTGCAGCTGACGGTGGAGAAGCGACCTCAGGATCCCGGTGAGGTATTGTTGGCGGTGGAAGATCTGCGGGTAGGTGCGCCAGATCAGAAGCTCCGGGTGGCAGGGGTGTCGTTGCAGGTGCGCGCGGGGGAGATCGTCGGCTTGGCGGGGGTGGAGGGCAATGGTCAGACGGAGTTGATCGAGGCGATCACGGGGTTGCGGCGCTATCAGGGGCAGATCCGGTATGGGGT
>CAYSEO010000427.1:0-3613 GCA_964429885.1 uncultured bacterium
AATGAGCGACTCAGGACCCTGTTGGAGGGGGAGAGCTTGTTTAACGATGGGGTGGCGGTGGTGGCCTTCACACTGCTGGTGGGGATCCCCATGGGCACCAGTGAAATCGTGTTTAAGGATACAGTATTGGAGTTCTTCCAGGTGGTGGGCATCGGTCTCGGTGTGGGGGGACTGATCGGGTTTGGCATCTCCTATCTCACCCAACGTTTTGATCTGCCTTTGGTGGAGCAGTCTTTGACCCTGATCTCGGCCTATGGGACCTATTTGGTGGCGGAGGAATTGGGAGGATCCGGGGTGATCGGGGTGGTGACGACTGGGTTGATCTTGGGTAACTTCGGCTCCCGTATTGGGATGAACCCGCGTACCCGTCTGATCGTGAGTGAGTTCTGGGAGTTTCTGGCTTTCTTCGTCAACTCCATCGTGTTTCTGTTGATCGGAGATCAGGTCAACTTCCGTAGCCTGACGGGGGATGCTGTGGTGATCGTTATCGCCATTTCCTCCGTGTTGTTAGCACGGGTGGTCTCCACCTATGGTCTGGGGCTGTTTAGCAATCTAATCACTCAACCTAAGATCTCCCTTAAGGATCAGACCGTTATGTGGTGGGGTGGCTTACGGGGGTCCGTGTCGATCGCTCTGGCTCTGAGTGTGCCCGATGCTTTGGCAGAACGAGATGAGATCGTGGCGATCGTGTTTGGGGTGGTGTTGTTTACCTTATTGGTACAGGGTCTGACGGTGAAACCTCTATTGCAGTCGTTAGGATTGACAGGCGATCAGCCTCTCAAGCAGCAGTATAAGGAGATGTTGGCTCGTCGGGTGGCCATGGATCGGGTGTTGGAGTATCTGGAGCAGATCCAGGGTCGTCCGGATGTGGATCAGGAGTTTTTCGACTACCAAATGGCCCTGATCAAAGGGGAGCAATCGGATCTCCAGATCGAGATAGAGCAGATCTGTGCCGAGTATCCCAGCCTGCGAGATTTCGCCACCGAACAGTTGAGGGATGAGCTGTTGGCGGTGGAGGCCAATACCTATGCAGAATTTGTCAAGACTGGACAACTGAACCAGGAACTGGCTCCCTTCCTCCAGGATGTTTTGGCGAAAGGAGAATCCTGAGCATGGATAAGGATCCTGAGCTTACCTGAACTCAATAGAGCCCGAGAGATCCCCAGGCTCAATCAGAGATCTATTGAACAGCTGAGTCATGCACAATCTGCTGGTAGAACCGCTCTAACCCTTCGATCCCAGATCGATCCTCAAAGACCCGAGATTTATTGTGATGAATCCGCTCCCTGATCTCCTGCCGGTAGCTCGGATCCAACCCTAACCGAACAGCAATATCCACATACTCTTGTTGATCTTGGGCGATGGTCTCCGTGATGCCCAACACCTGAAGAATGACATAGGTATGGCGGCCTCGCATCCATGGACCTGGACAAGTCACCACTGGCAGATCACAGGCAATGGCCTCCAGGGTGGTATTGCCTCCTGACCAGAGTAGACTATCTAGAAACAGATCCGAGAGACGGTTGAGGGCTACATAATCCTGCCAGTTTAAGCGGGGTAGGATCTGACAGTGATCGGTGCTGTTCAGGCCTCGTTGGCGAAAGGCTCGTTGCAGACGGTGACGAAATAGTTCGACAGAGGCCGCTCTTCCTTTGGCTAGAAACACAAACTTTGCTGCTGGGATCTGCTGGGCAATGGCTGGGAATAGATCATCATATTGCGGGAGATACTTGTCCAGGGACTGACAACAGAGATAGATCACATCTGTGGTGGACAATTGAAATGCCTCTCGCCCTTTATCACTGTGGGGAAACTGAGGATAGTCATAGCGAATGCCCAAATGAGGTAAGCGGATCAGGGTCTCGGTGTAATGCTCCTCGCCTTGAGGGGGTTCCATCAGATCGCTGGACAGGAAGTAATCGATCGTCGGTAAGCCTGAGGTCATCGGATGTAGCCAGGTGGAGCATTGGACTGGAGCGAGCCGCAAGGCCCCGATCAGGTGAGTGAGGGGCTGTAGGCCGATATCGAGGATCACCAGGATATGGAGTTGATCCGCCAGGATCTGTTGGGCGATGGCTTCCAGGTCCGTGAGGTGGTGGAAGTGATCGCTTTGGTGTCGAAACTTACTCGTGAAAGGATCCTCAGTAGCACCCACATGGTAGCAATACATCTCAAACGGGTGACGATCCGCCTCCTGGATCCAGCCCAAGGCTAAGCGACCGACGGTATGACGGTAGAAACAACTGGAGAGATAGCCGATCCGGATCCGATCGGTGACTGGAGTCTGGGACCGAGGCTGCGACCAGTGGGGATAAAGACACTGCATGACTCGGCGGATCACCTGCCCCAACTGTTCTTGTAAGGGCCGATCGTTGTAGCCCTGGTAGGCCAGATGGAAATTTAACTGGTAGGCAGCCAGAACTGAATAGACCTGGGTTGCTACGGCTGGATCTTCTAAAGGGAGATCGGTGAGATAGGATAAGCCCTGTTCAAACCGATGGCGGGCGTCTGAGATCGAGTCCTGATGGTCGTACAGCTGAGGTAGTAGTGTTCTGGCGGTGATCTGAGTGGCTAGATCGTCGGGTTCCAACTGGAGAGCCTGTTCATAATGATACTGGGCCGCTGCTATCCGATCCTGAGACCACAGGATCCATCCCAGATCTCGATGGAGTTGAGCGGTTTGATATCCTAGTTGTCGTGCTGTTTGATACTGCTCCTCTGCTTCCTCTAACCGATCCTGCTTTTGGAGCAGCTGTCCGAGATGCACATAGGGTAGGGGTGTTTGTGGATCCTGTTGGATCGCTTGACGATAGCTGGCCTCTGCTTCAGAACTGCGATCGAGTTGGGCATAGGCGTTGGCAAGATTGAAGTGATAGAGGGCGACGGCAGGATGATGATGGATCGCCTCCTCGATCAGCGTCACGGCCAGATCAGGATCACCCCTCTGATAGGCCAACACTCCCAGGAGATGGAGAGCATCCGGCTGATCGGGCTGCAGCTCCAGGACCTTCTGGTAAAGGGATTCTGCTTGGACGTGATCCCCTTGTTGATGGGCGCTCAAGCCCTGTTGTAGAAGATCCGACAGAGGGACGGCGGGGTGAGACACGGTTTCGTCTCCACAACAGATCTAAGCCTTAGGGATGCCAGGCAATCGCTTCGATCTCCACCAGAGCATCCTTGGGCAGGCGGGCCACCTGAATACAGGAACGAGCTGGAGGTGGATCTTGATCGAAGAACTGACCATAGATCTCGTTCATGGCTGCAAAGTCATTCATATCTGCTAAAAAAACCGTGGTCTTGACTACATTTTGTAGGGAGGTACCCCCAGCCTCCAATACTGCCGCCAGGTTCCGGATCGCTTGGGCTGTTTGAGTTTTGACATCCTCTCCCACCAGGGTCATGGTGCTGATATCCAGAGGGATCTGTCCAGAGGTAAAGATGAAGGGTCCTTGAACTGCGATCCCTTGACTGTAGGGACCAATAGGATCGGGGGCTTGGGGGCTGTAGACCACACATCTGCCGGTGGTGGGATCGGGGGAGGAGGGGGAGTGGGTCATGGTTGGAGGCGAGGGGGAATGGCGATGGCCAGCGCATCGGGGGGTATGGGGGGGGT
>CAYSEO010000428.1:0-3608 GCA_964429885.1 uncultured bacterium
GTCGAGACCCAGTTCACCAGTGAGTCCCAGGCACCGTTTGTGGTGCGAGGCTACGATGTCTCCCATCGGCTGCACCGGGGCCGTCACAATCGCTCCTTCCAGAACGTCACCGATACCGATGTGATCAAGCAATTGTCTGGAGAGATGGGCATTCCTTTGGGAGAGGTGGAGAACAGTGGGGCACCCTACGACTATCTGTTCCAAGCGAACCGCACCAATATGGAGTTTATGCGGGAGCGGGCGGCCAAGATCGGGTTTGAGCTGTTTGTCAAGGATGGCAAGCTCAACTTCCGCAAGCCTAAGAAGGAGGAGACCCTCGAACTCAAGTGGCTGAAGGATTTCCGCAGTTTCCGGACCCGCGTCAGCAGCTCCGAGCAGGTGCAGAGTGTCGAGGTGAGAGGTTGGGATTACGAGACTAAGGAACCGATCTCGGTGACCAAGACCTCAGAGAACGTGCTGACCCGCAACGAATATGGCACGGGAACCCAGGTGGCCGGGGCCTTCCGGGGCTGTCCTCCCCCCAAGATGATCGTGGTGGATCAGCCGGTATTCTCTGTGGGTGAGGCGGAACAGATCGCTCAATCCCTGATCGATGAGTTGGGGGGTGAGTATGTACAGGCGGATGCCAATGGTCAGGGCAATCCCAAGATCCGGGCAGGCAAGGCGATCGATCTTAAGAACATCAGCTCTAGCTCTGGGGGACCTCAGGCGGAGATGGGTAAGTATGACGGGGAATACTATGTTACGGAGTGCCGTCACCTCTACCACAAACGCACCTACACCACCGAGTTCTCGATCCGGGGCCTACGGGGGGGCAGTCTGCTGAACACAGTCTCCAATGGTGGCGGCGGCGCCAAGCGTCTTAATCCAGCCCAAACCTTCCTGGCGGGGATCGTAACGGATAACAAGGATCCGAAGGGTTGGGGTCGGGTCAAGGTGAAGTTCCCTACCCTGACGGAGGAGCACACCAGTTTCTGGGCCCGCATGTCTGCGGCTGGGGCTGGGGCCAGTCGAGGATTTGACTGTCTGCCCGAGATCAATGACGAGGTGTTATGTGCCTTTGAGCATGGGGATGTGCGCCGTCCTTATATCATCGGGGGGGTGTGGAACGGTAAGGATGCTCCTCCTGAGGATGTCAATCAGGATATTAAAGGGGATAAGGTCAACCTACGCACCTTCAAGACCCGCACGGGCCACTACCTGCAGTTTGTCGAGGAGGACAACGGTGGCAAGAAGAAGGGCTGCTACGTTGAGACCGCCCTGGGCCATAAGGTCAAGGTCAACGACAGCGACAAACTGATCGAGCTAGAGACGGAAGGAGGTCTGAAGATCACCATGGATGATCGGAGCAAGACCATCACCATCGACTCCAACGGCTCCATCAAGATGAAAGCAAGCCGATCTATGAGTTTTGAGTCCCAGGGATCGATGGATATCAACGCCTCCGGCACCCTCAACATCAAGGGGGCTATGGTCAATATCAACTGAGCCAGATCCACTCATCTGTAAACCTCAGCAACATAGGAGATCACCATGCCCTTTGCTGCGCGGACCACTGATCAGGTCTCTCACCCCCTACCACCCGTGTTGGGACCTGGACCGGGAAGCACTAATGTGATCATTGGCAAACGTCCAGCTTGGCGAGCCCTACCTGCCTCCGTGGGACCGGCTATCGAGGCTGCGGGTCAAGCCATCAGCAGTTTGAGCAACGCTCCCCTGATGACTCCGGTAGATGCTACCGCTCGACTCGCCGCCATCCAGACCAGCATGACGAATTTAGCAGGAGTGGCCGCTGCCAACGGATCTCCCGGATCCGTGGCTACCAGTAGCTCCGCCGTCGCCTCCCTGACCGCCACCAATGCCACCCTAACCACAGCCTGGACGGCAGCCTCAGCCGTGCCCGGAGGTCAACCGGCGGCCAACCAGGCGTATACCGAGGGGATCAAGGCCGCTACAATTGGCGCTATGTCCTCATTATTCTCCTCCATGAGTGGTTTGGCGGATATGCATGTCTGTACCACACCGTTACCGATCCCACCCCATGGACCTGGGTTTGTGGTTAAGGGTAGCTCGACGGTGTTCATCAATGGTCTACCCCTAGCTCGACAGGGGGATAAGGTGGTGGAGGCCGCCGGTCCCGTCAACCCGATCGCCCTAGGTTGTCAGACAGTCAATGTTGGCGGCTGATCCTAACTTGTGTATATACAGTAGCCTAGAGGAGGATCTGGAGTCCGACCAACAAGCCAATCTGCAGTTGACTTTCTCTTATAAGGTTGGGGACTCCAGATCGTTGAGCCCTTTGGCATTGAACTGGCGACCTCCAGGGGGCCTTCCACTTGATGAAGCAGGCTGGCAGCATAGGCCAACCCGATCGTTATATCTGAAGCAAATCGAAAGAGTCTCCCAGCAGGCAACTCTGGACAGACTTGGTATGCTGAGGAGTAGATAGACCTAGCACACAACACTCTATCCACCATGAGCGAAGCCAACGCCCCGATCCCTTCCACCGATAGAATCGCCGTAGATGAGCAGTTGCCTGGGCTGTTCTCCCCCGAGTTCTGGCAGGAAACCCTAGCCCTGACCCGGCGGTGGTTTATCCAGCTGCAACGCCGTCCTTCTACCCTACTGGTGGGGATCATCCAACCCCTGCTCTGGTTGCTGTTGTTCGGCGCCCTATTCCAGAACGCTCCGGAAGGGATGTTCGGCACCGATCGGAACTACACGCAGTTTTTGGGGGCAGGAGTGATCGTCTTCACCGCCTTCGGGGGCGCCCTCAACTCTGGGGTGCCTGTGATCTTCGATCGGGAGTTTGGTTTTCTGAATCGACTGCTGGTGGCCCCGCTTACCTCTCGCTTCTCGATCGTGTTCGCCTCCGCCATCTACATCGTGATCCTGGCTCTGGTACAAACGGTGGTGATCGTGGTGGCCTCCTACAGCCTAGGGGCTGGATTTCCCAACCTGGCGGGTCTCGGCTTGATGGCTGCGATCATCGCCTTATTGGTGCTGGGCTTTACAGCTCTCAGCTTGGGTCTAGCCTTCGCCATGCCTGGCCATCAACAGTTACTGGCCTTTATCTTCCTGGTCAACCTGCCCCTGATCTTCTCCAGTACTGCCTTGGCCCCGATCTCGTTCATGCCTACCTGGCTGCAATGGATCGCCAGCCTCAACCCCCTCACCCATGCCATCGAGCCGATCCGCTACATCTACTCCCATGCTGACTGGAGCTTTATGGATGTGGTACTGCAGGCGCCTTGGGGAGATCTGACCCTGGGGGGGGCTTTGGGGATCCTGGGTAGTTTTGCGATCCTTTCCACCGTGCTGGTTCAGGGAGTCCTACGCAAGGGTTTGGCTTAGGTTGACCCATCATGACTTGAGTGGTGTCTGACTATGGGTAGGATAGTTCCGACAACAGGCTTGCCTCAACAACTCTCACAAATTTAAGTTGAGCAGCCAGTTTACTCTATCTGGTTGTTAGACCGAACTCTTGAAGGCTTCATCAAATGAGATCGGTCCTTGTGGCAGAGATCCTGCAAGTAACTTGACCATAAAGTGCTTTGGCGGCTCACCACAATAGATAGCCATTTTTCGACATCTCGAAAGGATCCTAG
>CAYSEO010000429.1:0-3602 GCA_964429885.1 uncultured bacterium
TGAGCATCATGAAGGAGCAATTGATCCAAGCCTTTAGGATACAAACTTTGATCTCGGAACCCTATGTATGGGACAAGATCAACTCAGATCAGATTCAAGAGAGCTTTTAAATCGGGGGAAGTGAACGATGATATCTGTCTGGCGGGAACGGATAAACTCCTCCGCAGCCTGATCTGGGATCCAGTAGCGATTTTGAGCCAGGTAGGCATTCAGAATCGACGGCTTACCTCGATCGGGTCGTCCTCGGACAGCATGTAAAACCGTTAGGCTAGTCACTCCCAATTCTTTGGCGATCTCGGCAGGTGTGTAATAACCAGGCAACTCTCGTAGATGAGGTTTTGGTGCTTCATTAGGGTAACCATAGCCAGTATTGATAAAGTGATGAGCCAGATCTGTAGGGATCCAATAGCGTCCCTGGGACTTATAGGCGAATAACACAATGCTATCTCGACGACCGGAGATCCCATGTAAGATCGTGTAGACAGAAATGGGACGACCTGCAACTCGATTGACGGTCTCCGCCACCTCGGCAGGGGTATAGTACCCAGGCAATTGCTGCTGCACTTGTCTTCCTAGCAAATTGACCATAACGTCTTTGCCTCTCCCCGATCTGATGGCTGACTCTACCTCAAACTCACGCTCTGCTGCGATACCCCACCAGAGTGATCAACATACAGGCCTGATCCAAGCCGTCCAGTTCTAGACCTTCATTGATCTCGTCATCTACATAGCCCGATAAGGACAGACATCCTAACCCCAGATGGGTCGCGGTCAAGTAAAGGTTCTGGGAGACATGACCACAATCCAGCAACGCCAAACGATAAGCCCGATTGGGATATCGAGCCCGCAGCCGATACAGATCACTAACCAGGATCAATGCCAAGGGTGCTGTCGCCAGCTCTGGTTGTAAGATCACCCGCCGTTGAAACCAATCTCGAAATTCCCCCAATTTCTGAGGCAGGATCTGATGAGATTCCGGCTCATAATGATAGAGTCCTGCAGGCACATCGCTCTCCGACAGGATCAAGGGATAAACCTGAGTGGATCGCAGCCCCCCAGCACAAGGCACCAGGCTGCCATGACCGGGTTGTATCCCTGCACTCCAATACAGAAGCTGACTGATCTGATCGAGAGAGAGGGAATCGGTGGAGAAATCCCAACAGCTGCGACGGCGAGCTAGCACTGCTGCAAAGGAATCCAGATCGGGATCTTGAGGGGAAACCAGGGACAGGGTTCCCTCTGGAGGATCCGGGGTCACCTCAGGGTAATCGGCGGCCTGTGCCGAAGGGGGTGGGGGAATGTGACCTGAGAGAATCAGGTTGCGACTGGCGAGATGATACTCTTCAGCCCACCGATCTCCAATGTAGGGTAGGGGGTGCATCGATCAGTCCTCAGGCGAAGGGATGGGGATAGGGATTCCAATCCTGAGATCGAAACTTCTCTAACCGGGGAGTGTCCAGCCACTTAAACTCCTGGGACATGGGCACAAACTCTGGCACGACGGCCCGGATGACATAACCTAAGGAAGTGACATCCCCTGTCGTCAGATCCTTCCAAACTGGGGTATAACCTAGCTCCTCCACTAGACAATGGATCAGATCGGTGAGGGAGCGTAGCCATTCCTGCCGAGACCACAGCTCCACGGAGGTGACTGGAGAGTTGAACAGGTAATGAAAGGGGGTATCCCCGGCTTCCAGGGCATAAAAGATCCCACGCTCTAGGGCATTTTGGGGCTGGACCTGTAAGGGGATATGAGGGATCTGTTCTCGATCCAACATGATCCGGACGGAGATGGCCTCATCCACGGATTTGAGACAAGCTTGAATCGGATCCGAATGACAAGCGGATCCTACTGTCCAGAAGGGATAGCTCTCGGAGTGCAGTAGACAAGCCACTGTGGGGATCAGGATATCGTGACTGATATCGAACAGATAGGGAGTGATCTGACAGCGGCTTAGCTGCTCCACATATCGGCTCAAGCGGGGCTGACGCTCTAACCGCACCAGACGCTTAGCCGGGTGCTGACACCACCAGGAGATCATGGCGCTATCCCGCTCGATCAGCTCCCGCAGCCCTGCCCAGAGAGCATCCACTAATGTGCGACCAAAGGCCATGCCAGTGCTGGTGATCTCAGACAGGATCGTTTCTCCCGGATAGGGTGGTGCCAGGGTGACCAGAGTATCCGGCACCCATATCCCCTGCTCATCGGCAAAGGATCGGGCACAGACATGGCGGATCCCTACGGCTGGGTTATCCCCTAACCATTGGGCCGTGAACGGATCCGGACTCAGATCTGAAGGTTGGCAGCGAGGCATCTTGTCAATAAAGCTACTGTCTCCGACGGAGATCTCCAGCCCGACTTCATCATAGAAGGTCATGCCGCAGTAGCGTTCTAAAGATTCTCCACAGACTCGGGCCAAAGCAATGTGACGATCGAGAGCGATACCACTGACGGTAGCCAGCATCGATCCAAACATTTCCCCAACGGGAGTCCGGGAGAGCTCGCAGGTGAAACACCACCAGGGAGGGGAGGGAGGCAAGACCCGTTCCCCCCAGAGGTTCTGCAAAGGTCCAAAACGCACGTCATGCCATTCATCGGTCAGGAACATGCACCTGCCTCCCGGTGTAACAACTCGGACACCTTGGTACACGGAGAACAGGGTGTCGTTTTGGATTTAAAGTCCAGTCTATCTCAAGTAGAGCGTCGCTCAACTGAGGTTCCTGGCCCTTCAAGATCCGGCTGGTCTCTAGGGTGAGGGTGCTGGCGACGAGGGTGGCCATGGCCAATAGCTCGCCTTGAGGTCCCTCGCCGGGGCGGGTGCGGGCTTGGTGATAGAGATGATTCTCTACGGCGAACGGATCACGGCTCCGTCTGCGTAGCTCTAGGCAGGTGAGGCAGGCAGTGCGATGGGGATAGACCACGGGACCGATCTCAAAGATCCCGGCTTCCTCCCGACCTGGCACCCAGATCCGGTTCTCCTCTAGGCAGACCTGGTTGATCAGTTCCAGGAGATCCTGGGGGGGCTGACGCAGAGCGGTTACTACCAGATCACTGCTCCGGATGGAGGTGATGGCCAGATCCGCTAAGGAATCCTCTCGCAAGGGGATCAGCTCCCCTCCCATGGGATTGGCTGCTACAGCTTGCTGCAGGATCTTATCTCCCTCAGGGGCAAGCACCTTGACCCTATGGATCCCGGATCGGATCAGCAGATCGTAGGTGACGGCACCCAGTAGACCAGTGCCGATCAGGGTTAGGGGGGTGGAGAGGGGAGCCTGGCTTTCGATGCCTTGGCGTGCCCAGAAGAGGGATTGCCGATTGAGGACATCGGAGGTCTCGGTGGGGAACTCGGGATCCTCGGTGGATAGGAGTCCCCGTTGGTTGAGGAGGTGGACCAGTTGGGAGACGGGTTGGCGGATCGCTTCAGGGCTGCTCTCGATCAGGGTGTCCAGATCGTGAGAGACTGGGAGCTGAGATTCTAGGAAGGTCCAGGCTTCGGTGGCCCGTTTGCCGCGTACGACGTAGGGCTGCTGGGCTCCTCGGATCTGAACTCCCAACCCATGGGGCATGACCGCCACTTCCAGGTCGGGGAGGATCTTCATCT
>CAYSEO010000430.1:0-3596 GCA_964429885.1 uncultured bacterium
CCCAGGTGATCTATCGGCTGTGGCCTGCCTATCAGGCGGTGGCCAAGGTGTATATGACGATGGTGATCGAGCCCCTGTCCTGGGCTGATGTGATCTGGATCGGGGTGTTGCCAGGCATGACGGAGGAGATCCTGTTTCGAGGGGTGGCGTTGGCAGCTTTGGGAACCTCGCCCCAGATGATCTTATTGACCAGTCTGGTGTTTGGGGTGCTACACGTACTCGATCTGCGCTTCTGGACCTATGGGATCTGGGCCACTGGGGTGGGGATCTTGATGTCGATCAGTTTCGTGGTGACGGGCAATCTGTTGGTGCCGATCATTGCCCACATGTTCACCAATATCCTGGCGGGCTATACCTGGAAGCTGCATCTGGTGAGCAGGCGCTCGGGTGCTGACCCAGAGAGAGGGTGATCCATTATTAAGAAATGTTAACTAGGAAGAGAGATCAATCCAAGAGGGAGAGATGGTTCAGACTAGCCCCAGTCGGCTCCAAGCCGCCAAAGCGGATCTGTTACAGCAGATCGCCGCTACCGATCGAGGTCGCCAGGTCTCTCCTCAACAGGCAGAGCAGATCGAGGCTCAGGTGCAGGCTTTAGAGGCACTCAATCCCACTGCGGAACCCACTGCTGCTGCCGAGCGGTTGACGGGCAACTGGCGTACCCTCTACACCACCAGTCAGGATCTGTTGAAGCTCTCTCGCACTTTGCCGGGGATTGTGACGGGGGAGATCTATCAGTACATCAATGCCGCTGAGGCGCAGGTGATCAATGTGGCGGAGCTACAGGGTTGGGACTGGTTATCGGCCTGGGTGCCTGGGGGGATCGTCTCGGTGGTGGCCTCCTTTTCTGTGGTGTCTGAGCGGCGGGTGGAGGTGACCTTCAAGCGGTTTGTGATCGGGGTGCAACCCTTGATGAGCTATCAGATCGACAGTTTTCTCAGCTTATTGGAACGGAAGCCGGAACAGATCCCAGCCCTTAAAATCGATCTCCCTTCTCGGGATCAGCGAGGTTGGCTAGACATCACCTATCTGGATGAGGATCTGCGGATCGGGCGGGGGAGTGAGGGTAGCCTGTTTGTGCTGGACAAAGTGTCTTGAGGCTGCTATCTCTCCTGAGAGACACATGCTTAGATCCGGAGAAGACAAAACATGACGACGGTCCTGGTCACGGGGGGCGCAGGTTATATCGGATCCCATGCGGTTCTGGCGCTGCAGATGGCGGGGTATGAGGTGGTGATCTTAGATAACTTGGTGTACGGTCATCGGGATCTGGTGGAGTCGGTGCTGCAGGTGAAGCTGATTGAGGGGGATACTCAGGATCGACTGCTTTTGGATCGGATCTTCGCGGATCAGGCCATTGCTGCGGTCATGCACTTCGCCGCCTATGCCTATGTGGGGGAGTCAGTCCAGAAGCCGGATAAGTACTATCGCAATAACGTGAATGGCACCCTGGTTTTATTGGAAGCCATGGTCGCCGCCCAGATCCCCTACTTCGTCTTCTCCTCCACCTGTGCCAGCTACGGGGTGCCTCACCAGATCCCGATCCCCGAGGATCATCCCCAGAATCCCATCAATCCCTACGGTTGGAGCAAGCGGATGGTGGAACAGATCCTGCAGGACTTTGAGATCGCCCATGGACTCCGTTCTGTGATCTTTCGCTACTTCAATGCAGCGGGAGCTGATCCTCAGATACGCCTAGGGGAGGATCATACCCCTGAGACCCATCTGATCCCATTGGTGCTGTTGACGGCTCTAGGTCATCGCCCCAGTATCTCGATCTTTGGTGAGGATTACGAGACTCGGGATGGCACCTGTATCCGTGACTATATCCATGTCACCGATCTGGCCACGGCCCATGTCCAAGGTTTGGACTATCTGTTGCAAGGGGGATCCAGTCAGATCTTTAATTTGGGTAATGGCATGGGGTTTTCGGTGCAGGAGGTGATCGACACTGCGCGTCAGGTAACGGGATTGCCGATCCCAGCTCAGGTGGCCCCCCGTCGCCCCGGAGATCCGCCCGCGTTGGTGGGGAGTGCGGATAAGGCAAGACAGCTGCTGGGCTGGTCGCCTCAATATGCTGAGCTGCCGGTGATTTTAGATCATGCTTGGCGCTGGCATCAGCACCGACAGGGGTTTAAGGGTTGAATCGAACTATAATGATCCCGTTTTGGATGATTTGACTTCTCTAGGATCTCTTGCCATGCCCCGCTCTCATCAGCTGCATGTCTATTATGAGGACACGGACTTCTCGGGAGTGGTCTACCATGCCAACTATCTCAAATACTTTGAACGGGGTCGTGAGCACTACATCGGTATCGATGAGCTGAAACGGCTGTTTTACGAGGAGGGTCTGGGCTTGGTGGTCTATCAGCTGGAGATCCGTTATCGAGGGGCTGCGGTGTTTGGGGATGAGGTGGAGGTGAGGACCGCTGGTCGCATCGAGAGCCCTATGCGGGCCACCTTTCTGCAGAGTGTCTGGCGTCCTGGTGAGGAGAAGCCCCTCGTGGAGGGACAGATCCAGATCGCCTGTGTCGACCAACAGAAGCGCCCCGTGCGGATCCCGGCTCATCTCTTGCAGTTGATCCGTGAGATCGATCCGGCTCTGAATGTGAGCGATTAGGATCCCTTAGGATCCGGAGCTATCGATCCCGTCCCACTGAGCTCAGGTGTATGGGCAGGGTCTCAGCTACCGTGAGCTGGAAGTAAGTATAGTCCACATAACGTTCGCCATTGACTCCCCGCTGCAGAATGTCCACAAAGCGACGGTGCCACAGGATCTGTTGAGGTAGATAGATATGCCGGTCATGAACTGTCTCGGCAAAGATATCGTCGATCCCAGTCAGGATCACGATCAGTTGGGTATTGGTCTGTTCCAGATCCTCTGAGCTGAGGCCAAATAAAGGACTGTCCCCCTCGATGGGATGCATTATCGTCCAGCTAGCGGCAAAGATCGGGGTGGTGGTGCGCACCAGTTTCAGATCGTAGAGCCGCCGCATAAATTCCCCTTCTCGGGTGATCTCATTGCGAGCCAAGGTGACTCCGATCTGAGCCTCGACGATGTGGTTATCACGCTGATTGGCAGCCCGAAATTGCAGGGTCGGAATTCCATCATGTTGGGAGATCACCGCCACCTCGCTGAACAGCACTCGGGCTGAGGGACGAGCAAACCGGGCGAAGACCAACCCTGTGGCCAGAGCCACCCCCAAGAGCCCCACAAACGCCTCCGCCGTAACTAGTAGGTTGGCATAGAAACTGGCGGGGGACATGGCGCCATACCCGATCGTGGCCATAGTTTGGACACTGAAGAAAAAGGCATCCCAAAACGATCCCGGTTGGGCATTTTGAATATGTTGTACCTGATCCCCCCCCACCATATAGGCTAGGGCGAATAGCACGTTGGTGATCGTGTAGGAGAGGGCGACTAGACCCATAAACCCAGCCCAGGAGAGGGTGAGCAACCAATGATAGAGATCGTTTCCCACCCCTTCAAGCTGGTTGGGGAGGTTACGCCGGATCACATTCAAGGTCTTTTGGGCTCGGGATCGTTTGGACGTGGGGGGAGGGGAGAGGATGGGTGGGGCTTTATGGGGGGAATCCCC
>CAYSEO010000431.1:0-3589 GCA_964429885.1 uncultured bacterium
GCTGGTGTAGCCGTTCAGCCTCTGGAGACAGGGGTTTCATGGATCACCTGCTGTGGACACTTAAGCGGGGGCCTCCTCCGGCTCATCAGTCTCGGTCGTCTCCGTCTCCTCCTCCCAGGAAGGAGCTCCGGATCCCGTGCCACTGCGATTGCGCCACCACACCAACAGCGGACTGGCGATGAAGATACAGGAGTACACTCCCAGACCAAACCCCAGCAACAGAGCCAGGGCAAATCCCTTGAGTGTGGGTCCCCCCAGCAGAGCGATGGCCACCAAGGGCAACATCGTCGTCAGGGTGGTGTTGATCGATCGGGCAAAAGTTTGATTAAGGGAGAGATTGACCACATCCCCAAACCGTACCTTCCGACTGATCAGCCGCCGATTCTCCCGGATCCGGTCGTAGATCACGACGGTATCGTTGACAGAGAAACCGATGATGGTCAACAGGGACACGATGAACAGGCTATCGACCTCCAGGCCGATCACCAGGCCCAACAGGGAGAACAGCCCAATGGTGAGGGTGATGTCATGGAGCAGAGCAGCGATGGCAAAGACGGCATAGTCCAGCTGGAACCGCAATCCCAGATACACCACGATCAATAGAAACGAGATCAGCACCGCCACGATGCCCAGCCGTAACAGCTGCCGACCGACTGTCGGTCCCACCGTCTCCACCAGCTGCCGATCGAACACTCCTACCTGCTCCTCGATCTCAGCCTCCACCGCCAATCGTTCACTCTCCGATAGGGGTGGCATTCGGATCAGGGCCTCGCTCTGGGTCTCCGGATCCAGCTGAATGACGCTGCCCCCTAGATCCCGAGCACTCAACACATCCCGGATCTCCTGAGTGGTGACGCTCTGCTCAAATCGCAGATCCAACAACGTACCCCCTGAAAAATCCAAGCCCAGCCGCAGGGGTGCCCCGAAGGTGGCCAGGGAGAAAGCCATACTGGTCAACCCCACCAACAGCAGCACCAATGAGATCGAGAACCAGGTCTTGCTGCGACCCACGATATCGATGCCGGAGAAGGGTTCACTCCGCCCCTGGTCTTGGGGATCCACTGGAGGGGTGATGTCCGTTGAGCTCATGATTGTTTGATTAACTCCGATCTGACACCATACAGATTGATCCGCCGCAGGCTGGACACACTCATCGCCATCAGCAATAGGGTACGCGTACAGGTGAGAGCCGTAAAGAAGCTAACGATGATGCCGATCCCGAGGGTGACCGCAAAGCCCTTGATCAGACACCGACCCATCCAGAACAACACCCCGCAGACCAACAGTGTCGTCACATTACTGTCTAGGATGCTGCTAAAGGCTCGGTTAAATCCCTCGCTCACAGACTTATAAAGGCTCTTCCCGGCCCGCAACTCCTCTCGCACCCGCTCAAAGATCAACACATTGGCATCCACCGCCATGCCAATACTCAGGATGAAACCCGCGATCCCTGGCAGGGTCAAGGTCACCCCCAACACCTGGAAGGCGGCGAAGGTGAGGATGGCGTAGATCAACAGCGCGAAATCAGCGATCAGCCCTGGCAGCTTGTAGTAGGCCACCATGTAGACGAACACCAGCAGCAAGCCCCCGATCCCGGCAAACAGGCTGCGCCGGATACTTTCCGCCCCTAGGGTTGCCCCCACCGTTCGGTTCTCGATCACCTCGATCGGTACTGGTAAGGCCCCCGCCTGCAGCTTGATGGCCAGATCTGTTGCCTCATCCACCGTAAAGTTACCGGTGATCACCGCCTGTCCCCCCCGGATCCCAGTGGTGGCAAACTCAGGTCCCACGATGGGAGCACTGATCAGGGTTTGATCCAAAAAGATCCCAAGGGAACGACCTGTACCTGCGAGCTCCTGGGTCAGATCAGCGAACTTCTCCGCCCCTTCCGGCTCAAACTCGATGCCCACCTGCCAGTTCTGAGATCCCTGGATAGGAGCTTGGGGATAGGACCGACGCAACAGATCTCCTGTCAACCCCACTCGCGCAAAGATCTCGTCCGGATTCTCCCCCGCGATCGGTTCCCCTTGCTCGTTGCGAGGGATCTCGGTGGCGATGCGTTGTTCGCGGAAATCCAGCTGAGCTGTATCCCCCAGGATCTCGATGGCTCGATCCGGATCGTCCACCCCTGGTAACTGCACAAAGAGCTGATCGGAGCTGCTGATCTGGACCAAGGGCTCAGACACTCCCAGGCCATCGATCCGCTGCTGGATCACTGTCTCCAGTCCCTGCATCACCTCAGGGGTGATCTCGGGCACCTCCTCAGTGGGCTGAGCTTGCAAGGTGACCTGGGTCCCCCCCTGCAGATCAAGACCTAGCTTGACCGGTTGGCTCAACCCGATATAGAGGGCGAGGCCAGCGATCAGGAGAACAAAGAGAAACAGACTGGTTTGTTTGCCCATAGATGTTGACGCGGTTGGCTCATGCAGGCCATCGGTGGCCCAGGATCAAGAGTAGCTTCCTGTTGATCCAGTTTACCCTTCACAAGAGCACACACCGATGCTGATAAGATTCGGATGGCGGGTTCTCTCATTTGAAGGGCGAGGAGCAACTGAGGTATAGTGACTCCCCTCAGGACTCAAAGGCGGATCACAAGGTTGTCAGGTGAGGTGACATGCTTAAGGCAGCAGGGGCAATCCAATGGTGGGTACGGGTGGTATGTGGACTGCTCGTATTTCTGATCGCGGCCTGTAATTCCCCTGAGCCTGATCTGCCGGCCCCACCTGAGCCGGTCGCCCCCAAGCTGGAACGGGTCGAGACCCCGACGGAGATCGCTCAGCTCAACACCTATCTCACTTACTGCAACCCAGCGGTTCGGATCCTCAGTCCTGAGCCCGATCAACTGCTGACGGAGCGACAGGTCACCGCCCAGTTCTCGGTCAAACGCTATCCCCTCTACAAAGATCCCGAGCTAGATCTCGGCCCCCATCTCCAGGTGGTGTTGGATAACCAGGCTCCCATCGAGGTCTATAACCTGGAGGAGCCGATCACCTTCACGGATCTCTCGCCGGGATCCCATACCCTGAGGGCCTTTGCGGTGCGTCCTTGGGGAGAGAGCTTTAAGATCTCCAGCGCCTACGATCAGGTCACCTTCCATGTGCTGGCCCGCACGCCGGAATATATTCCTCAAGAACGATTGCCTTTGCTCTCCTACAGCCTGCCCATTGGCACCTATGGGGCTGAGCCGATCCTGATCGATTTCTGGCTCCATAACGCCCCCATTCGCGAGAGTCTGATCCCTGATCTGCCTAAGGACTGGCGCATTCGCTACACCGTCAATGGGGAGAGTGGTCTGCTGGATCGCTGGGAACCTGCCTACATTAAGGGATTCCGCCCCGGTCGCAACGTGGTGGTAGTGGAACTGGTGGATGGCAAGGGGGATCCGGTTCGCAATGTCTTCAATAGTGCGGTGCACGAGATCACCTACACTCCGGGCGGTCAAGACACTCTCTCCCGCCTGATCCGAGGGGAGCTGAAAGCTGATAACCTCCATTCCCTCGTCGATCTCAATTACGTTCCTACCCCCTCCCCAGTCTCAACACCGATCCCCACACCGACACCAACCCCAACTCCTACCCCCACACCCACC
>CAYSEO010000432.1:0-3543 GCA_964429885.1 uncultured bacterium
GCTTCCTGGCTTCGTTTTGGGATCCCTTGCAGACCGGTGAGTTCCCCCGTTAGGCTTTTATAAAGCTTATGGATCCAAACTCAATTCTCTGGGGATAGACAATGCATTCAGTAAAGTCACAGAGCAAAGCCTCAGGAACAACTTCCAGAAACGGTACCTTCCAGAAGGGGGAAAATATAAGTGGAGAGTTAACTTTTGGTGGATTAATGCCACTCGTATCCCCAGGTATGCCATCTCCAATCTTAGAACCTAGTCAACCTGTTCCGTTCAAGGGAATAACCCACTCAGTTACAGATAATGGTGAAGTAACTAGTATCCTTTTGCTGACAGAAGTCAACCCTCCCACAGATGATCCCATGGCAGTTAGGCCGCCAACTATTATCACCTTGAGTAACTTAGAGTCTTACACATTTTCTACGTACCACGAAACTCACTACAGGGTTGAGGCCCACTGGGATCAGCAGGCACAAGTTTGGTCTGCATCCAGTGAAGAAGTGCCAGGTTTGGCAACTGAGGCAGAGACAATAGAGTCCCTTAGAAAAAAGTTGCGAGTCATGGTTCCAGAACTGCTAGAGCTGAATGGATCCCTGCCTAAGGACTTACCCCATATGCTTGTTATTGACTTAATCAGTCACCGCCAAGATCTGGTTGAGGTAGCTTAGGTGGCTACGTCGTATACTAACGAACTCAAACGAATTCTAAAAGATAATGGATGTTACTTTGAGAGGGAGGGAAAAGGAGATCATGAGATCTGGTATAGCCCTATCACAGGGAAGCGTTTCGTTGTAGATCAATCGATTAAGTCTCGACATACTGCCAACGGAGTCCTAAAACAAGCAGGAATTCCAAAAGCCTTTTAAAGAAGCTATGGTCTTGTCAGACTCTTGTACCCTGCCTAAACACTGTGCTGCACCAGATCGCCTCAACAATCTGCTATGCTTATTTGAGCCGGTTCGGCGACCGGTGAGCATGGCCGTTAGGTGCTACACGCCATGCAGACATCAGGCATCAACGATGCGATTCAAGCTCTGGTAGAGCGCGGGTACAACGATGGTGTGGCGAAGGAGTCGCCATTCGATCCGGAGTCAGCAGGTGTCCCCCCGCAGATGTTCGCGTCTGAGGTCGATGAGGAAGGCTGGGTTGAATGGCATAGGACACCGTCGGCTGTGACGGTCGAGCAGATCCAAGATCTCTTCAATCAGTATGAAATCGATCCTCCTCAGGCTTGGGTCGCATATCTACTAGCTGACTGCCATCTGGTAGATCAAGTGAACAATGGCCAAACGCTGTATGGCCTGCCGGAGATACCGGCTGACAACCCGCTGCGTCCAATGTGGTCCATCTTCTGCTCAGCTAGCACCCCTTGCTCAATCGCTCTTCGATAGCCTGGATGACCTCTATACAGATATCTTCAGCAACAGTACCTAACAAGTCGTTCGAGTGGACCAACCTTTGATAGCCTCCATTGAAATCTGCTTGTATGCTTCCTCAATTGCCTGAGCTAACGCGGAATAAGTAGATCAGCAAAAACGTTTATACAGGCTATATAGTGCATGTCAAAGCAATTTTGCCGATCTACTTACGTTTTGGTTTCTATAAACCGTAATATCGCACTCCGAGCAGTCTAAAGGATCAAACAGTCAAGACTGGAACTATCACAGCCGACAACACCATGAGCAATCCGATGGTAGACCGCGAGGAGGGGGAGGATCGCATCCGCAAGCTGATCTCGGAGATCGAGAAGATATATTAAGCTAAGCGTAGCCCACAGGATCGGCTTCGTCAGACCGAGAGAGGAGAGGGCATAATGTGGGCATTGCGGATCCTAACGCAGGTGTTTTGATGTCCATCGCGTTCTCCTACCCCATCTTTGGTGCCAGCATTCAGTGTCCCCACTGTCGTCAACAGATCTCTGCTCTGACCCTGACGGATACCTATCTGTGTCATCGCCATGGTGCCTTTGAGGCGGATCCGCAGACCGAGGATCTGGTGCATCTCCAGTCAGGGCGACGCTGGCGACGTTGGGAGGGACAGTGGTTTCGCCAACATACCCACGCGGATGGTATCCGTTTTGAGATCCACGAGGAGCTGGATCGGCTACGAACTCGGGGGCTACGGGCCACTCAGGTAGTGATCGCCCATCGGTATCGAGATCTACTAAAACCCTACCTGGAACAACATTCTCTGCGGCGGCAACCCCACCCATACCCCCGGCTCTATGGCTTGCCTGTGGTATTCAGTGAGGAGTACACCGATCCCCAGGAGAGCAGGGCAGAGGGGGATCCAAAACTGCGTTGGTCGGTGATCAATTTCGAATTGGTGTGTGAACAGGATCCGATGTTTCGTAAGATTAAATCTCGATCTGGTTCTGTGAGCAGGGCTGAGCATGACCCGTCCCGCCTCTGAGTTCTTTGGGCAATTGCCCCCCGTCGATCCCCCCTGGTCCACTCTGGATCCCATCACACAACTGCACTCTACCGAGCGGGGTCTGATCGCTGAGTGTGGCTCGGCTCTGATCTCGATCTCGGTTCTGACCCCGGAGCTGGTGCATATCCGGATGACTCCGACGGGGCGATGGCAACCGCAGCGATCCTGGGGGGTGACCTTACCGGACGAAGAGTGGTCGGTCCCCTTCTTCCAGATGACGGAGACAGAGGAACAGATCGAGTTACGCACGGAGCACTTACGGGTGGAGCTGCAGCGAGATCCCCCTCGGATTCGGTTGCGGGATCCACAGGGGATCCCCTTTGCTCAAGACACCTACTTGGGGATGGGCTGGCAGCGGGGCACGATCGGGGTCTGGAAACGCCTGGAGGCGACAGAGCATTGTTATGGTCTGGGTCAACGCACGGGATCCTTGGATAAACGCACCTCCATCTGTACCAACTGGACCACGGATGCTTGGCAGCATACCTACCTGAGCGATGCCCTCTATCAGGCGATCCCCTTTGCCTTGTTCCTGCGACCGGAGTTGGTGTACGGGATCCTGTTCAATACCACCCATTGGAGTCAGTTTGATCTGGGCTCGGAGTTGGAGGATGTCTGGCGCATGGAGACCCGAGGACCCGAGTTGGATTACTACGTGATCTGGGGTCCGGAGCCCGCACCGATCCTTGATACCTATACTCAGCTCACCGGACGGATGCCGCTGCCCCCCCGTTGGGCATTGGGTTACCACCAGAGTCGCTGGAGCTATAACTCAGAGGACAAGATCCGCCAGGTAGCCCAGGAATTTCGTCAACGACAGATCCCCTGTGATGTGATCCATGTCGATATCGATTATATGCGGGGCTATCGAGTGTTCACCTGGGATCCGCTGCGATTTTCAGAACCGAAACAGTTGATTCAAGATCTTCAAGATCAGGGTTTCAAAATTGTCACCATCATTGATCCTGGGGTGAAATTCGATCCGGAAGCGGACTATGGGGTCTTCGATCAGGGATTGGAGCAGGACTATTTTATTCGCCATGGGGAGGGGCATCTCTGTCATGGCTATGTGTGGCCAGGTCGATCGGTTTTTCCAGACTTTCTCCGATCCGAAGT
>CAYSEO010000433.1:0-3525 GCA_964429885.1 uncultured bacterium
GCAAAGCCTCGCCACCTGGACCACCTGGGCCTCCCGTGTCGCCGCGACCAAGACCGTCCTCCCCAAGACACAGGAGACCACGGCCCTCCTCGGCCGCCACCTCATCTCCGAGGAGGAGATCGCCAAGCTCATCCCGGGCGCCGACGACCTCGACCCCCCCCCGGGCGCCCCTGCTCTCCTCCCGATTCCGCCTCGATCACTAACCCTTGATTGATACCATGACCGCTAAAGTGCAGGATCTGAGGGGTTTCCTCCAATAAAGCCCGCCGCAGATCGACAGCCTGCACCGCCCAGCGAGACTCCAATCGATAGCGATCTCGATACTCCGATCGCTGTAGCCCTTCTGAGATCTGCCTATACTCCTGATCCAGCCGCAGCCGAGCTGTCTCTAAGGGATTCGCAGCTAGAAACAGGATCGTCTTCATTTCAGCCTGCACCGGATCCGATCAATCACATCCTCCTTATGCTCCTGGCGTTCTCAGTTCCTCTCTTCTCCTGATGAGCACTCGTAAGTGTATGACCTTATAACGTGTAATGAATAGTACTGTTACCCTCACCATGGGGCATCCGGATCGACTCCTAAAGCCCGCAATCGATCTGCCAACCGTTGGGATCGCTGTCGCTCCTGTTGCAGTTGACGCTCGATCTCCTGCGCCCGTTTCGCCAGTTCCACTGGAGAGAGAAATGGATTGCCATCGGGTCGATAGAGCCGTAGCCCCTGTCCCTGGGGTTTCTCAAACCGGATCCCTAACCGAGGACTGATCCATCCATCCATTGAATCGATGGGGATCAATCGCTGTCCCTGACGCAGCCAACCCCGTAGTCTAGCCCTCTGTGAATTCTCCTGATCAGGACGGTAGAGAGAGTACTCCTCTACCCCATAGGTTTGGTAGAACTCAAACTTCTTCTGTAACTCCCCACAAGTATTGCCAGGAGACTCGATCTCAAATACCACTTGGGGTGGAATGTTCTGCTCCTGCCATTGTTTATAAGATCCGCGCCTGCCTTTAGGCCGACCGAACACAACCATCGTGTCTGGAGCGTAGACCTTGATCTGCTTCGATTCCACAGGATACCAAAACAGATCGGCGGCGATAAACACATCCTGTTGATTCGCAAACCAGATCTCTAGGTTTTCTTTGATCAGTACGATCCAGAAATACTGCTCCGTGTTCTCCGCCATGGGCAGACCATCACTGTCTGGAAAACAAGGATCTACTCCGCTCGAATCGTAGCCCCAATCCGGTCGCAATAGAGTTGACATCAGAGGGCCTCCTAGATCTACAGCGATCGGGAACCGGAGGTCAGACGATCGGCCCCTCTATCGCTTACCCTGACTCCAGGTCAGACCTATTCTATCCCGGCCCGATCTCTCATAGAGCTAGCATGGCTCCAAAGATCTTCAATCCTCGATAACAAACTCCAAACTGGCATCAAAGGCTGCTCGTTCCGCCTCTGTCATCTGCTCCCGTAACGCCCGCAGAGTCCACCCCCCCACCAACTGCCCCGACTCGATCGCCATCCAATCGGAGATCTGCTCCCGCCGTAACACCACCCGATCCCCCACCGACCACTGACTCAACTCCAAGGGCTGGTTATCCAAAGTCCCCACGATCCGATCCTCCTGTAGACTCAGATCCTGCAGCCACAGATGCTCTACCTGATCGTCCTCTCCAAAGATCCCCTTCACCGCTAGATAGGTTTGCTCCGATGGAGGAGATTGGATCCGCTCCCGTAATTCAGCCAGCTTCAACTGCGCCTCGATCTGAGCCGACTTGAGCGGGATATCCTCCGGCTCTACCCGATAAGCATCCGGCTGCCCCTGCCGTTGGATCAGCTCCCCAGCCTCTGCCCACCAAGGGCTGATCGCCAGTAGTAACAGGATCAAGCCTATACTTAGCTTGCTTACCATACCCATGCCTCGATCTGCGTCCCCAGGGTAACCGCTCCAGATCCCGCCCACCATAAAGAAAGGAGCAGGATCTCTCCTACTCCTCGCATCAGGATCTAAAGGGCACAGGATCAGCCCTTACTCGAAGTCCTTACGGTTGGGGTTCCGAGCCGGATCGTTGCTCAAGAACCCGAACACAAACA
The DNA here is from genome assembly GCA_964429885.1 of uncultured bacterium. Lineage (GTDB taxonomy): Bacteria > Cyanobacteriota > Cyanobacteriia > Thermostichales > Thermostichaceae > CAYSEO01. Next base: position 2,095 of record CAYSEO010000433.1, read on the forward strand.
GACCGACGAAGAAGATCACAACAATGTAAACACTGATTTTGAGAATCAACATGGGTTAAACCGCCTTATCACAACAACAGAAGCTCCACGGCCCGCCGCAACTCCCTAAGTAACCTAACCAACGGTTAAGCTACGTGAAGCAGCTCTCATGATTCTACCGTGGATAGCCCCAGATCCCCAGGGATTCTCAGACTCAGGGGGATCATTCCTTGCTCAGTAAGGTCTCCCCCTTGAGCATACGACCCGCCGCGTTGAGCAGCTCCTCCTCCAGATAAGGCTTGGTGAAGTAGGCTGTGGCCCCCAACTCCCGAGCCGTCTGGCGGTGCCGCTCCGCCCCCCGTGAGGTCAACATGGCGATCGGTTTCATCTGCAGGCCCTCGTCCTCCTTAAGACGGGAGAGCAACTCCAGACCATCCATACGGGGCATCTCGATGTCACAGAAGATCAGATCGCAGGGTAGGCCGCCACGCAGCTTCTCCCAGGCATCCTGACCATCCCGAGCCTGTTCCACCCGGTAGCCCACCTTGTTAAAGGTCATGGACAGCAGCTCTCGCACCGTGATCGAGTCATCCACGATCAGCACCGTCGTCTGATGCTCGGCCTCCACCTCAGGAGTGTCCTCATCTCGATCGAACCAGAGGCGACCCATATCCCGGCGGGTTCGACCCTGGGCCAGATCCACCAGCTCGATGATGTCGGCGATCGGTAGCACACGTCCGTTACCCAACACCGTTGCCCCCGCGATCCCAGGGGGTTTGGCTGCTGGGCCCCGCAGCTGCTTGATCACGATCTCCTGCTCCTCTACGAAGCTATCCACCTGCAGCGCCACATGCTGACCGGCACTCTGCAACACCACGATCGGCACGATGCCCTCGTCCTGGGTAATGCTGTAGACCTCGGTACGGGAGCGGTTGTGCAGACGGCTGTAACGGAGCAGATCCGACAGGGGCTGGTAGTGCAGCCGGGTGTCCCGCCAGGGAATGGTAGGACGACCCTGCTCGTCGGTGAGGAGCTGGTCCTGAGGAATATCCAGCATCTCCTCCACACCATCCAAGGGGAAGGCGACCAGAGCCTTATTGCTGACACAGACCATGGCCTTGGAGATACTCAGGGTGAGGGGCAATCGGATCGTGAAGGTGGTGCCCTTGTGACGCTCTGAGTCGATCTGGATGCTGCCCCTCAGCTCGTTGATGTTACGGCGGACCACATCCAGACCCACCCCTCGACCGGCCAGATCGTCCACCTCCTCAGCGCTACGACCACTGAAGCCGGGGTGGAAGAGCACGTTGAACACCTCCTCTTCATCCGCGTCCGGAGCCAGGAGCCCCAGACCCAGGGCCTTCTGCTTCACCTTATTGACATCGATCCCTGCTCCGTCATCACTGACCACGATGATGGATTGGTTGCCCTGATAGAAGGCTTTGATGGAGA
>CAYSEO010000434.1:0-3516 GCA_964429885.1 uncultured bacterium
CAGATCTCACTCAGTAAACACCCTTAGCTCATGTTCCAGGCTAGGTAACTCCACCTCCCCCTGGTTCAGGGTCTCTAGATCCGAGAGCTGTCCCCGTAGACCCGTGATCCGTTCCTGGAGACGGGTTTTGATCTCCTCTGCCCCGGCCTGGACACAACTACGACAGACTTCCCCATACATCTTGCCGTGATCGTCGTAGACCACAGCCAACAAGGCCTGATTGCGCAAACTCTGCATCGGTTTGGCCCAACGACCACAGAGCACACAGGGCACTGGCGCATTGCCGCCGTACACACAGGATTCCCAAACGATCTTCACCAAGGCCCTCTCTGCGAACTCCAATCTGATCAAGGGTGCCACACTCAGTCGTCCACTACCAGCTCATCACTATCTCGGGGTAGGGAACCGATGCCAGGACTCAGTTGCTGAGGTGAGCCCGATGGGGATCCCTCCATCTTGGTGCGGTAGGTGAGACTGGCCGCCACCTCGATGGCTTTGGCCGCATCCCGAAAGAAATAGCCCGCTTCCTGATCCTGATCGTCCGCATCCTGTTTCTTGAGCTTGGCCTTAGACTGCATATTGCAATACATGGCCAGACCCACCAACACCTCCGAGAGACCATGGGTTTGGATCACCCGTTCCAGATCCCGTAACAGGTCCTTGATCAGGGCATCGGCCACCGGTTGGGGTAAGTTGTCAAAATCTTGCATACACCCTCCACTGCTCTGCTCCCCAGTGTGACATTGGTGTGTCCTGGCTTGCTCGTCTACTTTGCTTGATTAGCCAGGTATCGAAGTGATCCGGAATACAAATAAATGTAAGAGAGGGGATCGGATCCTCAACGGGTCAAAACCGGTAAGGAGAAGGATTTTTGAGATCTCATTCGGTAGAATCTGCTGCTTGTGGTGGGGTCTGAAGTTTCTAGACTGGAAGGAGAGGCTGGATCGGAGGATGGATCATGACTCGCTCTCAGATCAGGATCGATACGGCTCAGGTGTCTCGGCCTGGTGAGGATCTGGTGGTGGGCTTGGAGACAGTGGGCCTGCCGGATCTCCCTCGGGTTGGGGGTAAGAATGCTTCCCTGGGGGAGATGATCCAGGGGCTGATTAGCCAAGGGATCCGGGTGCCAGGTGGGTTTGCCACGACGGCGGTGGCCTATGAGTATTTTCTGGAATCGGCGGGCCTGCGGGAGCCATTACAGGATCTGTTTCGGGATCTGGATGTGGAGGAGGTGACGGCCCTGCAACGGTGTGGACGGGAGGCCAGAGGGTTATTGTTACACACTCCTTTCCCTGCTCCTCTACGGGAGGCGATCACCCAGGCTTACGAGGATCTCTGTGGGATCTATGGGGGTGAGGTGGATGTGGCGGTGCGTTCCAGTGCCACGGCGGAGGATCTGCCGGATGCTAGCTTTGCTGGACAACAGGAGACCTATCTGAATATCACCGGGGTGGAGGGGGTGCTCTCTGCCTGTCATCGCTGTTTTGCCTCCCTCTTTACGGATCGGGCCATTGCTTATCGTCAGTACCACGACTTCGATCATCTGGCGGTGGCCTTGTCAGTGGGAGTCCAGAAGATGGTGCGCTCCGATCTGGCCACCTCGGGGGTGATCTTTACCCTGGATCCGGAGTCAGGATTTCGGGATGCGGTACTGATCACGGCGGCCTATGGTCTGGGGGAGAACGTGGTCCAGGGGGTGGTCAACCCGGATGAGTATCTGGTGTTCAAACCCACCCTGATGCAAGGTTACCGACCGATCCTCAGCCAGAAATTGGGCAGCAAGGATCTGAAGCTGATCTATGACACCGGCGGATCTCGTCTCACCCGCAACGTGCCTGTGGCTCCAGCAGATCGGCAACGCTATGCCCTAGGGGAGGAGGAGATCCTGCAGTTGGCCCGTTGGGCTTGTCTGATCGAGCAACACTATTCCCAGATCCATGGTCGTCCCACGCCGATGGATATCGAATGGGCTAAGGATGGCTTGACGGGGGAGCTCAACATTGTGCAGGCTCGGCCAGAGACGGTGCAATCCCAACGATCCGGATCCGTTCTCAAGACCTATCAGTTCAAAACCCCACCAGATCAAGTGCCTTTGATCACAGGACGGAGTGTAGGTGAAGGCATCGGTCAGGGTCAGGCGAGAGTGATCCTCGATCCGAAGCGACTGGATCAGTTTCATGCTGGTGAGGTACTGGTGACAGATAAGACGGATCCGGATTGGGAGCCGATCATGCGACGGGCGGGAGCGATCGTCACTAACCAGGGGGGTAGAACCTGTCATGCGGCGATCATTGCTCGGGAGCTGGGGATCCCTGCGATTGTCGGCACGGATCACGGTACTCAGATCTTCAAAAACGGTCAACCGCTCACGATCTGCTGCGCGGAGGGGGATGAGGGTAAGGTTTATGAGGGGCTGCTACCGTTTGAAGTGGTGGAGATCCCCTTAGAGGCTCTACCGCGCCCCCGCACTCAACTGATGATCAATGTGGGGAATCCGGAGATCGCCTTCAGTCTATCGGCTCTGCCTGCGGATGGGGTAGGGCTGGCCCGTCTGGAGTTCATCATCGCCAACTACATTAAAGTGCATCCTCTGGCCTTGATCCATTACGAGCAATCGGTGCAACAGGAGCCCCAATTGGAGGAGATCACGGCTCTCTATCCCGATAAACCTCAGTATTTTGTGGACAAGCTGGCTCAGGGGGTTGGATTGATCGGGGCGGCCTTCTATCCTCGTCCAGTGGTGGTGCGGCTGTCGGATTTCAAGAGCAATGAATATGCCCATCTGATCGGCGGTGCCCGCTTTGAACCCCACGAGGAGAACCCCATGATCGGTTGGCGGGGGGCCTCTCGCTATTATGACGATCGCTATCGGCAGGGGTTTGCCCTGGAGTGTGAGGCGATGCGGCGCGTGCGGGATGAGATGGGTTTGACCAACTTGATCTTGATGGTGCCGTTCTGTCGTACTCCAGAGGAGGGACGTCGAGTCCTACAGGAGATGGCTCTCCATGGTTTGGAGCAAGGAGTGAACGATCTGCAGGTTTACGTCATGTGTGAGCTACCCAGCAATGTGGTTCTGGCGGATCAGTTCTGTGAGATCTTTGATGGCTTCTCGATTGGATCCAATGACTTAACTCAGTTGACCCTAGGGTTGGATCGAGATTCTGCGATCGTCTCTGGGCTATTTGATGAGCGAAACGAGGCGGTGGAGCGGATGGTGGCCATGGTGATCCAAGCAGCCAAGCGCTGTGGTCGCAAGATCGGGATCTGTGGTCAGGCCCCCAGTGACTATCCGGAGTTCGCCCGTTTTCTAGTGGAACAGGGGATCGACTCCATCAGTCTCAACCCGGATTCTCTGCTCAAGACCTTGATGATCGTGGAGGAGGCGGAGTCAGTAGGTGCTGATCACGATGATCCTATTGCTTAGGATTGACGCTGGCGAGCCATTGCGCTAATCTGATTTGGGTCGTCTTTCTGATGCTACTCGCGACTATTGCTTATATTGGCATTCACTTCTTC
>CAYSEO010000435.1:0-3508 GCA_964429885.1 uncultured bacterium
CATGTTGTCCTCTGAGTGTAGTTTCACAGCCACGAAGCCTACAGTAGAACCTGCATCGATAGCAACCCATACATTAGTGTCTTCCGAAGCACAGACATCTTCGACAGCCTTTTGCTGACTCACACGCCAACTATCAGGATAGAACACCCGGTACACGTCAGCGTCCATCGCGTTCTGAATCGAATCAAAGACCGGAGTCCATGCCCGAAGCGAAAGGCGAATAACAGCATCAAGGTGAAGGTGGCTGTATGGCTCAATTTCCATTTTGGTATGACCCTTAGAATATAAGGTGAGCAGCCATACCCTCAGACACAGCTTCGCCACCCATCTGTTGCAAAACGGCTATGCATCCGAACCGTACAGGACCTGTTGGGTCACAAGGATGAGAGTCTGAGATCAGAGCTCAGGGATCGGACTGTAAACGTTGGCAGTGGCCGGATGGCCTAACCCTCAGAACTGGATCGAAGGGCCTCAATCTCTCCCAGGCTCAGATCTGTGACTCGGGCAATGAACTCCTGATCAGCTCCTTCAGCTAGCATCTTGAGGGCGATCTCTCTAGCTTTACTCTCTTGAGCCCCCTGATAGTATCGGGTTTCCTTCAGATCACTCAATCCAAACATCGCCACGATCTCCTCTCGAAGCCTCTCCGGGTACCTATACGCTAGCACTGTCTCAATCACCTCCAACAGCCTCTCCTTCATCCTTGGATCCGGCTCCTGTGATCGCACCTGCTCAATCAACCTCCTTGCCCAGGCCTCTGTCCGAGTCGGCTTCTCCACCACCAACCGCACCACCCCCATCTCCAACGGCAGATCATCCCGATCTCTCAACTCCACCAGATAGGTCCGTTTGATCAGGAGGTCATCCAAGGCCTGGTATTCCTCTGGCAAACCTGGATCCACCCCCTCAGTGGGAAACATCACCACTGCCAGCCAGGGCCGTTTGGGTTGGTACTGCCGCAGATACAGACCGATCTCTGCCATCAGCCGATAAGTAGATCGGCAAAATTGCTTTGACATGCACTATATAGCCTGTATAAACGTTTTTGCTGATCTACTTAGTACAGCTCTGGATCCTTCTGGAACTGCACCTCACTGAAGAAGATCGGATCCTGGGGTCGGGCCGAACTGGGAAGCAACAGCCCATCCATGGTCAGAGCAGTCTGCTTCACGGTCACTGACTGGAAGGCATACGCAGTGGGATCCGGGGCTGGTCTCTCAATGAGCTGGAAGAACAGGTGAGGGAAGGAGGAGAACAGGAGGTAGAACAGACTATCGGTTTTCATCAGCAGGTCAGATGATCGTAATGTCCTCAGACATGGAGTGACTGCAATAAGTAGATCAGCAAAAACATTTATACAGTCTATATAGTGCGTGTCAAAGCAATTTTGCCGATCTACTTACCTGGGGTTGAGCCAGGGTTTTCCACAGGATCGGACGAGTCCTGCTCTCTCCCCAGGGTTTTCCACAGCAGATCGAGGGTTATACACAGGAAATCCACAGTTTTCCCCAGGTCAATCCGGCTTTTCCACAGAACTTTATCCTTGGGGCATGGTCCAGTGCAGCTCTACGCGGGTCTCGCCCGTAGCGGATCGGTGCCGGCGCCAGGATCCCCCCGGTAGTCCCTGAGCGATGGTGTTCATCACCTTACTGCCATAGCCCCCCTTGCGGGCCGGTCCCAACTCTTCCCCATCATTAACGATCTCCAGACAACACTGGTGCTGCCGCTGTCTCAGCTGCACGCTGACATAGGTGCCATTGCCTTTGGGGGGCTGCACATGACCGATCACATTGCCCATGGCCTCCCGGAGAAAGCGGAGGATGTCCTCCCGCATATCCAACCACTCGCTGGTGCTGATCTCCTGAAGGGGCTCCAAGGTCTGTTGTACAGATAACGTCAAGCTGCCGGTGGTCACCAGTCGCTCTAAATGGGTCTGGATCCCCAGATGTAATCCCTCCTTCAACTCCGGCGAGACATGTAACTTACTGGCCAGGGTGCGAACATCATTGAGCTGATCCCGGATCCCTTGGCCGATGCCCTCCAACTGCTGCAGCACTGGATCGTAAGCATTGGAGGATAAAGGTTGCTGTTGCTGAGACTGCCATTGCATCAGCTCCACCTTATCCATCACCAACTTCAACTCCTGCAGCTCCCGATCATGAATATCCGTGGCCACCCGATATAACAACTTGCGGGCCTGATCCACCGCCGCCTCCTGCTCCGCCCGTTGTAACCGCTCCAGCTCGATCTGCTGTTCCTGCAGCCGCTGCCGATTCTGTAACAGGATCATCAAGATCAACACGCTCACCAAGGTCAAGATCCCCACCCATAGTGGCGTGGCTAGGGGCCAAACCCAACGCCAGATCAGAAACTGAGCGCTCCCCCAAGCAGTATAGACACCCAGCCCTAACACTGGGATCAGCAAATGCTGCAGAGAGGATCGATCAAGCCTGAGGGGATCCCGTCTCCAGACCAAGCCTACCCCTGTGCCCAAACCGATCAACAACACCACCCCCAATTGCAATGGGAAGGGCAAGGAATGGTAGAGGGTGTCGTTCAACAGACTGGAGAGGATCTGACCCTGGAGATGAATGGCCGGGATCTGCTCCCCTGTCGTCAGAGTGACCGGATAGGTTTCGGGATACCCACTGACAAAGCCCACCAACACGATCTTGTTCCGCAGTTGATCCAAAACCCCAGGATCCGCAGGGGTGAGGCAGGGATTGACCGATCGAGGGGGACAGACGGACTCGATGGGCAAGGTAGGGATGGCATCGGGCTCTAAGGGGGCGAATTGGATCGAGTTCTGCTCCTCCTCCAACAGGCTCAGGGCTGCCTGAGTGTCCCATTTCGCCAGAGCCAGCACCTCCACAGAGAAGAATGTCTGAAACTGTTGGCTATCCCGTCGCTTGAACTGGCCGAACAGCTCCGCGTACCTAAGGATCCCCGCCGGATCCACCTGATATTGCACCACCCCCTGCACCTCCTCCGGGGGCACCAGATACTCCAACTGAAGGGAATTGAACGGCAGGAAATGATTGTAGATACTGATCTCCTCCTGTTGAAAGCTCTCGCTGCTGCGGGTGGCCAGCACCAAGCGATCGGCATAGCTCTGCACCACTTGCCGCAGAGGAGCATCCAGATCCTCACCCCCCAGATTCTGAGGCACCACAAAGCTACTGGGCAGATTGATCACCACTACCCCAGCCTCTGCCTCCTCCAACAGTCGCAAGGCCAGGGCCGCATAGTTGGATCGATCCAATAGAAAATCGATGTCTTGATCGGGAACCGGCTCCTCCAACTGACCATCGATGGCCACGATCACCACTTCCTCCGTTGGATCGGGGGCAGGACGAAGCTGCAGTAACAACTGGCGCAGATCGCTCTCCAGCCGATAGATCCCAGGCGTCCCCGAGGCCAAGTTGAACACCATCGCCCCACCCCCCCCCCCCCCCCCCCCCCCCCCCCGCAAGAGACCAGCCCACAACCCGGCCGCGCGCAGAGAGCG
>CAYSEO010000436.1:0-3505 GCA_964429885.1 uncultured bacterium
CGTTGCTGGTGGGCTCTTACATTAAGCTAACGCCCCACCTTTGCACCCTTACCTGTGCTGGATCTCAGCCATCGGCGGTATGTTTCTGTGGCACTGTCCTCACGGTTGCCCGCACTGGAAGTTTCTCCAGCAGTGTGTTCTTCGGGGTGCCCGGACTTTCCTCATCCCAATGCCAACCTCTGACATCACGACGCGATCACCTGACCCCTGCCCTCTCTTCGGTAAGATCCTACTGCATCCCGCCCCCGGATCGCAGCCCTTGGGCCCAAGACACCTCGATGAGCTGAGACGGGAAAGAGGGGTTCTCAGCAAACGGTCAAGAGAGCTTAAAAGTACCAAAAGTAGCAAGGCCAAGGACGTTGAAGATGAACCGATCTTTCCTTCAGATCCCTGGTGCCCTGTTACGGTTTCCAATCTAGAACTCAGTAGATCGGCAAAATTGCTTTGATATGCACTATATAGCCTGTATAAACGTTTTTGCTGATCTACTGAGCTCACCATAGGGGATACAGACCAAGCATGACTCAGGTCATGGGAGATTAGGACCCACTGCACTGTTGAAGAATCGTGAGATTGGCGAGGATCAAAGTGTCGAGGTTGAACATAGACGAGGACGAGATCATGAATACCCTCAAAACCACTCTACTGTCTGGCATCGCCGCCCTGGCTCTAATCACACCCACCGTCGCTGAGGCCGCTCCCTCAGGTCGGGCCAACTTTGGGGTCTACAACCCTGAGACCGGCAGAGGAGGACGGATCGCCGGTTCCTATAACCGTGAGACGGGGGCTCGCAGCTTCCGAGCTCGGGGCTATGATGCCGCTGCTGGTACCTATGGTGGCACCACTCGCTACTACGATCCTTCCACAGGCCAGGGCCTGACCACCCGCACGGAGGCAGCTCGCGGATCTGGCATCACCACCACCCTCAACACCCTCAATAGTGGCAGCTACACCTGCAGCATTTCTCGGGATCTACCGGGTCGTTGTGTGGAGAGTGACCTTAGTCTGTAACAGGATGTCGACCTTTGTTTTCGGTCTTAGTTTGGGTTCCGATTCAGTTACGGTAAGGATCAAGCCCCTGGTGAGCTGCACTGGGGGCTCTCGTTCAGTGGGGGAAGCACTACATGCACCGGATCGCGACACAACCCGGCGGTTGGGATCCCAATGAGTCCGGAGTGATCTTCGTCGAGCAGGATCCAGCTCCATTGATCCTCTTGACCGCAGCGGATACCGATATCCAAACCCTGGCTGCTGCCCTGCCCCTATTGCCGTCTGGGTTCCCGCAGTTACGGGTGATGAACCTGCTCAACCTGCAGCAGAACCTGAGCATCGATCACTATGCCGAGAGGGTGCTCAGTCAAGCCTCCGGGATCCTGGTGCGACCCTTGGGGGGCCGATCCTATTGGTCCTATGGCATGGAGGTGTTGGCCCAGACCGTGGAGAGCTCTGGAGCCCAACTGATCTGTCTGCCCGGAGATGATCGACCGGATTGGGACCTGATCCAATACTCCACCGTGGAGATCCTGCAGGTGGATCGACTCTGGCAGTACTTTCTGGAGGGAGGTGCGGTTAATCTCAGTCAAGCCCTGCAGCTATTCGCCAATCTCAGCCTGGGGACTTCCTTTCCCCTACAGGCTCCCCAATCGATCCCCCGGATCGGCCTTTACACCCCGTCGGGTCTGGAGCCGATCCCGGCAGAGTGGCCTGGAGTCGGGATCCTGCTATATCGAGCCCATGTGATCTCAGGCAATACTGCCCCTGTGGATGCTCTCTGTGAAGCATTGATTCAACGGCAGCTAAGGCCGATCTGTCTCTACACCTATGGTTTGAAGGAACCGGATCTGATCCCTCAACTGCGGCGTCACTTTCAAAATCGGATCGAGTTGTTGATCACGACCACCAGTTTTTCACTGGCCAAACCGGATGGGGATCAGATGGGGGTCCGGATCTGGCAGGAGCTGGATGTGCCGGTATTGCAGGGCATCTTGAGTGGGGGATCGGAGAGTGCTTGGCAAGCTTCAACCCAGGGGTTAACGGCTCGGGATCTGGCCATGAATGTGGCTCTACCTGAAGTGGATGGCCGGGTGATCACCCGAGGGATCTCGTTTAAGGCTAGGCAGCAGGTGCAGGACCAGTTACAGACCGATGTGGTGATCTATCAGCCCCGACTGGATCGGATCGAGTTCTTGGCGGAGTTGATCCTGAATGGGGTGATCCTGAGACGTTTAGATCCAGCAGAACGCAAGATCGGGTTGATCCTGGCCAATTATCCTAACCGAGACGGACGTCTGGCCAATGGTGTGGGTCTGGATACGCCCGCCAGCTGTGTGCAGATCCTGCAAGCTCTTGAGCAAGCTGGTTATGTCCTGACCTCGATCCCCAACACTAGCCAGGAGTTGATGGAGGCGTTAACTCGGGGATTGACCAACGATCCCATGACCCAATCCCGAGCTGCTACCCAGTCTCTATCGGGAGATCGATATCGTCAGTTCTTCTATCATTTGCCGGATCCCGTACAACAAAAGGTGATCGAACGATGGGGCGATCCGCCTGAACCTGCTGCCCAGATCCCGATCGCAGGCTTACAGTTGGGCCATATCTTCATCGGCATCCAACCCTCACGGGGATATGACTTAGATCCCAGTCTCAGTTATCATGCCCCTGATCTGGTGCCTCCCCATGGCTATCTGGCCTTCTATGCTTGGTTGCGCTGGGAGTTTGGGGTACATGGGATCGTGCATGTGGGCAAACATGGCAATTTGGAATGGCTGCCAGGTAAGAGTATTGCCCTTTCTTGTGAGTGTTTTCCCGAGATCGCGCTCGGTCCTCTGCCCCATTTCTACCCCTTCATTGTTAATGATCCCGGCGAAGGATCCCAGGCCAAACGACGAGCCCAAGCTGTGATCTTAGATCATCTCACTCCACCCCTGACCCGTGCAGATCTCTATGGACCCCTGCTACAACTGGAGCGACTTTTGGATGAACTGGCTGAGGCCCAAAGCTTAGATCCTCGACGCGCCCAACAGGTGGAGGATCAGATTCAGAGTCTACTGATCCAGGAGAATCTGGATATCGATCTGGGAAATCTCAAGGGTGAAACCAACGACAGAGGAAAACTTGATCCACAACTGCTCAACCATTTGGATGGCTATCTCTGTGAGCTGAAGGAATCTCAGATCCGGGATGGGTTACATATCTTAGGTCAGGTTCCCTCCGGACAGCAAAAGATCGATCTGATCCGGGCCTTAGCTCGTTACCCTGGGGCAGGACAGTTAGGTCTCACCCAGGCGATTGCTGAAGATTGGGGGCTGAATTTTGATCCGTTGACTGCAGACCTAGGCCAAGCGCTCCCTGGAGCGGAGTCCGACCCGACTCAACCCAATCCGATCTCTCGTAAGCGCTGATCCAGATACTCTCCAGCCGTGATCTGAGGAAAGCGTTGTTCTCCTGTCCGTTCCACACAACTGGGTAAGGGGGTCAGATCCACCTCAGAGCGGGGATGGAC
>CAYSEO010000437.1:0-3502 GCA_964429885.1 uncultured bacterium
AGCGCTGTCGGCGTCGCCGAGGGGGGGCATCGATATCTCGACCGTAGCGCTCCTCTCCATCTCGTAAGAGTCGTCTACTGGAACGTCTCGATCCAGATCCAGATGAGGATTGATTGCCTCCCAAAACGGTCTTCACCGTCAGAATGATCACGATGATCACGAACACTGTAAAGGTTAGGGGCAAAGCCGCCAGACCCACCACCGAGATCACCACCAGGGCCAGGGTCTTGTACAAAGAGGCATCGCTGCGTTTCACCCGTCGCCGAATGAACCGATCCAGTTGATCATCAGCCCGTTTCAATCCGGCCCAGATCTGTCGAAAGACCTCAACCGCTACGGGTCGGGCTTGTTGGATCACACGATGGCTGATCCGCCCCGCCTCCTTCAAGATCTGTTGCACCTGTGTCATGGCCACCTCACTGGGTTGACAAAGCCTGGAGATCTAGGGGATCCCAGTTGGGAAAGAGTCGGATCCCACAGATTGACGATTAAGTAGATCGGCAAAATTGCTTTGACATGCACTATAGCCTGTATAAACGTTTTTGCTGATCTACTTAGCTCACGTTCAGGATCTGTTTCAACGTGACCATGTACTCGTCGATATTGCGTTGGTTGCCGCCGAAGTCATACTCTCCCATCCGACCCACAGAGCGGATCTCGATCTGAGTCTGGCTAGGATCCGACTCCAGGGGCTTCAGGGAGACCGTGATGTCATCGGTAAACTTGAAAAAGCTGGTGCGGGAGAGGCCGATCACCTGCATGTTCTCCTCCTCGGTGGAGACCCACTCCCCTCGTTTCCACTGCTCAAAGGCCTGTTTTGCTGCAGGCAACACCTGAGCCGGAGGGGCCGCTAAGGTCACCTGTTGCTCGGCCCGGTTATTCATCGATGCCGCCTGCGCCGGAGCTGCACTTAAGAACCAGATCAGGGCAAAAATCCCTAATCCACCTAGCAACAACTTCACGATCGGGGGTAAGGGGGATAGGATCCGCAACATGATCAAGACTCCTCAGTAGCGTGGCAAGGCTCAGCTAACAGCTTAATCCCCATCCTGCCCAGACATCCATCACCCACCTAGGCTTTGACTAGGGCACCGCTCATCAACCCCTGCACCTGTCGCAATTTCGTTGCCGCCTGGCCACTACGGATCAACTGCTTAGCCATCTCGATCCCGGCTCCCAGATCTGCTGTATGGCCCAAGCGATGTAGATAGTACCCTGCGTTCCAGATCGCCGCCGCCCATAGGTCCGTCTCCTCCCCGGCCAGGGTCTGTTGGATCCGACGGATCAAAGTCTCCAGATCCTGTAAGGGGGGATCCTCGCTGGCCAACCCAAACTCCCTGGCCTTAATGAAGCGACGCGTTCCGGCCTCACTCAAGATCCCCGTTCGTCCTGGGGGCAGATCACAGCTCCCCTCCAGACCCTTGACAGTGGTGTATTGGGAGACGCCCCGTAACCCGAAGGTCTCGATCATGATCGATTCTGTGGGGGGATGCACAAACCCAGAACAGACATGGGCCGCGCCCTGATAGGGACACCAGATCAGCTCCAAGGTGGCCAAGGGGGGACGTTTGCCGATCTGATCTCGATACTGCATCACCACCTGGGTGAGGGGAAACAGACGGGGTACATAGATCAACCCGATCCCCGCCTCCTGCAGTGAACGCTGGATCTGCACCAGAGACAGAGGCTGCCAATCCACCTCCAATCGCTGCCAGATCTCCACCAGAGGCAGACCATACTTAGTGGGACATCGCCCCGCCCCGTGCAACAGCACTGGTGATCCTGCCGCCGCCAACACCAGCGTGACCATCACCGCCAGGGGAGCTGTGCGGGTACGACCATCGTAGGGATGACCAAAGATCACCACAGGTCGAGATAACCCCAGATCGGGCAGCGTCGGACCCAACTGCTCATAGGTATCCAACATGCCCGCTATCTCCGCCCCTGTCGGTCGTTTGATGCGATGGGCGATCAGAAAGCCCCCCACCTGAGCCGGGGTTGCCTCTCCCAGTAAGATCATACGAGTCGCCGCCGCCGCCTCCTGCCGACTCAGATCCCGTCCAGTATGTTGGCCACTACCGATCACCTGCAGGTATTCGCGGAACTGGGTACTCATGGGATCGACCTCGGGGTGCAATCGGGATGGGAACAGGTGATTGTGATCATAGAAGACCCTAATCTTCCTAATCGTACACTCTGTTACAAGCCTGCGTGGGACTGGAGGATTCAGAGATCTCCTAGGGTCTCAGGGATCGGCAGGCAAGCGTTTATACAAAGAAAGGCTTGATCTTCAGTCAGAGATGGGCAGGCGAGGGAGAGTTCGGAGCGTCTGCGGGTCCATATCTCTACAAAATCCTGTTAATTCTCAGGAATGGTAGTTGTGCATACGACTTATTTCAAGGAGAGCCCTTAAAGTGCCCTGTAATTTGACCTGCCTCTCCATTTGTTGAGGGGATCATTCACGCTCACTGTCCGATCATCATGCGCCTAGAACAACTTCAGGCTTTCCTCACCGTAGCCGAGACCGGCAGCTTTCAGAAGGCGGCCCAACAATGTGGGGTGACTCAATCCACCGTCAGCCGCCAGATCCAGGGCCTGGAGGAAGCATTGGGATCCCCTTTGTTTCATCGCTCAGCCCAGACCAAACTGACGGTGGCAGGGGAACGATTACTGCCCCATGCCAAACGGATCTGGCAGGAGTGGCAGGGGGCGGTAACCGAGCTGGCGGAGCTCCGGGAGGGCAAGCAGCAGGAACTCTGTATCGCTGTGATCCATTCCGTCTGCGCCCATTATCTGCCCCCGGTGTTGCAGCAGTTCGCCCAAGCTTATCCCCAGGTGCAGCTACGGGTCACCTCCCTGGGCAGCGATCGGGCCATTAAGGTGTTGCGGGATGGCTTAGTGGATCTGGCCATCGTCATGCATAGCCGTTTTCTGCCCAACTCTACAGAATGGGTGGTGGATGATCTGTACGACGAACCGATCGAGGTGTTGCTCCCCAGTCGTCATCCTCTGGCCCAGCACTCCCAAGTGCCCTGGTCGGAGCTGGTGCGCTATCCCCAGGTGATCTTTAAGGATGGCTATGGCATGCAACGGCTGGTGCGGGATCAGTTCCTCCAACAGGGGGTGGAGCTACGCACGGCCCTGGAGCTGAATACCCTGGATGCCTTCCGGGGCATCGTCCGGCAGGGGGAGATGATCGCCCTATTGCCGCAGTCGGCTCTGGTGGACTGTCGTCAAGATCCTGATCTCACCGTCCGCCCCACTCAACCCCCTACCCTATCCCGGCGGGTGGTGTTGGTTACCACTCAGGATCGACTGCAGATCCCCCCGATCCAATCCTTCCGAGAGTCAGCCCAACAGATGATCCCCGATCAGGTCCGTCGCCTGGGTGCCCAGCTGCATCTAACCCCTCTGGATCTGTCAGACTCCCTAGCCTTGCCGATGGCCCCTCATCTCCGCTCAATCCCTCGCTAGACCTGTAGATCCTAAAACCAGATCATAT
>CAYSEO010000438.1:0-3481 GCA_964429885.1 uncultured bacterium
GTAGTTGGTGGGAGGCTCCCCCTAACAGACTGCCTTATCCTACTTCATCTGGACCCTATGGTCCTATAAACCAATTGCCCCTCCTGGGTGGGGTTGGGGTGGGTCCCCTCACTAGAGCTGATCGCAGATCGCCTGGAGGATCGATCCGGTCAGCTCAAGCATCCATCAGTAGACAGAAAACGTAGCTCGGGGTGCGGATCCCATTTCCTTGGCTCGACGGGGCTGAGCCTTATTGACCCGCAGCGGGCGTCCTAGCATGGTAGCCCCATCCATCTCATTAATCGCCGCCTGTTCCGCCGCCTCCGGATCTAGATCCACAAAAGCAAAGCCCCGCTTTCTCCCAGTCTCCCGATCCACAGGCAGCTTCACCTGTCTCACCTCACCAAACTCCGCAAACCACTCGCGGACATCATCTTCAGTGGCCTTAAAGGACAGGTTTCCCACAAAAATCGTCATAAGTCATCTGCTCCGAACTGCTATGGACAGCCTCCAGTTCGGAAGACAATTGGACGGTAGACACACGCACCTGTTGACCCGAACTATAACGCCAACGCCATCTTAGTCCGAGTTCAGCCGAATTGAGAACAGGATTAAGTTAAACTTTGTCTGGATCCTGTGGCATGTGAGAGGACCCTGGCTAGCCTAGTCCGTAACCCAGCCCTTGTTACCCTGATCACAATCTCTTCAGCCCTTGTCTATGGTGGAGACCTTACCGATCCGGATCAAGCTATTCGCCGTCTACCAGGAGGTGATCGGCCCACAGGAGCTGCAACTGCAGGTGCCGGTGGGGACAACTGTAGCTCAGGTGTTGGAGCAGTTGATCCAGCAGTATCCTTCCCTCGGACGATGGCGATCTCAGACCCGGTTTGGCATCAACCAGGAGTTTGTCGGGGGGGAGACCCCAGTGCAGGCGGAGGATGAGGTGGTGTTCGTGCCTCCTGTGAGCGGGGGGTGATGGCCTAGAGCGGGGTCTGGGTGCCAGTGCTACCATGGCTGCAAGACAAACAGTGGTAGAAAGGACAGCATGGCGGAGTATACTAAGTCGATTTCCTTCTATGGGCGGGAAATGGACATCAGCATTGGCCTATTGGCCCCGCAGGCAGGATGTGGCGTCTGGATCAAGGCAGGAGAGACCTCAGTGCTAGTGACCGCCACCCGCCAACCCGGACGACCCGGGGTGGATTTCATGCCCCTGCTGGTGGATTATGAAGAGCGCATGTATGCAGCAGGCCGGATCCCAGGGGGATTTTTACGACGGGAGGGCCGACCACCGGAGCGAGCGACGTTGATCTCTCGTCTGATCGATCGACCCCTGCGACCTCTATTTCCCGATTGGCTCCGGGATGATGTTCAGATCGTGGCCACCACCCTGTCGGTGGATGACAATATCCCCCCCGACACCCTCAGCATCATCGGGGCCTCCCTAGCGGTTCGGGGGGCCAGCATTCCCTTCATGGGTCCGGTAGCAGCGGTTCGGGTGGGGCTAGTCAAGGACGAGTTCATCATCAACCCCACCTATGCCGAGATCGAGGCTGGAGAACTGGATCTAGTGGTGGCCGGTAGCTCGGAAGGGATCATTATGGTGGAGGCCGGGGCCAACCAGTTGCCCGAGGCGGATGTGATCGAGGCGATCGATTTCGGTTACGAGGCCATTCAAAAGTTGCTGGAGGCTCAGGAACAGGTGTTCGCCGAGCTAGATCGACCGGCTGTAGCCCTGACCCCCCCGGCGGAGAAACCGGAGTTGGTGGAGTTCGTCCTGCAGCAGGTGGGGGATGGGATCAAGGATATTCTCAAGCAGTTTTTGGGCAAGCAGGATCGGGATAACCAACTGGATACTTTGAAAGCCACGCTGGTACCGATATTGGAGGAACGTCCTGAGGAGGATCCCCTGCGGATGAGCTGGGTGGAGAACCCTAAGGAGTTGGATGCAGCCTTCAAAACCTGCATGAAGAAGCTGATGCGCCGCCAGATCGTGGAGGAAGGGGTGCGTGTCGATGGTCGCAAATTGGATGAGGTGCGGCCTCTGGATATTCGGGTGGGCCTGATCCCACGGGTGCATGGTAGCGGCTTGTTTACCCGAGGTTTGACTCAGGTGCTCTCCATCGTCACCCTGGGAACCCCCGGCGATGCCCAGGAGATGGATGATCTGCATCCCACTGGGGAGAAGCGCTACCTGCACCATTACAACTTCCCTGCCTTTTCTGTGGGGGAAACTCGACCGTCTCGATCCCCAGGTCGGCGTGAGATCGGTCATGGAGCTCTGGCGGAGCGGGCTCTGGTGCCGGTGATCCCCACCCAGGATCAGTTCGCCTATGTGCTACGGGTGGTGTCTGAGGTGCTCTCCTCCAATGGTTCCACCTCCATGGGATCCGTATGTGGCTCCACTTTGGCTCTCATGGATGCCGGGGTTCCCCTCAAAGCGCCAGTTGGCGGGGTGGCCATGGGCCTGATCAAAGAGGGAGAGGAGATCCGGATCTTGACAGATATTCAAGGGATCGAGGACTTCCTGGGGGATATGGACTTCAAGGTGGCCGGTACCCAGGCGGGGATCACGGCTCTACAGATGGACATGAAGATCCAGGGGATCACGGTGGAGACCATTAAGCAGGCGGTGGAACAGGCCCGGACAGGACGGTTGTTCATTCTGGACAAGATGATCGAGGTGTTGCCCAAGCATCGGCAGCGGTTGGCCGCCAATGCCCCCCGGCTGCTGTCCTTTAAGGTGAATCCGGAGGATATCGGTCGGATCATCGGTCCCAGTGGGAAGACCATTCGCGGGATCACGGAGGCTTCGGGGGCCAAGATCGATATCAACGATGACGGGACCGTGACGGTGGCCTCAGCAACTGGGGAACAGGCGGATACCGCTCAGAGGATGATCCAGGATCTGGTGCGTCGCGTGGAGGAAGGTCAGGTTTATCTGGGTAAGGTGACCAAGATCACCAAGACAGGGGCCTTCGTGGAGATCCTGCCCGGTAAGGAGGGACGGGTCCACATCTCCCAGTTGGCGGACTACCATGTGCATCGGGTGGAGGATGAGCTGGCGGTCGCCGATGAGGTGGTGGTCAAGATCAAGGAGATCGATAGTATGGGCCGCGTTAACCTGACCCGCCTGGGCATCAGTGCGGAGGAGGCTAGCCAAGCCCGTGGGGAGAAGGAACCCCAGATGACTTAGGGATCTCTGATCTCGTTTGATCTCTGCATCTTGCGATCGTTCCCCATGATCTGATCTTCTGATCTCGATAGGACCTACTGATCCCCGTAGCTCAGCCATGCGATCTGTTCAACGTCAGCGATCCCCACTGCGTCAGGGGTTTCTTAGACTCCAGCGGTGGGCCTCGGTGGTACGACGGGGTTCACGGGTGAGCTCGGGATTGTTGTCCCAGATGGGAGTGGGATCTCAGTCAGGATCGGGGCTCAGCACTCAGTTCCGAGCCCCGCTTTGTCCTCGACGGTATCTGCCGTGGGCCGTGGGCTGGGG
>CAYSEO010000439.1:0-3450 GCA_964429885.1 uncultured bacterium
TCCGGTTTGAGGTGGTGGATCCAGAGATGCGGGTGTATCGCCCTGATGGTCGTCTATTTGAGAGTTTTCGAGAGCGAGGGTTGAGAGCTGAGCAGGCAGAGCAACGGGCAGATCGGTTGGCCCAACGGATGCGTGAGTTGGGAATTGATCCGGAAACCCTGTGAGGAATCTTCCCAAGCTAAAGTAGATCCCAGCACTCTCAGTTTGATGCAAATGGTCTCTCAAGTTCCCTCCCAACCTGATCTGATCCACTACCCCGACAGCGATGGCCAACCCATGGCGGATAATACCCTGCAGTTTCGCTGGATCGTCACCCTGAAGGAGAATATCGACGATCTATTCGCTGAGGATCCCAATGTGTTTGTGGCTGGGGATCTGTTGTGGTATCCAGTGGCTGGCCAGATCAAGATCCGACAAGCTCCTGATGTCATGGTGGTCTTCGGTCGCCCTAAGGGGGAGCGGGGATCCTATGTGCAAGATCGTGAGCAGGATATCCCGCCCCAAGTGGTGTTTGAGGTGCTGTCTCCAGGGAACACACGTAGGGAGATGAGCCGTAAGTTGGCGTTTTATGATCGCTATGGAGTGGAGGAGTATTACATCTATGATCCGGATCGGAATCAGCTAAAAGTCTGGCTGCGATCGGTGCCGGGTCAGTCTTTGACAGGAGGAGATCGGGTAGAACACTGGACCAGTTCTCGCTTAGGGATCCGGTTTGAGGTGGTGGATCCAGAGATGCGGGTGTATCGCCCTGATGGTCGTCTGTTTGAGAGTTTTCGAGAGCGAGGGTTGAGAGCTGAGCAGGAACGACAACAAGCGGAGGAAGCCAGACAGCAAGCTGGGGAGGCCAGACAGCAAGCTGAGGAGGCCAGACAACGAACCAATTATCTGGAGCAGCGGCTGCGGGAGTTGGGCCTTGATCCGGAGTCTCTATAGAGATCCGATCCGATGGGGGGGCTCAAGCCTCTGTGTTGCACCTATTCCCCAGCGGATCCTGTCGTACTATCCTGGGGAGGTATTGGCAGCAGGATCCCGTCACCATGGCTGAGCCCGTCTCCCCCGCCGCTCTGATCGATTGGGCTTTGCCCCTGATCCAACAGGCCGGTCGCTATGCCCTCCAGATCCAGAAACAGATCGGTATCCAGCCCGCCAAGTCCCAGTACAGCTCCCCCTTTGCTCAGGCGTTGACAGATGCAGATCTCTCCATCCAAACCCAGATCGAGATCGCGCTGCTGGCGGATTATCCAGAGCTCAGCTTTTTTGGAGAGGAGGAGGATCAATCCTACAATGCCAAGTATTTCGCCAACACCTCCCCCTATTGGGTGTTACTGGATCCAGTGGATGGCACCCGCTTCTATATGGATGGCCAGAACAACTTCAACATCATCCTGTCCCTGCTCGGACCTGAGGGGTTTGAAGGGGCGATCGTGGCCCTACCGGGCTTAAACCAGATCTTCTATGCCGATCGGCAGCGAGGGGCCTGGGTACAAAAAGAGGGATCTGTTCCCCAACCTTTACAGTTGGCCGCCACGGAACCTCTGATCATTACCTATCAGGGACAAGAGATCCGGCAGCAGGTGGAGCCCGCCTTTCAAGTAGTGGATATCTCTCAGGATTACTCCCCAGCGAAAGGGTGTCTGGGGGTGAGCGCCGTTCTGCTGGGACAAGCCTGTGGCATCTATGGCCGCAACAGTGCCCTGATCGATTGGGGAGCGATCGCTTATATCGTAGAACAGGCCGGGGGACGAGTGAGTGATCGGACGGGATCCACTGTATCGCTGGCTGGAGCCGATCCTCGCTTTCGCTATTCATCCCTGGTGACCGCTGTAGATCCACAGATCCACGAACAGATCATGGCCCGGTTGAGTTCCTAAGCACTCTGTTTGTACACTCCCAACTAGGTTTCTTCCGCAGAATTGCTCAGAACCAGGGTTGTCGAGATTCCGTGTCGCTCCGGATCCTGACCCTGGACTTGTATGACACTGTGAGAAGAAACCACACCTATTAATCAACTTTTTCTTAAGTTTTGTTCCGATCAAGCTTAAGAACTGTAGCTGTTTTCCCGATCTGCTGTTCTATTGTCTTCCAGGTCTGCTATGTCTTCCATCCCTTCCCCTGCCCCAGATCCTGATCTGGTTCATCGCTTGATTGCCTGTAGCGAGGAGCAATTTACAGGATGGCTGTCGATCTCAACGGTGGTGTTTACTGCTCAGGAGGAGAGACGACGGGAGTGGGGGTTACGTTTTTTTCTGGGTCGATTGATCGGTGAGCGTGGAGGTGTCCATGGCACACGACGGTGGCGCCGACAGCTGACCCGGCAGTGTCCGCAGCTGAAGCCCGAGGTGATCCAGCCATTAGCTCACGCTGATGTAAAGGGATTACACTATCAGACCTTGATCCGAGGGGTACGGGATCGGCAGTTGCGCCGGGAACAAGCCGTGGCAGTGATCGAGGGCAGTTTGGCGGAGACCTTGTTTGATCTGTTGCAGCAGGAGGATCTGTTAGGGCGACAGGGATCGGCTTTCGATTACGCCTACAGTCCAGAGGAGAGTCTGGCGGCCTTGGATGCGGCCATGATCCCGGTGCAGGTCCGCTATGTGTTGCGGCGGGCTCAGAAGCTCTGGCAGGAGTGGAGGGAGGCAGGCTTACAGGATCGCTCTCCCAATCTGGCCCCAGTGATCCAGGATACGGAGCAATTGCGGCAGAAGACCTCGGCGGCGGCCTTTCGCAATCTCTGTACCCTCGTGGATGGACGTCGCACTCTGCGGGATCTGGCGGTGAAAGTCGGCCAGGATCCGTTATTGGTGACCCAATCCCTGCTGCCTTACCTCAAGACTGGGATCATGAGCTGGACTGAGATCCTGGATCTGAAAACCCCTTGCACTCCGATCACTCAACCCCTGCTGCCAGAGTTACCTGAGGATCTCCCCCAGCACCCCCAGGTGTCTGCCCGAGGCCCGTTGGTGGCCTATGTGGAGGATAGTCCTCTGGATGGTCGCTTGATGGAGCAGGTACTGGCTCAGTTAGGCTGTCGCTCGGTGTTGATCCCTAACCCACTGCAGGCCTTGACCACCGTTCTGGAACAGAAACCAGATCTGATCCTCTTAGATCTGGTGATGCCGATCCAAAGTGGTTATGAGATCTGTGGTCAAATGCGCCGGATCTCGGCTTTGCGGGGCATTCCTGTGATCATCGTCACCAGTAGCGATGGCTTAGTAGATCGGGTACGGGCCAAGATGGTGGGAGCATCAGGGTTTATGGCCAAACCGATCGAGACTACCCAGGTGATGACCGCTCTGGTTAGCCATGGTTTAATCCAGAAGGATCCGCAGGGATATCCCTCCACGCTCCCTAACAATCAGGATCCCCTCATGGCCTGAGCACTGATGATAAGTAGGTCAGCAAAAACGTTTATACAGTCTATATAGTGTGTGTCAAAGCAATTTTGCCGAT
>CAYSEO010000440.1:0-3442 GCA_964429885.1 uncultured bacterium
GGATGGAAGTGATGCACGAGCGCAACGCGCACAACTTCCCCTTGGACTTGGCGGCAGCTGAGGTCTCTCCTGTGGCTCTGACCGCTCCCTCCATCAACGGGTAGTTTGATGCAACGGCATCCTTAGCGAACTGAGTTTGCTAGATAATGATTGGGGGTACTCTTTACGGGTGCCCCTTTCCTCTGCTTCATGATCACTATAGAATCTACATCGCCGCTGATCTTAATCGCCATGGGGCTCTATGGGATCCTTCGATCTAACGCTTGGCCTCGACGCAACACTGAGAAAGCCCTCAGAGAAGTCCTATGATCTGTTCACTAATAACATTGAGAATCCCATTAAGCTAAAGACATCAGCAAGCACTACCGTCATCAACGGTCCCTCCCATGCCCTCGATCCGTAAGTTCTGGCATTCCCTCCACTGTCGATTGACGCTGATCTCGATGACCGCGACCTTAGTCGTTTTGGCGGGCTCGGGAGGGGCAGCCACCTGGAGACTACATCGAGAACTCTTGGCTGGAACCAAAGATCTCCATGATCTGATGGGCAGTAAGTTTATGCAGGATGTCAATACCTATCAGGAGATGTATCCTGCCGAGGCAGCACTGGCTAAGACCGTAGACAAATACACTCAGCCCTCCCTCTGGTTCCGAGTTGTGGATGAGCGGGGCGAGGTGATCATGGCCTCCGGCATCCTAGATGAGGATCTGCCCCAAATCGACACCTTTCCCAGTACCCCTGAGTTGGTTCAGGTTGAGGATCGATCTTTGATCATCTGTTCCATACCCCTGCAACTCAACGATCAGACCACCCTCCAGATTGAGAGCATCAGTGACGTCACCCAGTCCTATCAGATCTATACCGCTTTTCTGCAGACCCTCGCTCTGTCTGGCACTGGAGCCGTGCTGATGGTCACCCTGGGAGGATTGGTATTGATCCGCCGGTCCCTGAGGCCACTGCATGACATCAGTCAGGTGACTCAGACCATCTCCGCCAAACATCTCCAGGATGCCCAGGTGGTGCTGATGGATCCTCCCTCCGAGGTGGCCCAGCTGGCGGAGGCCTTCAATGATATGCTGCATCGCCTCTCCCAAGCTTGGATGCAGGAACAACAGCTGCTCAGCAACATCTCCCATGAGCTGCGCACGCCTCTCTCCATCGTGCAGGGTTATCTGGAGAGCACCCTCCGACGCGGAAACAACCTCACCGAGATCCAATCCGAGAGCCTCTCTACAGCTCATCAGGAAACCCAACGGGTGGTGCGTCTGCTCAAGGATCTCTTGGATCTGACCCGAGCCGAGACCGGAGCCTTCCATTTGCAGATCCAACCCGTCAACCTGAACGAGTTTCTGCGGGAACTGGAGGGGATCGTCAGCCAACTGGGTCCCAACCCAATTCGTGTGGTCCAACCCGAGCAAGACCTCGTCGTCAAGGCGGATCCGGATCGCCTCAGACAGGTCATGCTTAACCTGCTCACCAACGCCATCCGCTACTCGGAAACCCAGGCCCCGATCACGATTCGGCTACGGCTGTCCGGGGAGATGGCCCTGCTGCAGGTCCAGGATCAAGGGATCGGCATCCCGGTGGAGCATCAGCCCCTGATCTTTGAGCGCTTCTATTCGGTCTCGGAGGCCCGTAACCGCAGTGAGGGTGGGATCGGTCTCGGTTTGGCGATTACAAAAGCTCTAGTGGAGAACATGCGAGGCCGGATCACCGTGGAGTCCCAACCCCAACTGGGCAGCACCTTTACGGTGTCCCTACCCGTGATCTCCCACGCCTAAGGACACTACTCCGTTAGATCCGCATCAGGCGGGGTAGGACGGTGAGATTGAAAGGCCTCCTGGGTCTCCAAGCGAGCCAGGGTGGTGGCAGCATCCGCCAGTTGCAACGCGAGGTTGGCTCGACAGACGGGATCCTGTTCCTGCCATAAGGACTGGCCCAGGCAGTAGACCCGATACCGAAACGCCTTGATGGAATAAGGCGGGATCACCTTGGCAATCATGGTCACAACCTCTTCTCAACTGCCGACTGCACCCGTAATAACACCCGCTCTGCCTCAAGGTAGACGAAGGTTACCAGAATAACCTCATCTAGCCGATGAATCCGCACATCGCAGGTTGCCTCTGGGGGTTCCACTCGTGTGTGCTTCACTACAACGGTATAGTGGCCCGGAGAGAGATCGTCAAAGCCCGCGTCAGCGTGGACCAGCTCAATGGTCTCTTTGGCTACCATCAGATCCTCATGACGGAGATAGGCGACAAACGGGATCCCATCGATGGAGGTTAGGGCATTGTTGCTCTGACTGCGAACCATCACGAAGATGTCTGACATCCAGCCTCCTGCCACCTCACAAGCTGTGAACTGGATCCCGGCTCCGGCCCTGGGTGTATCTGTCCTGAATCCTATCCTGTTTTGGTAGGGATGTGAGGCAGGTGGAGCGGGCTTAATCCTGAGAGAGCTGGGCTGGATCGCTAGGCTCCGGGTCAGAGGGGAGAGCGCCATTGGGGTGCAGGACCGTGGCCTCTGACTTGTCCAGATCTTCTAGGGTGCTGACATTACCTTGGGGGGTGGTGTCGATGATCCGGTACCGACGTCCTTTCTTGCCGACAGAGCGATAGAAATCGGTACAGACGTTGTGGGTCAACCGATCGCTCATGCTGCGGGTGACTTGATGGACAACCTTGGCCCCCACCCCATAGACAAAGGCATAGGGGAAGGCCTGTAGGAACCCCGGCAACTGCATCCAGATGTCCAACTTCAGATCCCAGTGGACCCGCGTTAGCGCCTCTGCCTGTCGGTGCTTGCGGTCGTGGTGTTGACTCGGATCCAGCTCCTCTAACTGGAAATAGGAGAGGCAATCGACGGTGTAGGGCAATCCCTCTTCCTCTGGCAGATCGATGGAGCTCAACCAGAACACGTTATCCTGCTCCGGCCAGATCCTCACCCCGAAACAGGGCTCCAACTCAAAACCCAGGCCGCCAATCCGGAAGAACTGCAACTTATAGGTCTCCGGCGACAAGGGAAACACCTTGAGGGGCTTAAAGCAGCGTTCGATCCATTCGGAATGATCGTGCAGATAGCGGGCCAGAGTGTGCTGATCCGTCTCCAGATCGACTCGCCCCTGCCGTCCCGCCAGGATCCGTACGGAACTCCGATCAAGAGTCTCCTGCTCCTGAGTGGAGGAGGACGATTGCGGATCGGGGGATTTAGGCATCTCCTGAGGTTTGTTTTGGGGATCGGCGGGCTTGGAGCTGGCGATAGACATCCTTCACATCCACTTGATGATGGGCAAGGGCCACGAGGCAGTGGTACCAGAGATCAGCCATCTCACTGGCGATTGCCTCGGGATCTTGATCCTTGACGGCCATCACCACCTCGGCTGTCTCCTCTCCGAGCTTTTTCAGAATGGCATTATCCCCTCGACTCAGCAACCGCGATGTGT
>CAYSEO010000441.1:0-3441 GCA_964429885.1 uncultured bacterium
TAGTAGGGGGTTGTCAATTGTCTGAGAATGTGACTTTGATCCCGATCGGCTCAGGTAACCCTCAGAACCAATGCCCAGCCAGCCCCTGCCAGATGCACTGTGGGTCTCAGATCTCGATCGACTCGTAACAATTCCAGCCAGGGGGACGATGGTCTGCTAGACTGATCGAAAAGTTAAGAAATGATAATTTTATGAACGTTTTGGTTGTTGGCGCGACGGGCACTCTCGGTCGTCAGGTGGCTCGCAAGGCCATGGAGGCGGGTCATCAGGTCTCTTGTTTTGTGCGCAATCCTGCCAAGGCTGCCTTCTTGAGCGAATGGGGTGCCCAGCTGCGGATCGGCAACCTGTGCAAGCCCTCCTCCATCGAGGCGGCCATGGATCAGGTGGAGGTGGTGATCGATTGTGCCACGCTGCGACCCACGGACAGCATCAATGCGAAGCGGGTGGATTGGGATGGCAAGGTGGCCTTGATCAATGCGGCCCGTGCCGCTCAGGTGAAGCAACTGGTGTTCTTCTCGATCATGGGAGCTCATCACGAGTACCCCCAGGTGCCTCTCATGCATTTCAAGCACCACACTGAGCAGTACCTGGTCCAGTCGCAAGTGCCCTACACCATCTTTCGGCTGTGTGGCTTCATGCAGGGATTGATCGGTCAGTATGCCCTGCCGATCCTGGAGGAGCAGTTGGTGTGGGTGACCCAACCGGCGATCCCGACGGCCTATATGGACACCCAGGATATCGCTCGTTGCGCGATCAAGGCTTTGGGATCGGAGGCGGCTCTGCGGCGCACATTTCCGTTGGCGGGCCCCCAAGCCTATACGTCTCGGCAGGTGATCGCGCTATGTGAGCAGCTGTCTGGCAAGGATGCCAAGGTGGGGACCATGCCGATCGGTTTGTTGCGGGCGGTTCGCAAGTTTACCCAGTTCTTCCAATGGTCTTGGAACATCGCCGATCGGTTGGCCTTTGCGGAGGTGATCGCGGCGGAGGAGCCTATGGATGCGGAGATGAGCCCGGTGTATGAGGCTCTGGAGATCGATCCCAAGTCTCTGACCACCTTGGAGGAGTATCTGGCGGAGTACTTCCAGAAGATGTTGCGTCGGATCCGGGAGCAGAAGATCAAGCAGCCCAAGGTGAAGACGCCGTTTTAGGGGGAGTAGATCGGTGAGAGGGCTTAGGCAGGCATGTGCCTAGAGGGCCAGAACGCCATCCTTGATCAGGTTTTCAAGATCAGGGCCACCTCCTTGGCAAAATAGGTCAGGATCAGATCGGCTCCGGCTCGCTTCATGGCCATCAACGACTCCAACATGGCTCGCTTGCCATCCAGCCATCCCTTCTGATCGGCTGCTTTGATCATGGCGTACTCGCCGCTGACGTTGTAGGCTGCCACGGGCAGGTTGGTGGACTCCTTCACCTGATAGATCACATCCAGATAGGCCAAGGCCGGTTTGACCATCAACATGTCAGCCCCCTCCGCCTCATCCAGGCCCGCCTCCTTGATCGCCTCCCGAGCATTGGCCGGATCCATCTGATAGGTTTTCTTATCCCCAGCCTTGGGGGCCGATCCGAGGGCATCTCGGAAAGGTCCATAGAAGGCGGAGGCATATTTCGCTGAGTAGGCCAGGATCGCCACATCTGTGTAGCCATGCTCATCCAATGCTGTCCGGATCGCCCCCACCCGGCCATCCATCATATCGGAGGGGGCGATCACGTCCGTCCCCGCCTCCGCCTGGGAGAGGGCCTGTTTAACCAAGACCTCCACCGTCTCATCATTGAGGATCACCCCATCCCTGACGATGCCATCATGACCATCACTGTTATAGGGATCCAGAGCCACATCGGTGACCAGGGTGATTTGAGGAAACGCCTGCTTCAGCTGCCGGACACAGGACTGGATCAGGCCATCGGAGTTGAAGCTCTCGGTCCCGTTAGAGTCCTTCTTCTCCTCCGGCACCGCCGGAAACAGAGCGATCGCTGGGATCCCCAGTTGGGCGACCTCCTCCACCTCCCGTAGTAGGCGATCGGGGGTATAGCGGAAACAGCCCGGCATGGACTCCACCTCCACCTGCTGATCCTCGCCTTCCATGACAAACAGGGGATAGATCAGATCCTCAACTTTAAGATGAGTTTCCCGCACCATATTGCGCAGTGTGGGGGTGCGGCGAAGCCGACGAGGCCGATACAGCAGGTCTTCGATCATGGATCCCAGCAGAATGACATCTAATTCCTCATATTCTGCCATGCCTATTGCCGTGGCCTGGATCCTGACCGATGTCCCCACCAGGCTCCTATCCCGATCACCCCTAGCCCTGTGGCCAACACCCCCGCCAACACCCAGAGCCGCTCCACCCGTGTCGCCTGCGCCCCTGCCTGAGTCAGATCGGTGCTCACCAGAGCGGTCAGGATGGCCAGCATCGTCAACATCAATCCCTGCCAGCCCCATCCCTGAGGTGACCCAGTTCCCTGCCGCTCCTCTGCCCTTGCCCAAACCTGGATCACCGTTGGTTCTAAGGCGGCGATCACCAAAGCCACCATCAACGCCCCCAATACCATGGCGGCCTGAGGTCGGAGGTGAATGAAATACCCCGTTAATCCTGTTAATAAAACGCTACCTGTCGGTAATCCCACCGCGATCAAAGAGAGCGCGCGAGGACCATAGATCCATCGCACCAGTACCGCAATGGCAATGGCCCCGATCCCTAGAAACAGGGCCGCATAGGTATAGGAGTGGGTGATATTAATGCCACTCAGATTGAGATCGAACTCATACAACAGGCTCTGCACCAACGGTCGTGCCCCCAGGAACAAGGCCGCCGTCACCCCCCAATGGCTGGGAAAGGTCAACAGCCCCAACCCGATCACCGCTGCGCCATAGGATCCACCCAAACGCAGAGCCAACAGAGCCCCACCCCCAACCAAAGCCAAACTCAGGATCCCCTGTTGTAACCATTGACTGGGATCCCTAACCTCATCCCCTGCCGCCCGAGATCCGCTCTCCTCGATCGCCAACAGGATCAAGGACAGTCCCACCCCGATCCCAAAGGCCAACGCGTAAAACAGACACTGATGCAACCAATTGCGCACCAACCCGATCCCCAGCAGCGAGGCCACGATCCCACCGATGATCCGCCCGATCCACAGCGAGCGATTGGCCCCTTGTCCTTGACGCAGATCCCCAGGATCCGGATCCGTCTCCACAGCTCGCTCCCCTGGATCTGTCACCAGCAGAGGCACAGTCCCCCCCACCAGGGCCAGAGCCGCCAATCCACAGGGCAACACCCGATACCACCCTGTCTCCCCCTCCATCAGATCCGCTAACCGGATCCCCCAGGTGGAGGCCGCGATCAACAACCAGGCCTGAGCTAATCCCGAAGATAATGCCAGACCCATCCCTGGAGCAAACACAAACCCAACCGGCACCCCGCACAAGCCCAACCCCAGCCC
>CAYSEO010000442.1:0-3430 GCA_964429885.1 uncultured bacterium
GAGGGCTATGAGTCTTGTGGCTGCTGGATCCTAGCCTCTGTGTCACCCCTCCAGGCCCACGACATAATGATATGATCTTTCGCAAGAAATCCTCAAGGATTGCATCACGTTGGTTCTCGTCGATCAAGGCAAGCATGTGTCTCTCTCCGCTCCATTCATATGCCTCCAGACGTGAGCAGGTGCAAAGGCTCTCACAGATAAGGTTAGGTTTCCCAACATCCGACCTCAAAGCTTCTATTGTGGCTCGATAAGAACTATTCGGATCCAGATATCTTGACTGGGCAGCTTCCAGCGAGTCAGCATAGAGATCTATCTTATTTGCAACAAGCATTAACCATGATGGCTTCTTCTTGTTCTCTTTCCGACTGTGGCAAGATCGTATGAATCGGCAAGTATCTTCCAGATCTGAGCACGGTGCTTAAAGGCTGTGAATCCAGCATTTGCAGCCGGGATCGTCCAAGGAGGAATAATCATCTCTGTGCCTTTATGCTTTTTCTCTCTATCCTGGACTTTTTATAGAGCCAGGCATGGGATCAATCCCAAGAGGATCGATCCCATACATTAAGCATAGATCCACACTACAGCCGCCGCCAACGCCGCCCATCCCGAGCCAACATCTCCTCCGCCGCCAACGGACCCCAAGTCCCCGCCTCATAAGTATGCACCGGCGGCGGCACCGATCCATTACTCTCCGACTCCCAAGCGGTCAACACCGGTGTGATCACTCGCCAAGCTGCCTCCACCTCATCGGATCGGGTGAATAGGGTTTGATCTCCCAACAGGCAATCCAACATCAGCCGCTCATAGGCCTCCGGGCTCTCCGATCCAAACGTAGTGCCATAGCGGAAATCCATATCCACCGATCGGGTCCGCAACGCCGTTCCAGGGATCTTGGACTCAAACCGGATCGAGATCCCTTCCTGGGGCTGCAGCCGCATCACCAAGACGTTAGGGCTCACCTCTTGGGCAGCAGATTGAAACAACACCAGCGGAGCTTGCCGGAAATGGATCGCCACCTCAGCCGCCTTCTTCGGTAACCGCTTGCCCGTGCGCAGATAGAACGGCACCCCCTTCCAGCG
This sequence comes from uncultured bacterium, assembly GCA_964429885.1. Classification (GTDB taxonomy): domain Bacteria; phylum Cyanobacteriota; class Cyanobacteriia; order Thermostichales; family Thermostichaceae; genus CAYSEO01. The sequence continues at coordinate 1,080 of CAYSEO010000442.1, forward strand.
CCAGGAATCACACTCCAACTTCAGGGCTACAAAGCTGGGTGTGGTGGAGGTAGGACTGACATTGGGTTCTTCTTTATACCCAGGGACCTGTTTCCCTGCCATCCAGCCGGAGGCATACTGAGCCCGGATCGCGGCGGTATTAATATCCCGAGTATTGGCCAACCGGGTTGCCTGTAACACTTTGGTCTTTTCGTTCCGCACCCCATCTCCTGCTAAGGACACCGGCGGCTCCATGGCAGTTAGGCAATAGACCTGCATGAGGTGATTCTGCACCATATCTCGCAGGGCTCCGGAGGTCTCATAGTACCCAGCCCGATCCTCCACACCCACGGCCTCCGCCACCGTGATCTGCACATGATCGATATAATTACGATTCCAGATCGGTTCAAAGATGATGTTGGCGAACCGGAACACCAAGAGATTCTGGACCGTCTCCTTACCCAGGTAATGATCGATGCGATAGAGCTGTTCCTCAGCACACACCCCCCGCACCACTCGGTTAAGCTCCTGGGCCGTACTCAGATCGTGACCAAAGGGCTTCTCGATCACCACCTTGGACTGACGGGGATCCTTGACCATACCCGCTGCCCCCAACTGTTGCACCGCCTCAGCATAGAAGGTGGGGGAGACCGCTAGGTAGAAGATCCGGTTGCCCCGCGTGGCGCGCTCCCGATCCAGATCCTTCAGTAATTGATCCAACTTCTGGTAATCCTCAGGGTTGCCAATGTCGAGACGGGAGAAGTACAGGCGACTGGCGAAATCCTCCCAGGCCGCCGCTGGACCCAGATCCTTGGGGGCGAACTCCTCCATGGCCTTGCGCATCTTGGTGCGGAACTCCTCATGACTCCAATCCCGGCGAGCCACCCCCACCAACGTGAACTCCGGAGGCAGCCGCCGCTTCAGAAACAATCGGTAGTAGGCCGGGATCAGCTTGCGAGCCGCCAGATCTCCAGAGGCCCCAAACTGCACCAGAATGCAAGGATCCGGAGTCCGCTCCCGACTCAATCCCCGCCGTAAAGGGTTCTCAGCCAACATCACCATGATCGTCTCCTATTCTTTGTCTCAAGATCGTGTTGTTTCTGCTCGGGGCTGTGATCGCTACTGGTCAGGATCTAGCGGGGACCCACCTAAGCCTCACCCCACAGACACTTCTCCACTTCAGCCACATTGTCCACACTCCCAATGATCAGGGGCACCCGTTGATGGGGCGCAGTGGGTTGGATCTCCAGGATCCGTTCTTGCCCTGAGGTGGCCCGCCCGCCCGCCTGTTCCACCAGAAAGGCCAGGGGCGAGGCCTCATACATCAACCGCAGCTTGCCCTCCGGCTTACTCTGGGTGCCGGGATACAGATACACCCCGCCCTGTAATAATATGCGATGGAAATCCGCCACCAAGGCCCCACTGTAGCGAGCCGTGTAGCCGTCATTGTGGTGGACAAAACGAACGAAATCCTGCATGGGGGTCTCCCACTGACAGAAGTTGCCCTCATTGATGCTGTACACCGATCCACGGCTAGGGGTCTGGATATCCCTGTAGGAGAGGATGAACTCCCCCAAACTGGGATCCAGGGTGAAGGAATGCACCCCCTTGCCAATGGAGTAGACGAACTGAGTGCTAGGACCATAGAGGATGTATCCGGCAGCCAGCTGCTGGCGACCGGGCTGGAGCAGATCGGAATTGTTCTCGTCGTCATTGCCCTCCGCTCTGAGGATGGAGAAGATCGATCCCACCGCCAGATTGGCGTCAATATTGGAGGATCCGTCCAGGGGATCGAACACTAGGGCTAAGCGACTGAGGGAGCAATTCTCGGGCAAGCGAGCCGGGGCCTTCATCTCCTCCGACACCAAGCGGCAAACCAGTCCCGTCTGTTCCAGCACCCGGATAAAGGCTTGGTTGGCGTAATCATCCATCTTCTGTTGCACCTCACCCTGGACATTGACCGTGCCCGTCACCCCCAAGGTGTTCTCCACTAAACCGGACTGGCTGAGGCGGCGCCCGATCAGTTTACCAGCCAGGGCGATCCGGTTCATCAGGGAGCTGAAGTCCTGGGCCTCAGGGGTAAAGCTATCGAACTGCTGCAGCACATGCCGGGACAGGGTCAGCACATCCCGGGACATGCTCTGATCCGCTGGGATCAGTTGCTCCGGATCGGAGGCGGAGGATAAGGAGGAAGCCATCACCATCGTCAACCCTCAGGTGAACCATCAATCAAACTCAGGGGTAACCATACCCCTCCCTGTAGGCTGGCTGAGGATCCCCTTCGCCCCCCCAGAGTTACAGATTTGCTTCAGATTACGATCAAGAGGCGGTTATGTTCCTTAGTTCCTCGTTATCTTTCTTTACCCTTACTC
>CAYSEO010000443.1:0-3426 GCA_964429885.1 uncultured bacterium
GGTTCTGGATCAGGAAGCCCAACCCCGGCAGCTGCTGGAGAGAGCGAGTGGCTTGCAGATCGATGGGATGGCGAAATTGATCGGCTCTCAGGCCATACAGTGTCTGGGAGGTGGAGTTGAACATGACGGTGAGTCACGGCAGCATTTCCTAGCATTCCTAGGGTAACCTCTCTCCCCCGGTCTGATCGCCCTCTAGGGGAATTCCCCGCCCCAGGCTCAGCTATGCCATGATCCAAGCACCCGCCTCGATCCTGCATTTGTAGATCCTTAGGAGATCAAGACCGGAACCTATGCAAGACCTCCTGGATCGCCTCTCTCAAAACCCTCTTGTTGGGTTCACCGTGCTGTTGCTGGTGATCCTGACGATCCCGCCCTTGTTTGAGCGTCTCCGTCTGCCCGGTTTAGTAGGGCTGTTGGTGGCAGGGGTGGCTTTGGGGGATGACGGTTTGGGTCTGCTTCGATCCGACAGCGAGACCCTGAAGCTGTTCTCCGACATCGGCAAGATCTTTCTGATGTTTGTGGCGGGCTTGGAGATCGATCTGGGGGAGTTTCGCAAGAAGAAGGAACGCTCCCTCGGTTTCGGTCTGGCCACCTTTGCGATCCCGCTGTCCTTGGGTACCCTGGTGGGCTTGCAGTTCGATCTGGGTCTGAATGCCTCGGTACTGTTGGGATCGTTATTGGCCTCCCATACCCTGCTGGGCTACCCCATCGTGCAACGGCTGGGCTTGGTCAACAATGAGGCGATCACGGTCACCATCGGGGCTACTATCTTCACCGACATCGCTGCTCTACTGGTGCTGGCCATCTGTGTAGGGATCAGTGCCGGGGAGTTCTCCGCCGCTACCCTGGTGATCCAACTAGGGGCCCTGGGGATCTATGCGGCAGCCTTGTTGTTTGGTTTGGATTGGGCCGGAAGAGCCTTCTTTCGACGCACTGGGGATGAGCAGGGCAATCAGTTTCTGTTTGTGTTGCTATCTGTGTTTCTGGCCTCAGGCGGGGCACAACTGATCAATGTGGACCCGATCGTAGGGGCTTTTCTGTCGGGGCTGGCAGTCAATGATGTGTTGGGGGAGGGTCCGGTTAAGGAAAAGATCGAGTTTGTAGGTGGTGTGCTGTTCATCCCGTTCTTCTTTGTGGGTATGGGCTTGCTGGTGGATATGGAAGCGTTCATCTCCACCTTGACCGGATCCTTGGGTCTAACCCTGTCGATCGTATCGGGATTGTTGATCGGTAAATTGCTGGCAGCTCTGATCGCCAAGGGGCTGTATGGCTATCGTTGGCCGGAGATGCTCTCTATGTGGTCTCTCTCCTTACCCCAAGTGGCGGCGACTCTGGCAGCGGCATTGGCTGGAGTCCAGGCCGGTCTGATCACCACGGAAGTGTTCAACGCGGTGATCGTGCTGATGGTGTTGACCTCTCTGCTCGGCCCCGTCTTAACCGAACGATTTGCCCATCGGATCCCGATCCTACAACCTGCCTTCACCCCGGCTCCCATGGAGGGCGGCTGGCAATACTGGCCCCAAGGGGATCCCATGGGTGAGCATCCCTTTACGGTCCTAGTCCCGATCGCTAACCCAACCACGGAACGGTTCCTGATCGAGATGGGGGCGATCTTGACCCGTCGTGCCTCTGGGGTGATCATTCCGCTCTCTATTGCTCCTGCCCATATGCATATGGATGCCCAAGCGGTGGATGAGGCCCTGTGGGAGAGTCGCAGACGTTTGGAGCAGGCTGTGACGGTGAGTCAGGAGTTCCACGCCACCGCCAAGCCCCAGATCCGCATCGATGATGATGTGGCGGAGGGGATCAGTCGTACCGCGCGGGAGCAGCGAGCCAGCTTGATCTTGATGGGGTGGAGTGAGACCGGTCTCAAGGCCCGCCTACTGGGATCCGTCGTGGATAGTGTGTTCTGGGCCTCCCATTGTCCTGTGGCGGTGATGCGGCTGATGGAGGATCCGATCCACATACATAGGGTGTTGGTGCCGATCAAGGTATTGACCCCTCGATCCATTCAAACGGTGCGGTTCGCCCAACTCTTTGCCGATGTCAATGAGGCGGAGGTGACCCTGTTGCATGTCTACGATCAGCTCAGCAGCGAGGCAGAGGTGGATCGATTTCGGGAGCAGCTCACCCAAGTTCTCAAGCAAACTGAGTCCCAGGCCCCTGTCCAGATCCTCTGTCAACCGGCGGATAATGTGGCTCAGGTGATCCTGCAACGATCTCAATCTTTCGACATGGTGGTGTTGCGCTCGATCCGTAGACGGACGGCAGGGGGGTTAGCGGTTAGTGATGTCACGACTCAAGTGATCAGTGAACTACGGTGTTCCATGGTGTTATTCGGTGATCCCCATAGTTAATTGTGGGAAAGTCGGAATCGTGATATCCGGTGCAGCCAACGTTGAAAAGAGCATCCGTTATGATCAAGCTAACGTGAGCGCTATACCCTATGCTTCAGTATGATCATCTCTGGCAGAACCTCCCCACCTCTGCCGAACTTCCTGGATCCGATGACACCCCCGTGGATACTGAAGGACAGAACACGATCCCTAACCTGTTGCTGGCGGCGCTCCTGTTATTATGGGCCGATCGGTTGGATTGGTTTTTTGCTGTAGACATGGGGCTCTATCATAGGGCGGGAACAGATCCGCGTGTGCCGGTGGTTCCCGATGCCCTGCTGGCCTTGAACGTGCCTCGACGCAGAGGAGAAACTTGGCGATCCAATTATGTGGTCTGGGAGGAAGGAGTGCCGCCCATCTGGGTGTTGGAGATGGTGTCTCAGACCTACAATCAGGAATACTCCGATAAGTTAGCGCTCTACGCTCGGATCGGGATTCTTTACTACGTGATCTACAACCCCTTCCGATTTAGTTCTAGACGACGTCCTTCAGACCCCTTAGAGGTCTATCGATTGGTGGATGGGGAGTATCAGAGAGTCTCTGGAGATCCGGTTTGGATGCCAGAGATTGGCTTAGGGATCGGTCAGGGGAGAGCGTTGCATGGCGGGATCGAGATCCCCTGTTTATTTTGGTTCGATCGGGAAGGGCGACGACATCCGATCCCAGAAGAAGCCCTCAGAGAAACCCTGGAGCAACGGGATCAAGCCCAGCAATCTTGGCAAGAGGAGCGACAGCGAGCCGATCGGGCAGAGCAACGAGCTGATCAGGAACGGCAACAAGCCAAGCAAGAACGGCAGCGAGCCGAGCAGGAACGACAACGAGCTGAGCAAGAACGACAACGAGCTGAGCAAGAACGACAACGGTCGGAACGGCTAGAACAATTTCTACGAGCTCAAGGAATTGATCCACAAGATCTATAGTTTCGGATCTTAGATACGGATCCATTATGATCGAGCTGATGTAAGCTGCCCTCCCATGCTTCAGTATGATCATCTCTGGCAGAACCTCCCCACCTCTGCCGAACTTCCTG
>CAYSEO010000444.1:0-3420 GCA_964429885.1 uncultured bacterium
CTTGTGCTGCTAACCCCTGTGCTGCCAAGAACCCCTGTGCTGCTAATCCCTGTGCTGCTGCTGCTAATCCTGAGACCGCAGATGTTCAAGCTGTAGCCAAGGCTGATGCTGAGTACCAGCTGCAAGTGGTCCAAGAGGGCGGCAAGAACATTGTTCCCCTGACCCAGGCCGCCTGTCAGTTTCTGGAAGCTGAGGGTACAGATATGGACTTCCGCACCTTCTCGGCAGCGGACTGTAAGGAGATCAATAGCGAGACCGCCAGTGCTCGTACCGCTCAACCTCTGACCCTGCCCGCTGGGGAGTATACCTTCCGGGTGTCCAATCAGGATGTTCCCTATGAGGTGGGCTTCTACCTACGGGGTGCTGGTCTGGGCGGTCTGACCCTACCCAACGTGAGTGGTGGCGGCCTGTTCCTGGGTGAGACCAAGGACTATACCGTCACCCTCAAGCCCGGCGAGTATGTCTACAGCTGCCCCCTCAACCCCACCCTGCGCTATCCCCTGACCGTGACGGCCAGCTAAGGATCCGCTTCCCTCAGTCGCATCAGATCTTCCTTACCCTTCATAGCTAGCGTGCTTGCCCCACAGGTGATCGGTTACCGATCCAGGTGGGGCTTTTTCGGTATGAGGCTCTCTCCCAGGCAGCTCGAAGCCTAGCTAAGTCCATCATTCCGTGGCCAGATCTCCCAGATCCTCATCTGTGTCTCGATCTAACAGATTGACCACCAAGGTAAGGCCCATCATCAGCAAGCGATCGGAGGTCTCCACCCCCTCAAACAATTGTTCCAAAGCCATCGCCATATCGAGAGAGAGCAGATAATGAGGGCTGGCCAACACCCGTGTGCCATCATCCAGCACCACCAAACAAGTATCCTGCTCCACAGCCATCAGGGTACCCGCCATGCGACCGCCATCCGGGTGCGGACAGCTGACTCGATCGCCTTGATTGAACTGTGGCACGGTGACCCTCCCTGCTAGCCGGCTCCCTGATCTGCATCAGGCTCTGAGCGTCCATGCTCATCCTGTCTGATTTAGGAGGCGATCACAAGTCTCTGCCGATATCTCTGGGACAGATCCCGCTGGTGACTGGAGAGATCTGCTTAGTGACCCGATGATCTGAGACCATAGAGAAAAGATTAAGATCCCCATAAGAAGGATGACCTACTTTGCCTGTTCTCGGATCCATGGCACAATTTCTGCTCGACACTAGCTGGTGGGTGCCCCTCTATGGACTGTTGGGGGCTCTGGTTACCATTCCTTGGGCCATTGGCCTGATCCAACGCACGGGCCCCCGACCGGCAGCTTACCTGAATCTATTAATGACCCTACTGGCCCTGATCCATAGCCTGGTGGTGTTACAGGGGATCTGGAATCAACCGGCTCAGGAGGTGCTGATCCCCTGGCTGCAGGTGATAGATCTGCAGGTATCTCTGTCTCTGGAGATCTCGCCCCTCAGCATTGGGGCCTCGGTGGTGATCACAGGGTTGAGTTTGCTGGCCCAGCTGTTTGCCTTGGGGTACATGGAGAAGGATTGGGCTCTGGCCCGGTTCTATGCTCTGATGGGTTTCTTCGAGGGGGCGATGAGCGGCATCGTGTTGAGCGATTCATTGTTCCTCAGCTACGCCCTGTTGGAGATGTTGACCCTGTCTACCTATCTATTGGTGGGGTTCTGGTATGCCCAACCTCTGGTGGTGACGGCGGCTCGGGATGCCTTCTTGACTAAGCGAGTGGGGGATCTGCTGCTGCTGATGGGGGTGGTGGCGATCTCAACCCTCTCGGGAGATCTCACCTTTCCGGCTCTGATCCGTTGGTCTCAGACGGTGGATCTGGCTCCCTGGGTGGCGGCCTTGATCGGGTTGGCTTTGATCGCGGGGCCGATCGGTAAGTGTGCGCAGTTCCCGCTGCATGTGTGGCTGGATGAGGCGATGGAGGGTCCCAATCCCGCATCGATCTTACGGAACTCGGTGGTGGTGGGCTGTGGGGCCTATGTGCTGATCAAGGTGACGCCGATCCTGGCTCTTTCCCCCTTGGTGTCGGATGTGTTGATCGTTCTAGGGGCGGTGACAGCTTTAGGGGGATCGTTGGTGTCCCTGGCTCAGATCGATATCAAGCGGACATTTTCCTATACCACCAGTGCCTATTTGGGGTTGGTGTTTATGGCGGTGGGGGTGCAACAGACAGGGGTGGCCCTGGAGATCTTGTTTACCCATGCCCTGGCGAAGGGGTTGATCTTTATGGGGATCGGGTCGATCATTCTCACCTGTGTGACGCAGAATCTAACGGAGCTAGGGGGACTGGGGAGACGAATGCCTGCGACGACGACGGCGTTTTGGGTGGGATCTGCCGGAATGGTGGCGGTGCTGCCTCTGGGGGGATTTTGGTCGATGTTGGCTCTGTTCCAAGGCTTCTGGGGAACTCAACCCTGGTTGATCGGGGTGTTATTGACCATGAACGGTTTGCTCGCTGCCACGGTGACTCGGGCCTATGGTCTGGCCTTTACGGGATCCTCACAGCCGAAGACTCGCCGAGCGCCTGAGGTGATCTGGTCCATGGCGCTGCCGATGGTGATACTCGCAGTGCTCACCTTGCTGGTGCCCTGGATGTTGTGGGAGTGTGATCTAATCCCGATATGGAGCGATCAAGTGACGTTGGCGGCGGGATTGCTCTCTGGATCCGGGTTGGTCGGGTTTGGGATCGGCTGGTACTACTATCTCAGACCAGGGGAAAAACAACCCTTCACCTTGAATTGGGGATCCCTGCAGCAGTGGCTAGCCCAAGATTTCTATGTGGATCGGCTGTACCGAGTGGTGGTGGTGGTTCCCTTTGCCGCGGGAGCGCGGTTGATCGATTGGGTGGATCGGTTCCTGGTGGATGGATTGGTGAATGGAGTGAGTTTGGTCTTGATCTTAGGAGCCGAAGGTCTCAAGTACACGATCTCGGGTCGCGGACAGGCTTATTTGTTGACGATCTTGATCGCGGTAGTGGTGGTGATCGTCTGGGTGTTGAGCTCGTTGACGACGGCAGGGGCAAGCTGAGGGAAGATTTATGTTGAGTATCTTGATTTGGGCACCCATCGTTGGTGCGATCGTGATCGGTGTATTGCCGCAGCAGGTTCCTCTCCGCTCGATCCGCAATGTTGCTTTAGGGGTGATGATCGGGGTGTTTCTCTGGACCCTGGTGATCTTGGCAGGCTTTGATATCACGGTGGCTGGGTTGCAGTTCTCAGAACAGATCACCTGGATCCCAGAACTGGGGTTGAGTTACGAGCTGGGGGTGGATGGCATCTCGTTGCCGTTGGTGGTGTTGAACAGTCTGCTGAACTAGATCGCCGTCTGGGCTAGCACGATCTCGGAGCGACATCGACTGTATTTCAGTCTGATTTTCATGCTGGAGGCGGAGGTTGTCGCCGCGTGTATGGCTC
>CAYSEO010000445.1:0-3416 GCA_964429885.1 uncultured bacterium
CTGCTCCAGCAAGGCTTGTTCGATATCCATAGGATCCTCCCAGGCTCAACGATCAGACATCTATCTTGGCTTGCGCTCAGCTGACCCAGCCACATCCACGACTCGGCAAGTCTGTACAGTCCAAGGTCTATGGACCGCTGCACTTGACCCTTCTGCCGCGATGCTGGAATGAGTTGAGTTATCACATGGGGAATAAGAGGTTCTGGAATGGGTGAGTGTTTTTCCAACGGTAGGTGTTGAAGTCTCTCTGATCCACTGACAAGATGCGACCATGTCCCAAATGCTCAGCCAAGATCACCAGAGAAGCATCAGCTAAGTCCATGGGTAAATCTCTGTACTTCTCCATCAGTTGCACTACCCTGGAGCCATGGTTCTCCTGAAGATTAAACACAGTGAAAAGGTTCTGAGTATAACCCTCGATAAACTTAATTTGGGCCTGGACGCCCTTCCGTCTCATCAGGAGATAGCTTGTCTCAGTCATGACACACCAGGTTGTAATGAGAGCCTCATCGTGTTTCTGCAGGGCTTGATCAGCCAGGTGATGATAGGTGTCTTTCTGATCAATGAGAGCCAACCAGAAGCCGGTGTCAGCGATGATCATATTTCTGATCCAATTCCTCGAACAGAACTTGCTTGTAGGTCGTGGATAAGTTTTCTTCGACGGACACACAGCCAATCAGTCCGCTGGCTTGAAACTTCTGATAGGTACTTTCTTCCCGAGGTTGCTCTTGCTGTAGCTTCTGGTAGTAAGAGTCGATAGCTATTGTCAGGATCTGGTTGAGCTCCTGGTGAGTCAGCTGTTGGATGTAGGCCAGTTTATCAGCGGCCTCATCATCGAGTTGGGTGGTGATGTTGAGCATTGACCTTCCCTTCAGCAGTTCAGACCCTCAGTTTATCCTAGGTTCCTCAGGGCAACAGCTTCTGAGGTCTAGCAGGCATCCACGGTCCATGGACCGCTGCACTTGACCGTTCTGTCGTGAACCTCGGGACGAGTTGAGTCGTCATGCGGGGAATAAGAGGTTCTGGAATGGGTGAGTATCTTTCCAACGGTAAGTGTTGAAGTCTCTCTGATCCACCGACAGGATACGACCGTGTCCCACATGCTCAGCCAGGATCACGAGAGAAGCATCAGCTAGGTCCATGGGCAGGTCTCGATATTTCTGCATCAGTTCCTCAATGCGGGGACAATGCTCCGGCTTGAGGTCAAACACCTGAAGAGCGCCTGTGGCAATCTTGCGAATGAGAATTGCAGGAGCATCGACACCCATTCTGTTCTGCATCAGATAGCAGGCCTCTGTGATCACACACCAGGTCGTGATGAACCCCTCACTCTTCAGGCTCTGGAAAAGAGTTATTGCTGACTGATGCACTGGATCTTTCCTGTTTGCCAATGCCAGCCAAAAACCTGTGTCAACGATGACCCTATTGCTTGTCCAGCTCATCCCTCAAATAAGCCTTGTAATGGGTAGCCAGATCGGGTTCAGCCTCCATACAACCGATGAAATCAGACCAGTCATGCGACAAGTCGCTGCTGGCGCGAACGGGGTCTTGGTTCTGGTTGGACAAGTCCAGTGCAGCTGGCCGGTACTGCTGTTTCAGGAGTTGCACGAGGTCCAACACGATCTGCTGTGCATCTGGAGGAAGTGCTTCGATGTCTTGCTGAATCGTCTCTAGGCTCATCAGTTGAGATCTCCTGCTACCAGAGCCCCAGTTTAGCCCAGTTGCCAAGGTCAACGACCGAAGCCAGTCAGGAGGGAGGCAGTTGCTGATCTCTCATGTCCACGGTCTACTGACCGCCGCACTTGACCGCTCTGCCATGATCCTCGATAGTGAGTCTCACAGATCGGATCCGATCCACCGCCAACAGATATGGATCGTCTAATGCACTAGAGATCTTGGCACAAGCTCCATCAAGCTCGCAATTCTTAACACGAGTTGGGTAGAGCCTCAAAAGTAAGCAAGGATTAAGCAAGGGTCAAAATCGACTGCTACAACCCTTACCACTATAGGATTTCTTTACAGGGAGTGCCGCTCTCGAACCGCTATGGCGGCAACGTCATCGAGGGTATGTTCAAAGAACACGCTTCGCGAACGAATCCCTCCCTCTCCGTTCCCTGACTGGATCACAGCCCTCAGGGTCTTAGCCGATAAAGCCGTTATAAGCCGTTAATTGTCGCTTAATCGGGTATGGGTTTTATGCGACCATGTAGGCGACTATGCGACACAGGTCAGCCCCATGGACACAGCGGTACACAAGGCCAACGATCTTCTGGACAGAGGCGGATGCAGGGTCAAGCTCTCTCAGCGCCGAGCAGGCGGATCCCTCTCCCTGTGGCAACCCTTCCCCCCAAACCTGGCAGCGGACGCACAGAGCCCCACCAACAGAAATTGTCGCTTAAGACTGTCACGGGGTGAGCATCCTGCCCCATACAGAAGGCATCAAGCGGGCTGTGGCTGAGGCCAAGAGGTTGGACAGCGATCTGACCCTCAACAACTTCTTGCGTCTGTCTAGTTTAAACACACCATTGCGGCTGGAACAAACCTCATAGGTTCAGGAGAAGATCCAGAAGGGAGAGACTCAGGCCGAGGCTGAGCGGTCTCTGAGGGACATGATCTAAGCTGAAGTCCGGATCTCAACTCTCTCCATGACACCCCCCAGTTCCTCTCCTCGACATCGGTGGCTCCGACGCCTGATTATTGGGCTCACACTCTGCTTCTGTGGAGGCTTGACGCTGCTGAGTTTAGCCTCAGGGGATCCACCCCTACCTCGCACCTCGAATTACGCTATCAGCACTCAGGCCCCGTTTAATCAACCCAGTCATTACCCCATTCAGCAAACCCTACCCGAAGATCTCTATCGCCCCACAAGAGCATGGCTCGGTCGCCTGATCTTGCCCACGGAGGAGCAGCTTCAGGCTGAGCCGGAAAGCCAGGACTGGACCTGGATCGAGGTCTTACAGGCACCTGAGTCGGAACTCCTGGGACAGATCCTGAGGTTGGAATGGGGACAGGGGAACTTTGCCCAAACCTATCCCCCGACCGTGACCACGGATGTGCGCCTGGGAGAGAGGGCTGAGGGCAGTCAGATCAAGGGGGATGTGGTACCGATCCGTTTGAGTGGCCAGGAGCAGGTGGGACCGTTACGATCCCTTAGTGGAGCTCGCCCTCAAGATGATGTGATCGTCTCCTTGACTCACGTGCAAGTGGCCACGGATCGAGACGGGGATCTGATCTTGCAAACCGAGTTAGAGCCAGTTCTGGTGACAGGTCGCTGGATGACCTTGGTGCAGATCCTAGAGCCTGTCCCCAAAGATGGAACGGGAACTCTGAAGATCTGTCCCGATGCTCCTCCCTGTCCCAACGAATATTTGCGCGTGCGTCATTATGATCGCAATTCAGGGGACTTCAGCGGCCCC
>CAYSEO010000446.1:0-3390 GCA_964429885.1 uncultured bacterium
AAACGTTTATACAGTCTATATAGTGCGTGTCAAAGCAATTTTGCCGATCTACTGACTGGAGTCGCTCAACTCTATTTTTAACCCTGCTCCCGCCATGCCCGCGATCATCCTGACTGGACTACCCGGCACCGGTAAAACCCATCTCGCCCTCCATCTGGGATCCACCCTCCTCAGTCAAGGGATCCCCACCCTGGTGCTCCATACGGACATCCTGAAAATCACCTTGAGACAGATCGATCCGCAGTCCCTCACGGGTCCAGGGTACGATCGTCATCATCTCCACAAGCTGCAACGGATCCAGCCCTACCTCAACCAACAGGTGGCCAAAGCCGATCGAGAGGGCTATCTGCTGATTGTAGAGGGCACCTTGGCTTGTGGTTTCTGTCCTCCCCAGGCTGTCTATGTGCTTCTGGAGCTGGAGGACCCGATTCGGCAGCAACGCATCAGCACGAAACAGGCCTCTGCCAGACGATCCCTGCAACAGCTCGCCCCACAGGATCTGGCCCTCTATCGGCAAACCCTAGAAACCCCACCCATCTCGGATCTGCTGCGGTTGGAGGCCTGTCAATCCCTTGATACATTGGTAGCTCAGATCCTCTCTGATCCCCGCTGTTCCTTTCCTGTTCTAGGATCCCCACCATGACCGCCTCGATCATCGATGGAAAAGCCATTGCCCAACAGATCCAAGCTCAGCTCCGTCAACAGGTGGAGCGCTTAACCCTGCAGGTGGGACGAGCTCCAGGTCTGGCCGTGGTGATGGTCGGAGATCACCCCGCCAGTGCTACCTATGTGCGGAATAAAGAGAAAGCCTGTGCTCGACTAGGCATCGCCTCCTTTGGTCTCAAGTTTGAGGCTGATGTTCCCCCCGATCAGGTGCGGGCCGCTATTGATGAACTCAATCAGGATGAGCGGGTGGATGGGATCCTGGTGCAGCTGCCCCTGCCGGAGGGGGTTGATGCTGTGGAGCTGTTATTGCGGATCGATCCGGACAAGGATGTGGATGGTTTGCATCCGGTGAACCTGGGGCGTCTGGTGCGGGGGGAACATGGATTGCGTAGCTGTACCCCTGCTGGAGTGATGCGTCTGTTAGAGGAATGCCATCTGGATCTCTCAGGTAAACAGGCGGTGGTGGTGGGACGTAGTTTGTTGGTGGGTAAACCCCTAAGTTTAATGTTGTTGGCTCAACACGCCACGGTGACGATGGCTCATTCCCGTACCCCCGATCTGGGGGAGGTGACTCGTCGGGCCGATGTCTTGGTGGTGGCAGTGGGGAAACCAGGCCTGATCCGAGGGGACATGATCAAACCTGGAGCTGTGGTGATCGATGTGGGGATCAATCGGGTGTTCAGTGATGCCGGTAAGGGTCAGTTGATCGGGGATGTGGAGTTTGAGTCAGCTCAAGCGGTGGCTGGTGCGATCACTCCTGTTCCGGGAGGGGTGGGGCCGATGACCGTCACCCTGTTGATGCACAATACGATCGATAGCTTCTGCCGCCATTGCGGGCTCCTGGAAAGGATCGGCGCTCCATGAATCGAACCGATCGATTGCTGGCACTGGTCCTGAGCCTACAGAGTCAGGGGGTACAGCGAGCTGAGGATCTGGCAGAGCAGTTTGAGGTCAGTAAGCGCACCATCTATCGGGATCTAGAAGCTCTCTCTCAAGTGGGGATCCCGATTGTGGCGATCCCAGGACAGGGGTATCACTTGCTAAAAGGATACTTTCTGCCACCCTTGACCTTTAATGAGGAGGAGGCGACGGTATTGTTATTGGGCTTAGATTTCATTGCCGATCAGATGGATGTGGGATACCAAGCGGCGGCCTTCTCGGCCCAACAAAAGATCGAGTCGGTACTCTCTGAGGAATTACGAATGGGGGTGCGAGATCTACAGCAAAGTATTACCTTTGTCCCAAGTCTGAGGCATGACCCAGAACAACGACAACAGCTACAGATCCTGCGGCGAGCCCTGATCAGTCGACGGCGGATCGGCTTTCGCTATACCACTCGTCATCCGCAACCCGGAGCGGCAGCAGTTCAGGATCGAGAGGTGGATCCCTATGGTTTAGTGTTTTTCAAAGAAGCCTGGTTTCTGGTAGCTCATTGTCATCTCAGAGAAGATCTGCGGCATTTTCGACTGGATCGGATCGAGCAGTTACATCTTTTAGATCAGACCTTTGTGCGGCCTCAAGATCCGTTTGCCGCAAGCCGTAAACAAACTGATGGGGATCTGGTGGTGCGGGCCCTGTTTGACCCGAGGATCGCTCGGTGGGTTCAAGAAACACGGTTTTTCTATCAGGTAGCTGCTGAGGATCATGCTGAGGGTCTATTGGTAACCTTAAGAGCCCGTCAGGTGGGAGAGATCTTGCCCTGGCTATTGAGTTGGGGATCGCAGGTGCGGGTGCTGGAGCCGAGTAGCGTTCAGAAGCAGTTGAAACAGGAAGCGGAGCGATTGATCGCTCACTACCCTGAAAGATCACCTTAACCAGATCATTGATGATCTCTTTATTGAACTTATGATCGAGACTAGGGGACATGATTGTAAGGGTCCTGGTTGCTCTGTCCTGATCGGTCAACAGATAGCAGAAGTCATGTTAACCTGATTCTGATAATGATTATCATTCTAATTTGCTCTGCTATGGTCAGTCAGCTGCCCCGCGTGCCCACTCAAGCTTCTGCTCCGGTTAGCGATCCGCAACACCTGCAGCGGCTTCGCCATACCTGTGCCCATGTCTTAGCCATGGCGGTGCAAACCCTGTTCCCAGAGACGAAGGTCACCATCGGCCCCTGTACTGATACGGGCTTTTACTACGACTTTGACCGGGCTGCCCCGTTTACGCCCGACGATCTGCAGCGCATCGAAGCCGAGATGCGGCGGATCATTCAGGCGAATTTGCCGATCATTCGTGAACCGGTGGAGCGTGATGATATCCGGGCTGAAATTGAGCACTTGAACGAACCCTATAAGCTAGAGATCCTCGACAGCATTCCCCCCGGGGAGCTGATCACCCGTTACTACATCGGTTGCCCCGATTCGCTGCCTGCCACTGCAGAACCTTCTCTGTTCAATCCCCTACCAACTGCTGCTGACGGTACGACTCCCTGTTGGTGGGATCTGTGCGCTGGCCCTCACCTGAATCGCACTGGCGATCTGCACCCGGAAGCTTTTGCTCTAGAAAGTGTGGCCGGAGCCTACTGGCGGGGTGACGAGACCCAACCGCAGCTCCAGCGCATCTACGGTACGGCCTGGGAAACTCCGGAGCAACTCCAGGCCTACCTGACGCAGAAAGAAGAAGCCAAACGCCGCGATCATCGCAAACTGGGGCAGGAGCTGGATCTGTTCAGCATTCAAGAGGCTGCCGGGGGTGGGCTGGTGTTCTGGCATCCGAAAGGAG
>CAYSEO010000447.1:0-3347 GCA_964429885.1 uncultured bacterium
TTCCTTCTCCGATCGGTGCAAGGGCATTTTCCAACGGGTCTACCCTGAGCTCGTTGCCGCTCACCGAGACGGGTTTAGTGAGGTCCTGTTTCTCTAACTCCCTTACCTGGATCGAGGCATCCACTCTGAAGCTCTAGCTTGTCTAGATCTGTGGCAAGATTGATTCTCAGCCATTTCGCTTAGGGATCCTCAGCCGATCTGCTGATCCCAGGTGCTGTGAAGTGGAGGGATGATTTACATGTTGAAACGATAACTCTAGAGCTACGCCCCTGGATGTTCCTCTTAGATTGTGTTCCCTGAAGAAACATCGGCATTCCTTCTAAATCGATCGGAGAGTTTTCATCATGCGCATGGCACGTCATCTTTTGCTATCTACATTTTGATTGTGGCTGGTTTTTCAGCCTCCTGTGGATCTTCCTCTTCGCCTGTAGGAGTCATACCTGAAGAGACGGAATCCATCTCGCCACCTGTCGAGGATTCGACTTCCCTGATCACATCGGATCTGGTTCCCTTGGATGGGAATGGAGAACCCATTGATCTGGAGTCTTTGGATGAGTCAAGGTTGGGTCCGATCGGCTTCACAGGTACCGTGGAGCGGTTACCCTTTAGGTCTGGGGCAGGTATCCTAACAGGTTTTTGGCGGGTCTCCGGTCGGATCGTCTGGGTGCGTGGGAATACGTCTCTGCCTACGGAGCTTGTGGCGCTTGGGGACTCTGTGGATATCACCGGACTTGAGGTTACGGATACCTTCGTGATCGCTGAAACAGTTGCCTTTGAAGGTGAGGAGCCACCGCCACCTGTGGGTACGATCCGGGTCGATGACAACTGCTCTCTATTTGATGCAGTTACTGCAGCGAACACGGATACCGCAACTAATGGATGTACGGCAGGTCAACCGGGACGGGACCGGATCTTGTTAACAGGGAATGTGTTGGTTCCTCCCAATCCGGACTCTTTTATTGCTCTACCCGCCATTCTGACCCCGATCCTGTTGGATGGAGCAGGATTCACTATTGCCTCTTCTAGTGATGAGACCCCGATCGAGGTACAGGCATCGGGAGAACTGGAGACAACTGATGTTCGTATCACAGGTGGAGGAGATGGCATTCGTAACCGAGGAACTTTGATCATTGGTGATGAAACGATCATTACTGGGAACAGTGATGATGGGATCGACAATGATGCGAGCACCGCAGAGCTGACCATTGATGGCACTGGCATCGAGATCAGAGGTAACTCTCTAAACGGGATCGAGAACAGTGGTGTTGCGATCATCACCGGAGATGTTCGGATCAGTGAGAATTCCAATGGGATCTCCAATGGCTCTGGTGACAGCTTAGAAGTGCGTGGATCCGGAGTGTTGATCAGGAATAATAGCAACTCTGGTAACGGGGCTGGGATCTTCAACAGTGGGACGGCCCTCATTGAGGATGGAGTTCGGATCATCGGCAATTCAGCTGGATTTCGTGGAGGAGGGATCTTTAACGAAGGAACTCTCAATGTCGAGAACAATGTCCAGATCGTTGGCAATGAAGCCGCTCGGACATCTAGTTTTGGAGAAGGGGGTGGAGTTTATAACAGTTCTGGATCTACAGCCCTGTTCGATCGCGTTGCCCTCTCTGGCAACCGGCTATTCACTCCTGAGGGACAAGCTCTCCGAACCACTGGTGGTGGGATCAGAAACCTGGGCAATCTGGTGATCGGTGATAGTTGCATTGTTGATAATAGCAACATCAGCGTGGTGAACACTGGGATCGAGATCGATGCCCGTAACAATTGGTGGGGACAAGCGACGGGTCCTGGACCTGAGGGATCTAATTCCAGCATCGAGGGTGATGTTGACTTCTCTAACTTCCGGGTGACTCCTCCCGCAATCCCTGGTTGCAACGGTCAGTAATTTATCTTGACTCTGCTCAAGGATTTCGGCTGCCCAGATCCCTCTTGCAAGAATAACTTGAAGACTGTGAAGGGATTCTAAGATCAGGGTCTCCTCTGCCATCCTGTACTAGCAGTCAATCCGATAGGATCCTCTTTCCACAAAGGGGATCTTTTCTCATTCTGGCCTTGGGGAATGTCTCAGAGATCAGTCTCACCCCATAACCTTGTAATGTTGCCCTCAACTCCTTCTCAACAGAAGCATGGATTCGGATACGCCAAGGGGTTACCCTTCCCAGACAAACATCACAAGGATCCCTTTGACCCACTGATGATTACCCAAAGTCGAGTTGAGATCATCCCCGTTGTTCCTATCGATGCTCGATTCGATGCCTATGGAGTCAACCGCTGATGGCGAATGGTAGTTATCGTGAAGGGTTAACGATCCATGACATTGATGAGGGATCCAAAGTCCAGCTTGGATCATAGACGACGCGATCGATGTAGAAGTCAATACAGATCAGTCATTCTTGCACCTGCTCAGTCTGCAGCTGGTGGATCTGCTCCAGTGTCAGTCCAGTCAACTGGGCAATCTGCAGAGGATCCATCCCTACTGCCAGCATGTTGCGGGCTACTTGTCGGATCCCACGCTGTTCCCCACGCTGTTCCCCGATCTGGATCCCACGCTGTTCCCCACGCTGTTCCCCCTCATACAGGGTCTCTTCTCTCCACTTTAGATAGGCTGGGGATAAGTTCATCATCAGTTCTCTCTCCTCCTCGATTAGAGTCTCTCTCTTCTCATCCAATACTATCTTCCAGTTCCCTAGCAGTTGCAATACCCTCACCCGCTCTAGATCCTCCACCTTCATCTCCAAAACTTCTTGGATCGCTTGCTGTTGCACCCGACCTCGACCCAGCAACCTCAACCACAACGTGTCTCGATTTCTTGGCAGTTGATGGATCACCACAATGGCACCCAGCAAACCCGTTGGCAAATGATAGATCCCGGCAGGCCAACTCTTCTCCGGCTGAGCCTGAAAGCGAGTCAGCTGTTTGTTCGAGGCGGTGGGAGTCAGGATCCAGAGTTGAGGTGGCTTTGCCTCGGGGTTGTCGCGCTCCTGCTGTGCTCTCACCATCAAACCTTTCAGCAGACAGGCCCGGATCTGGGCCTCCTTCACAGGATTGCGATAGGCTTCCAGCAAACAAGGGGTTTGAGCCATCCGCCCCAACAAACCCAACGGCGAGGGATCCTGCTGGGGATCCGGTTGAAAGTAAAGATCAATCCAGCGAGGTTCATCACTGACTTCTCGACTGACTTGGACATCTCCCCAGGGATCGAGGAATCCACTGAGAAAGTTTTTCGCAAATTGATCATGGGGTTGGCGTGTCACTGCAGCCGGAATACCTCACAGGATGTTCGGACAGAAGGTCAGGAGACTGATCCGCTTGGGATATTCTCCCTGAATAGGGCC
>CAYSEO010000448.1:0-3347 GCA_964429885.1 uncultured bacterium
CCGGTTGTGGGGTCCATTAGGGGAGATGGGGCTCCATCAGATTGACGAAGCAGAAGAAGGGTTGAGGTTGATCCAGTTGGGGAGAGGACTGAGCCTGAGCCATCCGCTCCAGGTAGAGGCTGATGTCCCGTAGGGAGGCTGCTGTATCTCCCTTAAAGTGGCCCACCCGCGTCCAGAGGGGCACGATCCAGGGGTGTAAGGCCAGCTGGAAGAGGCGATCGGACTTGGCAAAGGCGTTCTGAACTGGGTAGGAGATCTTGCGCCAGAACTGAGTGTACTGTTCGATCAGCCAACCCAGCGGTTGAGGCAGGTGGGTGCCTGAGGCTGGGACAGTCGGCAATGCCCCCCCATAGTTGTAGAAAGCATCAAAGCCCCGTCGTAGACCAATCTTCAGCACCCCCACCAACGGGTTATTACAGAAGCCCACCGTGCTATAGCCACTCAGCTTCAACAGCTCCGCCAGGGTGATAAACTCCGATCCCAATTCCAGATCCGCTTGAATCGCCTGATGAGTGCTGGGATATTCACCGGTGAAGAGTGAGGCATGGGCTGGGATCGTCCATTGGGCTGGGGAGATAGCCCGTTCGAAGAGTGTTCCCTGGGCTGCCAGTTGATCCAGGTGGGGCGTGGTGGGAGGGCGTTGAGGATCGGCAGCGGGATCCTGATAGCAGGACAGCCGATCCGCCCGTTGGGTATCCAGGACGATGAACAGGATGTTGGGTCGCTGGGACCGAGGATCACTGGCAGGTTGGGGCTGCACCACTCACCACTCCAAAACTGAACCCTAGCCTACTGCATTTGTCTCCCGGATCGGTTTCGCTTTTGGGTTCTTTTCATGAACAGGTCTGGAAACCAATTAGATCTGCTCCCTGAGCCAATCGACCAAGCTACTGCCCCCATAGATGAGTGCCAGAATCACCGAGGTGGAGACCGCTGCCCCCAGCAAACATACTCCCATGCCCAACAAGCAGATCAGACCGTCCTCCTCGATCAAGCCAAAGCTGGTGATAAAGATCCCCATGGCGGGCAGGGTATTGGTAGCCGGGATCGGGATCAGCATGGAGATCGCCATCAAACTGATCAAGATCCCCAAGACCCCCCGCCCCAGCCCACTGGTACAGATCAGGGACCAACGAGGACGGGCCAATATCTCCAGCCGACCTAACCAATTGAGCCCCCGTCTCCACAAAGGGCGCAGTTTAGGGTGATTCAGCTCTTGCAGCAGCATCTTGGGGGGCAACCAGGGAGACTTCGCCCCGATCACCAGTTGAGTGGACAGCAACAACAGGACCAGTGCAAACGGGGTCGAGTAGCCTGGGGCGGGTATGGGCAGGGCTGAGGGTAAGGATAGCAACACCATAAACACCCCAAACACCCGTTCTCTAGAGATCTCCAACACCTGACCCAGGGTTACCGATCGCTCCAGATCAGCCTCCAGATCCCCTTCGAAAAACAACTGCGCCAGTTCCACCGATAGCCGCGCCATAATGCCGATCCTGGATAAGCAAGAGTCATGTAGAGGTCCCGATCTGATCTACTGGGATCCCTCCCGTAATCAAGATCAGATCTCCTCCCGCCACTGACTATATCGCCCCATGGCCTTGTGCTTGCTCCTGGGACTGCGGATACTCCCCTCGGTCAGGGCATTGAATCCATAGACCAAACCTTTGCCCCCCAGAGCCACCAACTCCACCTGATGGGTTTGGCCCGGCTCAAACCGCACCGCGTTACCTGAGGGAATATTGAGACGCATCCCAAAGCTGGCTTCCCGATCGAACTGCAGTGCCCGATTGGTCTCAAAGAAATGAAAGTGAGATCCCACCTGAATGGGACGATCCCCGGTATTGACCACCTCGAGGGTGAGGGTGGCGCGATCAACATTGGCTTGAATCGGCTCATCCGCCAACAAAAACTCCCCTGGGATCAGGCTCTCGGCGGGAGCAGGGGGATCAGCTGACTTACGGGATTTACGGGGGGGCATAGGATCCTCTGGGTCGGGCTCGATAGAACTAGCGAACGGGATGATGCAGGGTGACCAGCTTGGTGCCATCGGGGAAAGTGGCTTCTACTTGGATCTCGTCCACCATCTCCGCGATCCCAGGCATGACATCCTCACGGCTCAGCCAGGTTAGCCCTTCACTCATCAACTGGGCCACCGTTCGCCCCTCGCGAGCCCCCTCCATGACCGCCGCACTCAGATAGGCCACTGTCTCCGGGTAGTTGAGCTTGATGCCTCGTTCCCGCCGATCCTTAGCCAGCTGACCCGCCAAATAGATCAGTAACTTATCCTTTTCTTGGGGAGACAGACGCATAGATCGAGCTCGGAGCAGCGACGGTTGTCTCTCTTATATCACCAAAGTCGGCTCGGATCTGAGGATCGGTGTCAAGATAGGACAATGGCCCCGTGAGCCTGATCCTAAGGCTCACCTGCCTTCTCTATCCTTCTCTCTGCACCGCCCATGCCCTCTACCGCCTCCCCTCCTGAGAGCTTATTGGGATCTCTACTGCGGTTTCTCTCTCACCCGGACTGGGCTTTACCCCAGCTCTCCCAACCCCCTCGCCAGACCTGTATCGCCCTCCTGAGACTCTACGCCCTCCAGCTGAGCCTGATCCTACTCCTCAGTGCTCTATTACACCCCATTCAGAGCCGGTTTCTGAGTGTAGAGGAGCATGCTCTGAGTGAGTTCATGTCGGAGGTCTCGATCTGGCAGTTCCTCTTCTTTGGTACTGTTATCGCCCCTGTCGTGGAGGAGCTGATCTTTCGTTTACCGTTACGTTTATCCGCACTCAACTTCACTATCAGCCTGAGCTGTCTGGCCATATTATTTCTGGGCACCGGATCGTTTCTGGTAATGGTGCTTCTGGGGGGTCTGATCGGTGTAGGAGCAACTCAGCTATTGAGACGACGATTGGAAGATAGCCCCCTTCGCGCACTCTATACCCGTGGATTTAAGGGGATCTTCTATGGATCAGCACTATTATTTGGGATCGTTCATCTGAGTAATTATCTAGATCTACAGGGACCCTGGTTCCTCGCTCCCTTGTTAGTGGTACCCCAATGTGTGATCGGTTTATTTCTTGGCTTTATTCGCCTACGTTATGGGTTTGTCTGGGCAGTAGTGAGCCATGGATTTCATAACTTTTTGCTCTCCTCACCTCTGATCCTAAGTCAGTTTGGATCGGAGGCTCTACGACAGCAGATGACCGAGCTGGGGGAGACGGAGACCTTGGAGTTAACCCCACTGGATCAAGGGATCATGACGACGGTGGCCTTGTTGAGTCTAGCGGTTGTCGTTTCCTGTGGGAGGACGGCTTATCGGATGATTCAGGAGTGGTTAGCGGAGGAG
>CAYSEO010000449.1:0-3340 GCA_964429885.1 uncultured bacterium
CAGGGATGCCCTCAACCCGAGGACTTCCAGGTGATCGGCCCCCCCCAACCTCCAGCTTGAGACTGATGGCCCACGGGTTTGGGTGGCGAGAAGGATCGGATCAACAGGTAAACTCAAGTCAATCCATGTCTCTAGGGTTTGTCGGTCCCGATCCATGTCTCGTTTTCCCCTGGATCACGATCCCTATCCCAGACGGTCAGGTGTGCGCCCCTCGCCACAGCTGGCTCTAACTCGCTTCTCTCGCGTGCGGGAGTCCGCCTGGATCCGGTGGGCCTTGATCGGGACTTTGGGGGTGGTTTGGCTCCTGCGCTGGCGTCTGGAGGGCTATTTACCGGAGAGCTATGCCCTGTGGTGGCGATCCGCCTATGCCTGGTCTGGGGGAGAAGCTGCGGATCCAGCCCTGGGGCTCTATGCTCCCCACCTGCCGCTATTTCAGATCTTGAGTCAGATCCTCCTCGGCATCTCAGCCTGGATCCGGGATATCCATAGCTTGGCGGGCTTGCAAGCATGGGCGATGGGGATCGGTCTTTGGGTGGGGCTGTGGTGTTGGGGACGGGGGAATCTCTGGAGTTTTGGACTCTGGGGGTTGAGTCCTTGGGTTGTCGAGCTGGGTCTGGAGCCCAATAGCCAGATCGTGGCCGCCCTCTGCTTGTTTCTGGGGAGCGTCACCGCTCTGCCCCATCGATTTCTCTGGTTGGGTCTGGCCTGTGGCCTCTCCAGTCACACCTGGCCCATTGCCCTGATCCTGGCTTTGCTGTGGACCGCTCAACACTGGCCCCGCTATCGTTTCCTCGGTCTTTATGTGGTGTCGGGAGCGATTCTATTGATCCTGATCTGGAGTCGCTCCTGGCCTTGGCTGGGTCCGGCTCAGATCTCTCTGCCGATGCATGCCTCCACCTGGCAGATCTGGATCAGTGTGCTGGCCCCTTTGAGCCTCTGCCTGGGGTTGGTGATCGTGCGGGTGAGGTGGCCCTGGCATTCTCGACTTCAAGCAGGGATCGGGATCGTGAGTGGTCTCTATCTGGTGGTAGGGATCCTGGGGCTCTGGATCTGGGGATGGCGGGGGGATCTGTGGGTGGAGTCGGTGGCTCGGCTCGGTATCGTGGTCTTGCCGCTGCTCTGTTATGTGGCAGGAGGAGTATTGGAGGAGATCCACTCGGCTCGGTGGCGACAGGGGTTGGGGATCTTGCTGTTGGTGGCGTCCCTAGCCCTGTCAAGTCAGAGCCTGTATCTGTGGCCCTATCGAGTTCTACTGTTGCAGCCAGCCCAGACGGCGGCCCAGTGGCTTCAGGATCACCACAATCAGATCCGAGGATCACTGGTGGTGGATAGTGCGGCCATCGCTTACCTGAGTCGGTTGCCTGTGGAGCAGTTGATCAGTTCTGGGGCAGCACAGCGATTGTACGGGGATGTCCTGGCTGAGCCCATTGAATGGGTGGTGATCAATCAAGCGGAGACAGCAGCCTGGGATCGCTCCCGTCTGCTGCAGGAGCATCCGGAGTTCGCCACCACCTCCGAGATCCCTGGTTGGGACCTGGTCTATATCAATCAGGAGGTGATCCCGCCCGTTAGTCAGAGAGAGGATCCCAGTCGATCCCCCCTTGCTGCTTTGAGTCAACCGTCCATCGGTATTCCCATCGTTCAGATCTGGCGTCGCTCGGCTGCGGATGGGGCTGAGGGTTAGGAGTGCATACCTGCTTGAGCCCCCCTAGCCTATCAACCCTGTATGAGTACCAGGCTTTCGCTCTCTCAATTGAAAGGGACAATGATCGATCCGCCTCGCGGCAATCTGAGGGTGAGGGTGTAGGATCCTGTTCCAGTGCCATCAGAAGGATCAAAGGGCTCAGCGCTGGTGACTCGGACCAGGTAATCAATATTGGGATCAAAGAACAGAGTAATGTGAGAATCAGTGGTGGAATTGTCAGCGTTGTCGTTGCTATCAATAGGAGCCGATGGATTATTCTGATCGATGATCTGCAAGAAGGTATCAAACTCAGCACTGGCTAAATCGATCCGGATCGGATCACCAGGATTGGCATTGATGCTAAGCGGAAAGTCATCCTTCTTAAAGGTTCCAGGAGTAGGAGGAGTGGGATTATCTGCGTCTGTCTCGGTCAAAGTGCTGAACCTTGAGAAGAACACCCCCCCTGGTTCTATCCCATCTGGTTTGGACTCTTCAAATGCGCCAATGTCAACGATCTCATTCGCGATGCGAGGGAAACCGGAGCCCCGTTGATCTGTAGTCACCCCCATGGGGATTAGGGCATTATTGCCCCCATCAATAGCAAGACTCCCATTCGGCAGGGAGAAGGTTTGGATCAGCTGAGTGGCTCCCGGAGCTCCAGGGATAAAGCCACCGTTGTTCCCCAAAGGATCGATCACCGTGTCGATCGGACCTGGTGGTACCGTATTGCCAGCACTGGGGCATCCCCCTGGATTATTACCGACACCAAACAGATTGGAAGAGCCATTGAAATTAGGTCCGGAACACTCACGGCCATTGCTCGCCTGATTGCCACTGACGATGCTGTTGTTCAAGGTTGCATTATTATTGCTCCGGATCCCGCCTCCTCGAGTGGTTGCTGAATTGCCAGAGATCGTGCTGTTGGTAACTGTTGCTGTGTTGGCAAAGATCCCAGCTCCTTCATTGCCAATGTTATTAGCAAGGGTACTGTTGATCAGGATAAGTTGGGCCTGGATCCGGAGTCCCCCTCCGGAGTCGCTGGCTACGTTGTTAGAGAAAGTACTGTTCCTGATCTCAGCATTCTGACCATTGAACCCACCTCCATCATCCCCAGCGGAATTATCAAAGAAGCTGCTGTTGTTCACGACAGCTGAGGTAATGATGTTATCCCCTGCATTGATGCCACCTCCATCGTTGGCAGCCTCATTATTGGAGATAACACAATTGTCTACGGTCAATGTGCCGCCTTCCCCCAGATAGATCCCAGCTCCCCTACGACCGGCGTAGTTGTTGGTGATCGTACTGTTGGTCACCGTGAGGGTGGCATTGTCATCGGTGCGGATCCCACCCCCTCCAGCCAGAAAATTACGGTTGTCTCCACCTGGATCAGGTCCAGCATTACCATCAGCAATCCTGAGGCTGTCAATCGTCACGGTTACATTGGCTGCGATGTCAAACACCCGATATTGGTTGCCACCACTCACCGTGAGACCCATAGCATCCGATCCCGTGATGGTTACCGCTTGGGTGATCAGTTCAGGGGCAGAGGTGAGAGTGATCGTACCGCTCATGAGACTGGGATCAAACCTGATCGTGCCATCCGGATCCGTACATCCCCCAAAATCACTGCTGGTATTGTTGGCAATGATCGCTTCC
>CAYSEO010000450.1:0-3340 GCA_964429885.1 uncultured bacterium
GCAGGGGCATGAGGGACTGGTGCGAGCTGGGGGCTTCAGCCCGGATGGGCAAACGATCGCCAGCTGCGGTGACGATCACACCATTCGCCTCTGGGATCATCAAGGGAAAAGCATCGGTGTTCCTCTACAAGCCCACCATCAGGGCACGATCTCAGCCATCACCTTCAGTCCCGATGGTCAAACCCTGATCAGTGGTGGAGACGATGGCACGGTCCATCTCTGGCGAGGCAACTGGCATGCCTGGTTGGGGCTCAGTTGTGAACGGATCCGACATCATCCTCTGTTTCAAGCCCCGACGGATCAGATCCTTCAAGCCGCCTGTAAAACCTGCTATCACCATGTTTGGAGCTTGGCGAGCCCTCCCGACTCAGCGTAGTGAAGATCACAAAAATGAAGATCACAAAAAGCTGAATGTGTGTTCTGGGCCCTGCTAAGATCCAGGGTCGGGGGCAGGATCGGTGTAACTGAACATGCCATCGGATCCGGGAGCAAATAGAGCCGTCTCGGTCTGGTGAATAGGCAGTATGGTCAGTTGAGGGGGGATCCACTGGGCACGCTGCTTGTGAGGGGAAGGTTGGGGTGACATAAAGGAGAGACCGGTGACGAATATCAAGTGTTACACAGTGTCAATATACAGCTCCTTTTGACCTAGGGATCTCGACTCATGTAACGATTAAATAACGAATGATTAACCTATTTATCTAATGCTTAGTGATCAGATCTTAATCAACGAGCATCAATTATCTAGAGCTAGTACCTGCTGCTGCCATCTCAGATCTGTTTATGCCAACCCATTTTTACTCCCTCTATGGTCTGACGTTGGACTCTGTTGTGGATTGTCCCCATTTGCTTGTGGGTCAGGGAGAGCCTGATGTAGTGATCCAGTATCGTCATACCCCGACTGTTTTGGAGTCGATAACTGACGGGGGAGTTTGCTATCAAACGAGTCCTGATCAGCTGTTGCTCCAGATCGAGGGTACGGCTCGTTACTGGGTTCAATCTGGATCCTCCATTGCTATCACTCTGGCTCCTAGTGCGGAAGCCGCCGCTGTCCGTCTGTTTCTATTGGGATCCGCCTTAGGGGGATTACTGCAGCAACGGGGCGATCTGGTGCTGCATGGTAGTAGCATCCTCACCTCTGCAGGAGCTGTGATCTTTTTGGGAGCTTCTGGCATGGGAAAATCCACCTTGGCTGCTGGTTTCTGGCAAAGAGGCTACCCGGTATTAACTGATGATGTTACTGTGATCCGATCCACTGCTTCGGGTCTACGATTATTCCCTGGGGCGCCGCAGATCAAGCTCTGGGCTGATAGTTGCCATCACCTGCAGCAAGATCCCTGCCAACTCCAGCCGATCCGCCACAAGCTTCACAAATATCTGTTACCTTTAGATCAATCTTTGGATCCTGTGGATTCTGTGGATTCTTCTTCAATATGGGGATCCTACCCCATCGCTCGGATCTACGTGCTCAACACCACTCATCGGGATGAACTACAGTTACTCCCATTAGATCTAGGAGAGCAATTAACAGTCCTGGTGCGGCAAACCTATCGGGAACAATATCTACAGGGCATGGGCCTGAGATCTAAACATTTCGGACTCTGTACTCAGCTGATGCAAACGGCCCCATTCTATCGTCTGATCCGGCCCCGAGATCGGTTTTGTCTAGAGGAGATGTTGGACCGATTAGAGCCACATTTCAACGAACATCCATGAGTGGTATCTACTGGTTGGCTTCTTATCCCAAGTCCGGTAACACCTGGTTCCGGATCGTTCTGGCCAATCTGCAGGCGGATCAAGATATCCCAGTCTCCATCAATGAGTTGCCGACTTCAATCGCCAGTGATCGGGCCTTGTTTGATCGAATTGCTGGGATCGAATCTGCGCATCTGTTGCCGGAGGAGATGGAACGGTTACGTCCTCAAATCTATCGCTATCTGGTCCAACGATCTGCTGATCCCTTGCTCTTGAAAGTGCATGATGCTTATACTTACCTCCCTTGCGGCGCTCCGCTTTTTCCCCCTGAGATCTCCCTGGGCGTGATCTATATTCTGCGTAATCCCTTAGATGTGGCTGTCTCCTTAGCGGCTCATTTTGACTGTGATCTGGACACCGCCATTGGCTACATGGCCACCGATCGGCTCACCCTCAGCTCCAGCTTAGAGGTTCACCGTCATCAGCTCCCCCAAAAATTATCCAGTTGGAGCGGTCACGTGTTGAGTTGGATGGTGTCCTCCCAGCTCAAGATCCATCTGATGCGCTATGAGGACATGCAGCGGGATCCCCTCACCACCTTCACTCAGACGATCCGGTTTCTCGATCGAGAGGATACCCCTGAACAGATCAAGCGGGCCATTCAATTCAGCACCTTTACCGCACTACAACAGCAGGAACGGAGCCAGGGCTTTTGGGAGAAGCTGGTGGGATCGAAACCCTTCTTTCGGCAAGGTCAGGTTGGACGTGGGCGAGAGATCCTGTCTGCTGATCAGATAGAGCGGATCCTAGCGGATCATCATGAGGTGATGAGTTGCTACGGCTATCTGGATCAAGGTGGTAAACTGATCTATTGATTTCAAGATCAACAGGATCACTTCATGGCCATGGCCTCTCCACTAACTCTGACCTCCACCTTGGTGCGAATGGAGACTCATCCTAGCAGCGCCGTGCATGACAATGTGTTTTTCCTAGATCTGGACCGAGGGCAATATCTGCGTCTAGGCCAGATCGAATCCGACATCTGGGAGCTGCTCAGCCAGCCCTGTTCTCCCCGTGAGATCTGTGGCGATCTGTTGCAACGATACCAGGTGGAACGATCTGAGTGTGAGCGAGATGTGTTGGTCTTCTTGGAGCAACTGCTTGAGCACCGCTTGGTTCAGATCCTAGACCCATAGATCATCACCTCGGATCGGATGCTGGTGTGACCTCGATCCCAGTTTGATCCCCTATACTTGGGTCAGTTCAAACGATGGCGATCATGGAGTTCTCTAACCTGAAGGCTTTGGTTGAGCGGGCTTTGACCGACGGCAAGCTGACCCCTCAAGAGATCGCGGAGATTGAGGCAGCGATCATGGCGGATGGTCAGGTGACTGATGCGGAGAAGGCCCTACTGGATGAGATCCGACTCAAGGTCTTGCGAGGTGAGTTCCGAGTGGGTTTCAAAAAGCAGCGATCAGTTGGGATCTGAAGGATCCTCGGGGGTGACAAACCGTCCTGGTGCAGAACCGGGGGAGGTGTCGGGATCACGGTCGGGGCTGGAGCGGTCAGGGGTGGGGCTGGGGCTGGGCGCTGGTGAGGGCTCGGGGGAGGGGGTAGGGGTGGGGGTGGGGCTGGGGCGGGGCGG
>CAYSEO010000451.1:0-3314 GCA_964429885.1 uncultured bacterium
AGATCACGCCTCATCAGTTGATCGTGGATATGACCTCAGGGCTGTTTAATCCCTTCGCCCTCTGTCGCGACTCCCGCAGCCGAATTCCCAATCTCCCTCTGATCTTGACCCATCATGTGGGACGTATCATCGAGGCAGCGGAGAAACGCTGGGCCATCTACCAGGGTGCTACCGATATGCTCTCAGGGCTGGCCAATCCTCAAGAGGTGGTTGAGGCTGCTGAGCAGGTGTTCAGGGTCACGGGTTGGGGATCGTCTATCGATATCCATTCCCTACACATCCAGCTGGAACGGATCGGATTGCTGCCTGATCCGGAGCCCTTGGCTGAGTCTCCCCCAGAGATGGAGGAGGACCTGCCTACCCTACCGGCCCAGCCCGATTTTGGGAGTAGCAATGGCAATGGCAATGGCAATGGGAGCCAGAGTCATGATCCCAACCCGGCCCCCCTCAAGCTCCAGGTCATGTATCGAGGTCGCCCCCTCTATTCCCCTCCTGGGAGGGGTTAGGGGTGGGTCGATCGGCATGGATCACCGCAATTTCGGGAGAGGATCAGATCAGGCCAGACTGCCAATAATCGAGAAACTGACGGGCGGTGCGCCCTGAGAATCCATTCTGAGCCTGAGCCCAGATCAGAGCCTGTCGCCGGATCTCCTGGGGCTCCCCGTCGATCTGTAACCGTTGCCTGAGGTACTCCAGGGTGTCCAGATACTGCTGTTGACCGAAGGGCAGAAAGGTCAGGGTCAGACCGAACCGATCCCGAAGAGACAGCTTCTCCTGGACCGTATCCCAGGCATGAACCTCCTCCTCAGCGGGACGGGGCCGATCGGCAAAATACTCCCGGATCAGGTGACGGCGGTTGGTGGTGGCATAGAGCCGTACATTGCGGGGTTGAGCGGCGATATCCCCCTCCAGTAGCACCTTGAGGTGCTTAAACTCAGTCTCGTCCGACTCAAAGGAGAGATCATCCACAAACAGGATGAAGCAGTGGGATCGGCCCTGGAGCTCCTCCAGGATCTGCGGCAGTTCCCCCAGATCAGACCGACTCACCTCCACCAGTCGTAGCCCCCGATCGCCGTAACGGTTCACCATGGCCTTAACCAACGAGGACTTGCCGGTGCCCCGTGCCCCATACAGCAACACATGCAGGGCCGACTGACCTGAGATCAAAGCCTCCGTGTTGGCACAGAGCTGTTGTTTCTGGCGGTCATATCCCTGTAGATCCTCCACCTGGACCGGATCGGGGTGCTGGATCCCCTGTAATCCCTGCTGCCAGCGGCAGGCTCGATACCGACCCCAGATCCCGATCCCCTGTTGACGATACACCTGGATCAGTGCCGCCAGAGCTCCCTCTCCCTCAACCTGAGCCCACTGGGGATCCTCCCTCTGCTGCGGCCACTCCACCCTCACCCCCTGCTCCTGTAGATAGGGACGTAGCTGATCCAGGGCGGTAGCCAATCGGCGTACACACCTCAGATCGTGATCCACAGCGGCTCGCAACGGAGCCGGGATCTGGTTTAGATCCGCCCTCACCGCCGCCCGAGAGAACGGATTATCCGCCCACTGCATCTGACGCCAGAGAAAGGGACGCCAACCGAGCTGGGCCTCAGCCATCTGCAGAAACAGCCGACCATAGGCTGCCAACACCTCCACCTGGGAGCGTCGCTCCACCACCGTCTCGATCACCTCCAGTCCCGCCTGAGCCAGAGGATGTAACAGGATCTCTTGATAGAGCAACAGGGAGGCAGCGGCCAAACGCAGGTCCCGCAGATCCGTCTCAGTCACGGCAGCTCACTCTAGATATGGGGCTAGATCCCCACTCTAAACCGGAAACTCACCTATGACGGATCGAACCGAGACTTGATCTTAGGTTTGCATGCATCAAAGATCCTATTCCATGCTCCTCGCGAATCACTTCTCCCTTCTGGCCTAGCGGATCTTGCATTGAGTTGCCTCAGTCACTCCTCAAACTATCAGGATAGGGATCCCGCCACAGTAAAACGGATCCAAGAAGGAGCAGGATCCCAGGACAACATCCACCACGTTAATCTTAGGTAAAAACAGGGTTAAGCCAGATCTGGGCAACTTTTCCCGAGATCCGAGATCGAGTCCAGGGTAAGGCAGGCAGGGATTTTTCCTGGGTCTGGAACAGGGGAGGGAACAAATCTCACCCTACCTCGTCAAGTCCAGCAAAATGATCTATCCTATCCTGCTGGCTCCAAATCTTTCAGAGGGGGTTCTTCCTAAACCTCTCATCACCAATGTTGACAGGGTGATGCATACTGATATAGGTTTGGCTACGAACTTTCTTTCTGAAAGGGCAAAGGGCCACACGGCAATAGCCCGGATAGGAACGCGCTAGTCTCACAAGGAGCATTACTCATGGATCTGAAGCGAGTCTCAACATCGATCATGGCGGCCTCTGTCGCTGCGGTCTCCGTCTTCTCCCTCGACGCTCTGGCCCAAAGCAACCAGGTGGTTGTGGATGGTTCCAGTACCGTGACCCCGATCATCATTGGTCTGGCGGAGCGGTATCAGGACGAGAACCCCGACGAAACCGTGTCTGTGGCCACCAGTGGTTCTGGGGGTGGCTTCCAGAAGTTCTGCGTCGGTGAGACCGACATCTCCATGGCCTCCCGCCCCATCCGGCAAAGCGAGATCGATGTGTGTTCTGAGAACGGCATCAACTTCGTCGAGCTGCCTATCGCCTTCGATGGTCTGGCCGTGGTTGTGGGTGCTGACAACGACTTCGCCGAGTGCCTGACGGTGGAAGAGCTCAACACCATGTGGAACTTTGACGCTGAGGGCACCGTGACCAGCTGGAGCGATGTGCGCTCTGACTTCCCTAACACCCCTCTGACCCTGTTCGGGCCTGGAACGGACTCCGGCACCTTCGACTACTTCAACGAAGCCATTCTGGATGAGGATGACATCCGGGCTGACTTCACCCCCAGTGAAGATGATAACGTGATCGTCACCGGTGTGGCGGGCACCCCCGGCGGCCTGGGCTTCTTCGGTCTGGCCTTCTTTGAGGAGAACGCTGATGTGCTGAACGTGGTGGCCGTCGATGGTGGCAACGGCTGCGTGGCGCCCTCCACTGAGACCGTGAAGGATGGCACCTATGCTCCTCTGTCTCGTCCCCTGTTCATCTACGTGCGGGCCACCTCTCTGGCCAAGTCCTCCGTTAAGTCCTTTGTGGACTATGTGCTGGACGACCAGGGTGCAACCGCTAGCGAAGTGGGTTACATCTCTCTGCCCGCCAACGTCTATGAGACCGGTAAGAACAAGGTGCAAGCCGTTGAGACCGGATCCATCTT
>CAYSEO010000452.1:0-3308 GCA_964429885.1 uncultured bacterium
ATTGCTTTGACATGCACTATATAGCCTGTATAAACGTTTTTGCTGATCTACTTACTCTCTGATGAGGATCCCGGCTACCTTCAACCCTGCAGGTTCCCGATCAGCGGCAATGATCCCATAGGCCTTCTGAGGCTAGGACCGATTTGTGAATTAAGGGTGAAGTGAGCGTAGTAACCTCAGAGAACTTACGGAGACCAAGGGCTAAGGGCTTTGTGGATCCGAGAGGATACTCAAGCGCACCTGCTGCCCATCCTCCAAAGGCTGGCTACTGCGCACCACAAAAGACTCCCCTGGTTGCAGTCCAGACAGGATCTCCACCTGACCCTCCGCCTGCTCTCCCACCGTTACCCCACGGGCGATCACAGCGGCCTCTTCTCCGGAGCCTTCCACCACAAACACCCGAGCTGCCTCCGCCTCTGCCTGGATGGCGCTCTCCGGGACAACGATCCGATCCTGAGCCCCCTGGGGGATCCGCACCCGAGCCAACAGACCACTGCCGATGCGGGCGTCTGCATTGGGGATCGAGATCTCGATGGGCACCAAGCTAGAGCTGGGATCCGCCGCTGGAGAGATCTGCGTGATCTGACCGGATAGGGTTTGATCGGGAAAGGCATCCAAGTTGACCTGTACCGATTGACCGAGGCTCACCTGACCCAGGTTTAGATCTGAGAGCTGCACATCCACCACCACCTCAGAGAAATCGCCGATGCGCAGGATCAGATCCCCTGGCTGCACCAGATCCCCTGGCTCGGTGACTCGCTCCAGGATCACCCCCGAGATGGGAGCCAGTAACTCCGCAAAGGATAACCGTTCCTCTGCCTCCCGGATCACCTCCTGTTGGGCATTGACTCGGGCCTGGGCCGCCTCCACCACCTGCTCGTTGGTGCGGACCTGTTCCTGGGCCGTGCGCAGGGCTTGGGCTGCTGTCTCCGCCGCTGTCTGGGCCAACTCCGACTCCTGACGGGAGACGGCCCCCTGCTCGTAGAGATCCTGGAGACGATCCGCATCCACCTGGGCCTGCCGTAGATTCAACCGCTCCTGCTCCACCTGAGCTCGGGATCGATTGATCTCCGCCTCTCCTTGCGCCACCTCAGACTGTCGGGAGAGCAGCTCCGCCTCCGCTTGGTTCAAAAAAGAGTCCAGGATCGTGTCATCGATCTGGCCGATCCCCTGTCCCTCCGCCACCCGATCCCCCACATCTACCCCTAGAGAGAGGATCTGTCCCTCAGCCCGAGCCCGTAAGGACACCTCTCGCACTGGCTGAGTTCGGCCTGTCTTCACCAAAGCTCCCACCAGAGACCCAGTCTGAGCCACCGCCACATCCACCGCTGGCGGCCCCTCTGTGCCTCGGGATCCAGGGCCAGGTTGTGCCCAGGAAGGAGCCTTGATCTCACCCCAGATCAGCGGAGCGCCCAGGACCAAAGCCAGGATCAGACCCATACCGATCGACAGTCTGCGACACCGGCGACGGTGGGGGAGTGCATTGAGATTAACCATAGAACCCTCAGCCCGCTGAGATCATCAACAGTGGCCAGTGCCGAACCCCGCAATGCCCCCTGGGACCGGATCCTAGCCTTGCCCGTTAGCTTACTCCCGATCTCCAGAAAGCGGGCAACAGCTGCCGAGTGATCACCATCCGCCGCAGATCCAACTGCCGTTCCAACAGACAGGCATGACCACTCTGGGGGGCGATCTCCACAGCAGCCTTGGCAAACCGTTGGGAGAGACGGTTCACCTCATCCACCGAGGGCAATAACCGATCCTGAGCTCCCGCCACCAGCAACACCGGGAACTTGAGTCGTTCCAGAGGCAGGTACTCAGGGTTGAACTGACTCAACATCATCAGACGACGATGGGTCACCTCAGGGGGTACCGATCGCACCGCATCCGCCAGGTTTTGTCGATCGGAAGGGGCGATCTGATCCAGCTCCGCCAACATCGTCAGGCTGCGATCGGAGAGAGCTCGATAGAACAGGTCCGGCACCCAGGGCAGTAAGCGCGATCCAGCCCCCAACCACCAAGGACCCCGGCGAAAGGAGGAGGCCGGATTCACCAAGATCAAACCCGCACAGCGACTGGAGTTGCGCACCGCCACCTGCAGCGCCACACAAGCCCCAAAGGACTCCCCACAGAACACTGTTGGTCGCTCCGGATCCAGCTTCGAGCGCACCAGCTCCGCCAGATTCTCCCAGGTCTCCTGCCGGGGATCCGCCCAGGCATTGAATCGCATACACCGGATCACAAAGAAGTCCTTCAGCAGAGCCGCTTGCCGATAAAACAGCTGTCCCGTGCCATCCATCCCTGGCAGATAGATCAGCTGGAGACGTTGGGGAGTCGGTGTCGAGGGGGAAAGTCGAGTCAAGGCAGTGGAGGTCATCAGAATCACCCAAGAGTATCAAGAGCGTGAGAGCGAGAGCATCGATCCGCAGGGCATTATCGAGTTCCTTCGGGAAACAGCCTTGGATCCCCCAAGAGCCCCTGCAGGAGCTTCTGGGTATTGTGGGTCAGGTTCTGGATATAGAGGGTCCGAGCCTGATCCGGCAGACCCCGTTCCTGAGCCGAGATCCACAGAGGCGGCGCAATGATCACCGAGACCGTCCGGTAAATGACCACAGGATGATCTCCCAATCGCTGAAACAGGGGCTCCGAGTCATCAAACCAGCGAAAGAATCGCAGGGGCACTGCCGGAGCTGTCCATTCCTCATCCACCCGGATCACTACAGGCACAATGGGCAACGGATCCACCTGGGAGCGCAGGGCCAGATGGGCAAACCCCGACTGAAACGCCCCGATCTCCACCGCCGAACTGGGTCGAGCGATCCGATCCGCCCCCTCAGGAAACAAGCCGATACACTCCTGGTGCCGCAAATGGGACTCGGCCTTGCGGAAGAACCGCACCTGATTGCGCCTTCCCTGACTGAGGGGAATACAGCCCAGCCCCAGGGTGATCTCCCGTAACCCCGGCACCTGGGTCAGGTAGTAATGACAGGCGAACCGAATGGGACGATTGAGGGCCTGGATCAGGATGGGGGCATCTAACGGACTGCGATGGTTGCTGACGATCACCGCCGCCCCTGCTGGCAGATGCTCACGCCCCCTCACCCACACCTGGGTGCCACAAAGGGCTAACAGGATCTGAGCCAATCCCACGGACGGATCCCCCAGATCCCAACTTGCACCGCTTGCTACCACCGAGCTCTCTCATCGCTAACGTCTATGCCTATGCTAATCCTTGGCTCCTTTCGTAACAAAACGCAATTCTTCCCCATCGTCTTGGGCAAGGCGAGCACGCGAGATCTGGGGGGAGG
>CAYSEO010000453.1:0-3261 GCA_964429885.1 uncultured bacterium
CCAGTGCGCTGGGTCGAGCTTTGCAAGCGATCGGGCGGGGCATCAGTAAAGATCTCTCCCACCGAGTATTGATCATGCAGTGGCTGAAGGGAGGCGCGGGTTACACGGAGGATGCAGCGATCCGAGCACTCCAAGATAGCTACCCAGAACTGGTGGATCATCAGCGGTGTGGACGGGATGCCATCGTCTGGCGGGGCAAGCAGCAGGAACTGGACTATGTGGAGGCGGAACGGGGCTGGGAGCTGGCGCGGGCGGCCATTGCCTCAGGTCTCTACAAGACGATCATCCTGGATGAGCTGAATCCCACAGTCGATCTGGAGCTGTTGGAGGTGGATCCGATCGTGCAATCCCTGCTGCGTAAACCCAGGGGCACCGAGATCATCATCACAGGTCGTTGCCATGCCCCCCTACCTTACTTTGAGCTGGCTGGGGTGCACTCTGAAATGGTCTGTCATAAACACTATGCCGATCAGGGAGCGGATCTGAAGCGAGGGGTGGATTACTGAATCTAGATCAGCAAAAACGTTTATACAGACTATATAAAGACTATATGATGTATATCAAAGCAATTTTGCCGATCTACTTAACTTAGGTTTGGACTTCCTGGAGCAGCTTACCCTGCATCTTACTGACCCGATCTTCGGCCTGGGCCATGACGGTCTCCATCTCCTCCAACATCTCGCCGGGATATTTCTCCAACACCCGTGTCGAGAGGGACATACGCCCCTTCATGCCATCGATCTGCACGATCACCGCTTTGATGGGTTGACCCAGGGTGAACAGATCGCTGAGGGAACTGATGTAGCGCTGACTGATCTGTTTGATATGTAACAGTCCCGTGACCCCATCCAGCTGCACAAACACCCCAAAGGGCTTGATCCCGGAGATCTCCCCCTGGATCAATTGACCTTCCTGGAACTGCTCCATGCTCTCGGTCTGGATCACCAGCTTCTGGGACAGCACCAGCTTATTGGCCCCCGGATCCACCTGCAGTAAGCCCACGGTGATCATCTGGCCCACCAGGGCTTCTAGATCATCTCGCTGGGTCAGATGGGAGCGCGGCACAAACCCCCGTAACCCCTGCACATTCACTAGAACCCCACCTTTGTTGGTTTGGGTTACCCGCACCGTCAGGGACTCATTGTCCGCCTGTTTCTTGGCCAGATCTTGCCAGAGACGCTTGAGCTGGAGCTGACGACGGCTGATGGTCATCTGACCTTCGCTATTCTGATCCCGAATGATCAGGAACTCCTCCTCACTGCGCAGGGGCAAGACTTCTGGGAGTTGCTCCGAGGAGGCGGCTGGGATCTCCTTGAGGGGGATGAAGGCGGGGGATTTAGCTTTGATATCCACATAGGCCCCATTGGAATCGTGCTCCACCACACGTCCGGTCACCACCTGTCCTTTTTGGAACGGAAAGTCCTGTTCCTCCAGGGCGGAGAGGAAGTCATCCATCGAGAACTCAGCGGCAGCTTTAGTGGAGTTGAGATTAGGATCGGTCATCGGTTCGGTCTGGATCGAGTGCGTAGCCATGGGGCTCAAGCATATCCTACTTCGCGCTGCCTGGAGTCGTGAATACTGGACCCGATCCCACTGACTTGGCGATCTGGCGATCTGAGTGGATCTGGACAACAATGGCGGATGATGTCTCCCGGATCTCCCCATGCCTGGACCTGTCAGCCTACAGCGGATCTCGACTTATGATCTTGATGTTCTCCGTCAAGCTCTGGCGGAGGTGATGGCTCCCTTGGGCGGCATGGAGACGGTGATCGGCAACCTGGGAGTGGATCAACCCAGAGTCCTACTCAAGCCCAATCTGCTGACGGGAGCCA
This sequence comes from uncultured bacterium, assembly GCA_964429885.1. Lineage (GTDB taxonomy): Bacteria > Cyanobacteriota > Cyanobacteriia > Thermostichales > Thermostichaceae > CAYSEO01. Next base: position 1,833 of record CAYSEO010000453.1, read on the forward strand.
GAGCAGCCAATGAATGTACGACTCGGCCCGAGATCGTGCAGGTGATGGCGGAGTCCGTGATCGCGGCGGGGGGACGTCCGTTTATTGGGGATAGTCCGGCCTTTGGTAGTGCCCGTGGGGTGGCGGAGAAGAATGGCCTATTGCCCGTTTGTCAGGCTCTGGATCTGCCCATCGTGGAGTTTAAGGGACAACGGGTCTCCTCGGCAGGGCCACACTTCGATCATCTACGGCTGAGTCGGGAGGCTCTAGGGGCGGATGCGGTGATCAATCTGCCTAAGGTGAAGTCTCATATGCAACTGCGGGTCACCCTAGGGGTGAAGAATCTGTTTGGCTGTGTGCCCGGTAAGTTGAAGGCTTGGTGGCACATGGAGATCGGCAAGGATCCCTTGCGGTTTGGGCGCATGTTGGTGGAGACGGCCATGACGATTGGGCCGCAGCTGACGATCGCGGATGGGATCATCGGTCATGAGGGCAATGGTCCTAGTGGTGGATCGCCTCGGGCCTTGGGAGTATTGGCGGCTTCTACGGATCTATTCGCTCTGGAACGGGTGTTGATGGCGATCTTGGAGGCGGATCCGGAGCGGGTGCCAGTATATCTGGCGGCGCGGGAGTTGGGGGTGATGCCGGAGCTGGATCGGATCTGGGTGGTTGGGCCGGAGTGGCGGTCGTTTGTGTTGGGGGATTGGCAGTGGCCAGAGCAGATGATGCCGATCGATTTTGGTACCCCTCGGGTGGTGCGATCGACGATCCGGCATTTGTTGGCCTTGTGGGGGGAGCGGATCCGGGCATAGATTTAAGAGAGAACAATCGGTTCATTGGTTTTGATAAGCAACACCATCATTCTCAAACTAGAGCAGAGAAGAATCTCTACGAGGTTGACATTAGTAGGAAAGCAAGAATATTCTGGCCATTAAGGCAGAACATTAACGAAACCAAATTGACGGAAATGGTGATCGAAGGAAAAAGCATCAGTCAAGCCGAGTTTAGACATCACGAATCGACTGGCACAATCAGTAAAACTCCAATCTTTATCAGAGAAACGCCGAAAAGCCTGCCAGCTCTGACGTACATCATCTTCACTTAGAAAATATAAGCTTGCTAGTTGACCAGAGAAAAAGGTCTCTCCCAAACTATTTGATCTCGACACCTCACCTCGACTTCTCAAAAGAGTTAGGGTTTCATCCACAATGTAATCAGTAGTGATCAGAGGCTGGATGTTTTGACCTAACCATGAGACAGCTGCAGCATGGTCAGTGTCTGAAGGGACAACACTCGCAAACCAGGCGCTCGTATCCACAAAGATCATGTCACGGTAACCTCCGATACGTTTGGAAGCCCCCATGCTTGAGCTGGCGGAGGAAAAACGAACGTGCAGCTTTAGCCGCCGTCAATCTTATGACTCTTTCAGGCATACGAATAACCATCCTTT
>CAYSEO010000454.1:0-3227 GCA_964429885.1 uncultured bacterium
CAGGCAAGCCTCTGACCGTCTAGATGGCTACCCTATCTAAGCCACAGTGTACTAGACGATGATCCCGATCAGCAGCAAATTCCAGACAAGCTCTAATATCCATTTCTGTCAGTTCTGGAAAGTCATCGATGATCTCTTCAACAGACATCCCAGCAGCCAGCCAGCCTAGAACGTCATAGACCGTGATCCGCATCCGGCGAATGCAGGGCTTACCACCACGCTTATCAGGCTCAATAGTGATGATATCGCGATAGCTCATAATCTACATTGGGCAGATGTATACATCCAACTGTAGTGTAGTCTGACTCTTTGCAGCAACAAGTAGGCACATAATCTAGCATAGTGGCTGGCTTCATGCCTAACCCCACACTGCACCGGATCGCCTCGGCAACATGCTTTCGAGTTAGTGTGGCGTCCGGTGAGCTGGATCGTTAGAGCTAATTTGCGAACAAATGTAAAGTCATTGTGGTGTAAGGCCCTCGGCGATCATGGCTACTTTGAGGCTGATCTGCCAGATATCTGCTGTGTCGGGACTTGAGCGATTTAAGATTTGCTTAAGAAATCAGCTCTTAGGCCAAACGATCGCCATGTCCTAAGCAATGTGGTGACTGCAATACTTGATAAGTTGCCCTTGTTGAGTTACCCATTTAGGCCTCGATGAAGAGGCGATCTTGTATAAATTTGCGTAGCCTCAACTCGGCCCTGATCACCTGATGATCGGTGAGGCTACGCTTAGGAACCTTGAAATTCTCTTGTCGAAACTAGGCCAGATCGAAGCGATCAAGGTTCATCACTTTGTCCCAGGCGGCGATAAAGTCATGAACAAATTTGTGCTGAGATCCCTCACAGGCATAGACCTCTGCAACAGCTCGCAGTTGAGAGTTGGAACCGAAGATCAGATCGACACGGGTGCCGGTCCACTTCAGTTCCCCCATCCTCCGATCGCGCCCCTCAAACAGCTCTTCTGCCTCAGAAGTCGCCTTCCAAGTTGTACTCAGATCGAGCAAATTCCTGAAGAAGTCAGGGGTCAAGGTCTCCGGTTGGTGAGTGAACACACCCTGCTGGCTCTGATCAAAGTTGGTATTCAGGACACGCATACCCCCGATCAAAACCGTCATCTCAGGCACGGTTAACGTCAGCAACTGCGCCCGATCCACCAGCAACTCCTCAGCAGATACCGCCAGCCCATCCTTCAGATAGTTGCGGAACCCATCAGCAGCGGGTTCAAGTACGGAGAAGAGATCCACACCGGTTTGCTCCTGTGAGGCATCGGTGCGCCCCGGTTGGAAGGGAACTTTGATCTCATCTCCCGCGTTCCGCGCCGCCTGTTCGATCCCGGCACATCCCCCCAGAACAATCAAATCCGCCAGGGAAACCCGCTTGTCACCCGACTGGGAACTGTTGAACTCCGTTTGGATCCTCTCCAAGGCCTGGAGCACCGTAGCCAGTTGAGCCGGTTGGTTAACCTCCCAATCCTTCTGAGGCGCGAGACGAAGGCGTGCCCCGTTGGCCCCACCCCGCTTGTCAGATCCTCGGAACGTTGATGCTGAGGCCCAGGCCGTTGAAACCAGTTGAGAGATCGACAAACCCGCCGCGAGGATCTTGTCCTTGAGGGCAGCGATGTCCTGCTCGTCGATCAAGCCATGGGTGACTGGGGGGACAGGATCTTGCCAGAGGAACTCCTCCGTTGGCACCTCTGGGCCTAGATAGCGGGAGCGAGGTCCCATATCCCGGTGGGTCAACTTGAACCAGGCTCGGGCGAACGTATCGGCCAACTGATCAGGATTCTCGTGGAAGCGCTTTGAGATCGGCTCATAGGTGGGATCCATCCTTAGCGACAGATCCGTTGTCAGCATCATGGGGGCGTGGCGTTTGGAGGGATCATGGGCATCCGGCACCGTGCCCGCTCCGGCTCCATGTTGAGGTGCCCACTGATGAGCCCCAGCAGGACTCTTCACCAGCTCCCACTCATAGCTAAACAGGTTGTGGAGGTAGTGGTTACTCCACTGGGTCGGCGTGGCACTCCAAGCCCCCTCAATGCCGCTAGTGATCGTGTGATCCGCATTCCCACTGCCGAAGCTGTTCCTCCAGCCCAGGCCCTGCTCGGCGATGGTGGCTCTCTGAGGTTCCGGTCCCACATATTGACTCTGATCAGCGGCCCCATGGCATTTGCCAAAGGCATGTCCCCCAGCGATGAGTGCCACAGTTTCCTCATCATTCATCGCCATACGAGCGAACGTCTCACGGATATCCTTAGCTGCCGCAAGCGGATCGGGGTTGCCATCGGGTCCTTCCGGATTGACATAGATCAGGCCCATCTCAGAGGCCCCCAGCGGCTCCTCCAGCTCCCGGTCGCCAGTGAAGCGCTGGTCAGCATAGTGCTGATCGCCATGCCAGGTAGTCTCAGATCCCCAGTAAATGTCTTCCTCGGGTTCCCAAATGTCCACACGTCCGCCACCGAAACCAAGGGTCTTGAACCCCATGGACTCCAGTGCGCAGTTGCCCGCCAGGATGATCAGATCAGCCCAGGAGATCTTCTGACCGTATTTCTGTTTGATCGGCCAGAGCAAGAGACGTGCCTTGTCCAGGTTCGCGTTGTCAGGCCAACTGTTGAGGGGCGCGAGTCGTTGGTTGCCAGTGCTCGCCCCGCCCCGGCCATCGCCAACCCGATAGGTCCCTGCACTGTGCCAAGCCATCCGAATGAACAACGGTCCATAGTGACCAAAGTCAGCAGGCCACCAGTCCTGTGAGGTGGTCATCAGCTGGAACAGATCCTGCTTCACGGCTGCCAGATCGAGGCTGTTGAACTCCTCAGCATAGTTGAACACCTCACCCATGGGATTGGAGTGGGGGGAGTGTTGGTGGAGGATCTTCAGGCTCAACTGATTGGGCCACCAGTCTCGGTTGGTTGTACCACCCCCAGCAGCCTGTTTGAGAGCGCCATGGGCGACTGGACACCCGTTTTTGCCATCCATACTGTCTCCTAATCGCCTCGCTATCTGGATCTGTTGAGGCCCTGTAAACTGATAACACACCGGAGATCATGGGCATAATCGATGATACGTTTCGCAACAAAACAACAAATCATAATATATTCAGAGTCTTATTCACTTGAGGGAGATCAAAATCATCATCACCAACCGCACCACTCCCCTCTCTGGCTCCCTCTGGCTCCAGATCAGCCCTGACGAGATCTGGAACTGAGAACCGCGCGAAAGGGGATGGTG
>CAYSEO010000455.1:0-3227 GCA_964429885.1 uncultured bacterium
TCCTGGGAGGGGCCGGGGGTGGGTCTCCCCTCCTGGGAGGGGCCGGGGGTGGGTCCCCCTTCTGATCCTTCCACTCCAGATTCGCAAGATCAATACACTCCTCCTGAGCAGCCTGCTGGATCGACTCCACCCCCGCATGATCACAGGCAGACCCTCATCCACCAGCTTGCCCAGGTGATCTTGCGCCTGATCCACAGAAAGGGATTCCATACCATACCCTCAAACCACCCACTCACTCTATCCCATGCCCCCCGATCCCAATACGATCTCTTTCATCGTCTCCGCCACCGACTTCCCCAGCAGCCGCGACTCCCAAACCGACACCGGCGGCAGCTTCCGATCCTCTCAACCCGAACCCACCAAAGGCACCAAACAAGCTCAGATCCCCGTCGAACAGATCTCATCCCAAATGAACGGTCTCTTGCTCGTCATCGATTAGATGTTTGCCCAAACCCAGGCCAACAGCCTCACCAGCAGGGTAGGATCATCCACAAATTCATTACCACCTCCAGAAGATCATCAAGAACTGGATCAACTGAGAAAGCAGACTCGATCCGTGTGGCTGGTTAGATCACTTACACAAACTATCGGCTACCCTAGAATCTGACACAATCACCTGACAGCTCCATTTCAGGCACATACTATGGCCATCGTTCAGGGCAGATATCACGGACTGCGCATCCTCTGCACCCACCTGTTTCTGATCACCTTGCTGGGGATTCTGATCTCCCCTCTCCTGATCGTGATCTCCATCTCCTTCCGACCCGGTAATTTAGCCCTCGGGGATCTGATCCCACAACAGCTGAGCGGGGAGCATTGGCAGGCGGCCCTGGGTATTCCCTACACTGATCCTCAAGGACAGGTGATCGATCCGCCCTTTCCCGTGCTGAGGTGGCTGTGGAACTCCGTCAAGGTCTCCGCTCTAGCTGCGGGTCTGCAGGTGGCTCTCTCCCTTACCTGTGCCTATGCCTTCGCTCGTCTCCAGTTCCGCTACAAATCCACCATCATCAACAGCCTGCTCCTGCTGCAGATCTTTCCCTCCGTCCTGGCCCTGATCGCCATCTACGCCATCGTCAGCTTCGTCGGGGATGTCATCCCCAGCCTGGGCCTGGATACCCATGGGGGACTGATCCTGGCCTATCTGGGAGGGATCTCCGTCAGCATCTGGATGATCAAGGGCTATTATGAGCAGATTCCTATCGCCATGGAGGAATCCGCCCAGATCGATGGTGCTAACCCCTGGCAGACTCTGATCTACGTCCTCTTGCCCATCAGCTACCCGATCCTGGCGGTGGTGTTTATTCTCACCTTCATCACCACCTTCAACGAGTTCCCGATCGCCTCCATCCTATTACTGGGAGAGGAGCAGCTCACCCTCGCCGTGGGCCTGCGGTTCTTCCTTCAGGATCAGAACTTCCTCTGGGGGGACTTTGCCGCCGCAGCCATTCTGGGTGGGTTCCCCATCACGATCATGTTTCTGATCTCCCAACGGTTCCTGATCTCGGGCCTATCGGAGGGGGCCACCAAAGAGTAGTCGAGGATCCAACCTCAGGCCTCTTCCAGAGGAGCCATGGTCAAGCCCTCCTGATCCAGCTGCATATGGTAAAGCTCCGCCTGCTCCTGAGGACCCACCCAAACGATCGCAGCCCCCTCATAATGCACCTGCTCCGTGAGGCTTTGGGCCAGAGAAGGGGTCATACCGGGAATATACCGCAGCAAACAGTTGGTGACATGCTGGAAGGTATTGAAGTCATCGTCCAACACGATCACCTTATAGTTGGGATAAGGCTTGCGGACCAGGGTGACCGTCGGGGACGACTGGGGTGCCGACTTGACAGGTGCTTCGGTGGTCATCAAAGGTACTCCCAGAGAAACACATTCAAATATCAACAATTTGTATCCTTTGTAGTTATGATAAGCCAGATTGGCAGAATCACCAAGCCCCTACTGAGGAGCCTGCTTGGGAGCCTGCTTGACGTTGAACTGCTTACGGCGTAGCTCACTGTCCAGATGATGCAGTCGTTGCTTGTTCTGGCTGAACTTGAGCTCCAGCTGCCGGTTCTCCTGTTTGAGCCGACTGATCTCAGCCTGTAACTCAGGGATCGAGAGAGAGCCGGGATCTGCTCCTGCTTGGGTCATGGCGTAACACTCCTTCATCTTTCCACTCCCCAGTCTAACGAGCTTTCGGCTCATCCAACACCCGGCCTGTGGACTCGATCTCGGTTCGTGGATCCGTCACGGGCTCACCCAATCAGATGACACGTTGAGAGGATTCAGGACAGTGGGTCCGGCTGGGAACCTGAGGGTAAGTAGATCAGCAAAAACGTTTATACAGTCTATATAGTGCGTGTCAAAGCAATTTTGCCAATCTACTTAAGTCTAAAGCCATCGCTACCAAGAGGACACCATGATCAAGCGATCTGTCCAACTCGGCGCCCTATGCGCTCTACTGGTGCTGGGGATAGCCGCTACTGCCTGGGCCAATTCCCAAGCCGGGGATGAGTGGTTACATGGGGAGCAATGTTCCCCCGATGGTCAAGGTCCTGTGCTCTGTAGGGATCAACCTGAGTCGTGATCTAATTAGACTGAGATCGTCTCCAAAGCCTGCTGGATCATCTGATCCGTAACCTGATCGGTGATCTCGACCTGTCCCAGTTGAGTAGGCAAGATGAATCGCACCCGACCGTCCTTAACCTTCTTATCCGCCCTGAGGGTCTCCAAAATCGATACCAGAGGGAGATTCTGGGGCCATTGATGGGGTAGCTTAGCCCCCTGGATCAGATGGAGTTGCCGATCAGCCTCTGCTCGGGACCAGCGACCGGAGAGACAGGCCAATTCCCCTGCAGCTACCATGCCCACTGCCACCGCCTCCCCGTGCAGATAGCCGCGATACTGAGTCAGGCTTTCCAGGGCATGGCCTAGGGTATGGCCATAATTGAGGATCGCCCGCAGCCCCTTCTCCTGCTCATCCTGCTGCACCACTAGAGCCTTGCATTCCGCCGCACGCACCAAAATGTGATGCAGATCCTGAGCCCGAAAATCACTGTACCGATGCAGTACCGGTAGCTCCTCAAGGAACTCAAACAGATCCGGGGCCTGGATCACCCCATACTTGATCACCTCAGCCATGGCAGAGCGTAGCTCCCGTTGAGGCAATGTCTTGAGCAAGAGAGGATCGATCCACACCAGACGCGGTTGATGGAACGCCCCGATCAGATTCTTACCCC
>CAYSEO010000456.1:0-3191 GCA_964429885.1 uncultured bacterium
GTGGAGAACACACCAAATATTACAGAGGTGGATCCAAGGATTCCCATCCCTCTTGATCCATTAGTAAAGATCACTTCTGAAGATGTTTGAGATTGGTTGTCGAGATATTCAACCTATCAAGTTTTGGTTGACATGGGCTATACTGGCGAAGAGATTATTGATATCCTCAGGAATGAGTGGAGCTTGGATCCAGTTAGTACGATAGAGCGGATTTGCGATATCTTCCAGATTGAGGGCGGCATTGCAGAGCTCGAACCGATGTGGAGGTTAGCAGGATGACACATATGGATTACGACTATACCTACACCGGAGAGGATCAATACCATCCTCCCCAAGACGGAGTCCGAGATCCTGAGGGGCGAGAGTATTTCCCCTACTTTCCTGATCCTGGACTGAAAAAGGCAGTTAATCTGGCGATCGGATTGCAGCGTCCCCTGTTGTTGGAAGGGGAACCAGGTTGTGGTAAGACTCGGGTGGCTGGTGCTATCGCCTATGAGTTGACTCAGAAGAATCTATGCTCTGATCGAAGGAATGATCAAGATCATCAGTGGTGGAATTTTTATAGTTGGAATGTCACCTCTACTAGCCGTGCCCGAGATGGTTTATATTCGTTTGATGCTGTGGGGAGATTGCGGGATGCTCAGCTGATCGGCTCAGATCCAGTCCATCTAGAGCAATACTTGGGAAAAAAAGAATATAAAGATCTCAAGATCCGGTTGTCGGACAAAACCTGTTACCTCCAATATGGTCCGTTCGGTAGTGCCCTCAAGGATCAATCCTATCGACCGATCCTGTTGATTGATGAGATTGACAAGGCAGATAGTGATTTCCCTAACGATCTACTTCTGCAACTTGATGAGATGCGATTTAGGGTTTCTGAGATCGATCTGGATATTCCACCTCCAGATCCTAGTGTTAAGCCGATCATTCTGATCACCAGTAATCGTGAGAAACCTCTGCCTGAACCTTTTCTGAGACGATGTCTTTACTACTATGTGAATTTCCCTCAAGAAGATTCTCTGCGGCGGATCGTTCGGGCTCGATTTGGCCAGATCGATGTGGATAAGCAGACGATTGTTGATCAGGCTCTGGAGGAGTTTGGCAAGATCCGTCACCTGTTGGAGCGACAGCCCGGTAGCCGTCCGCCTGGAACTAGTGAGCTGTTGGAGTTTCTGACGGCGTTGATCCAGGAAGGGAAATCGGTGCAGGAGGCGATGTCAGAGCTTGAGGGTCTGATGGGTGAGGAGCAGCGACATCTATTAGGGATCTTGATCAAGACCAAGGCAGGTCAAGATCTGTATACTCAAGCTCAGAGGCGGGGAGAATAGGTGGATGAGCACTAATCTGGAGAGTCCCTTTCTCGATCTATTCATCCTGCTGCAACGGGCGGGAATGAAGCTCTCGCCGGAACACTACGATCTGCTACGGCAAGCGTTGGGGCAAGGGTTTGGTTTGCGGAACTGGGATCCCAATTGGCAAGATCTGCGTGAGGTTTGTCGGATCTTATGGGTCAAGCCTAGTCATCATTTTGATCGTGAGATCTTTGAGGAGACCTTTACTCGCTATGTGCGCCAAAAGAGTCGAGAGATCCGTGCTCAGCGATCTCCGGTAACGCCCCCTCCTGAGACACCCAAGTCGCCCCAATCTACACGGCGATTGCCCCAGGTTCCTCCTCGTAAGATGCCGGCCCAGCAGCCGACTCAACATCCTCAGGTCCCTATTGCGATCAAGACGGAGTCCCCTCAATTACCGGAGGTGGATCAAACCGATCTCTGCCTTACGCCTACGGATTTGCCTTTGCCAACGCGCACGGTGTTGGATAGTTGGTGTCTGCTGCGGAGACCCTTGCGGGAGGGATCATTGAGGGAGCTTGATCTGGAGGCTACGGTGGAGCGGATCAATCAGGCAGGCTATTTCACGGATGTGGTGATGCGTCCGGTGTTGAGTAAGAGGGCGGAGCTGATCCTGTTGGTGGATGATAGTGATGTGATGTTGCCTTTCCAGCCTGCTTTGCAACCTTTGGTGGAAGCGATCGAGTCTCGACAGATCAGTCCTGGCTATCTGTTTCGGTTTACGACTTTTCCTGATGACTATCTCTATGATTGGGATCATCCCACTCGGGCGATCTCGTTAGATCAGATCTTGTCTCGGATGCACCCGCGCCGGTCGATCGTGGTGATCTGGAGTGAGGGGGGCACGACTCAATCGACTCAGTTCAGCTCTACGCAGGCTTATCGGTTGGGGTGGATGACGTTTTTGATCCGGCTGAATCCCTGTTTGCGGCAGCTGGTGTGGTTGAATCCTTTTCCTCAAGATCGGTGGCAGGGGACTCTGGCTCAGGAGATCGCGAGGCTGTTGGATGGACGGATGATCTCGGTGGATGGAGCGCAGGTGTTGGAGTTGGCTAAGCAGCCTGTGTCTGCGGATCCGTTGGTGTTTCGGGCTCTGAGTTAGGAGAGGGTGATGGTTTCAGTTTCCACTCGATCTGATGAGTTCCGGCCTGATTTGACGGAGCGACGGGTGCGGGTGTTTGAGCGGCAGTATGGACGTCAGGCAACTCATTTGGCTGCCCATGGGGCGTTTCCACTCACGTTGACGACCGATGTGATCTATTGTCTGCGGGAGACGTTTTTGCCTCGGTGTCCTTGGTATGGGGCGGCGGATGTGTTGTTGTCGGGGTTGTGTACGCCTGTGGGGTATGACCTGTATGAGATGGAGGCTGCCACTCGTCGGTACCTGTTGCGCTATCTCCGAGATCAGTTTGGGGAGTCGCGCTTGAATGATCTGGAGCGGTTTATGGTGGCTTATCTGCGGCATCGGTTGCAGGTGGAGGCTCAGCAGCCTGATCCCTCCGATCGACCTTTGATGTTGGGGGAGAGGCCTCATTGGACGACGTTGGCCTGCTTGCGCCCGAGTGAGGCGAAAGATGAGATCCAGCGGGTGCTTCAGGCGGTGGCGCTGACGATCCAAGATCCTGCTGAGCGGTTTCGATTGGCGGCGTTGGTGGAGAGTTATGGGGACTTTTTGGCGGATCAGGGGTTTCAGCCGTTGTTGGTGGAATGGGCAGAGCGGGTGGCGGAGGGGAAACCGATCGATGAGACGGCCCAGATCGCGGATTGGCTCAGTGGGTTGGGGATCAAGGTGAGCCCGGTGGAGTTTGATGTGGCTACGGTTCATTTTGTGGAGGAAGA
>CAYSEO010000457.1:0-3187 GCA_964429885.1 uncultured bacterium
TCGCCCCTAGGGATAGGAAGAAGAAGGGACCGAGCCCCCCTAAGGCAGCAGGAGAGCCCGCCTCCAAATCGAACAAGTCATCCGTAGTTGAGGGAGAGTAAGGGGTTTCCGGCCAATCCCTGGGCAAACGATCGCTATCCACTAGGGCCAAGTCACTATTGGCTGTGCCTCGAAACACGCAACCATAGCGCTGTAGATCCCGAGTTCCCCCCTGAAACTGCTGCTCCAGATCGATAGCATAGAGCCCTGGCATCACCTCCGCCACCCGATAGCTCTCGTCAGCGATCTCCCCCCAGAACAAGGAGAAATCAGAGCTGTTCGCCTCCTGACTACATAAATTCGGGATCTGCTGCAATGGCTCAGGCTGCAGACGGGTGGCGCTACGGGAGGCACTGGCCATCTCACCATCCCCCACCATGCGACTGGTCAATAGACAAAGATGGTACCGATCCTGATCCTGGCTGGTGGCGGACTCAGAGGGCGGGTGACAGTAGCTGCTGCCGTAGGAGGAGAATCCCACCCACACACCACCCAAGATGACAACCACGGCTAGACAGGCCCCCACGATGGGTAGAGCGATGCGTTGCCAGGCAGACTTGGGGGGCTTTGCCGATCGTTGTGCAGTGGATCGCCGTGCCCCAGTTGTGGATCCAGCCGTTTGAGATCCAGGAGCAGCCGTTTGAGATCCAGGAGCAGCCGTTTGAGATCCAGAAGGGGCAGCGGTTTGGGATCCGGTAGGGGCAGAACCCGATCCGGTTGCATAGGATCTCTGCCCTGAGGGGGTGGATCCGGCTTGATCTGTACCTGCAGGAGCAGGGGCTCTGGAAACCTGCTGAGGCGCGAAGATCTTGAGAGTAGCGTTGATCTGGGTGAGCGCCCGATCAGCATCAGCACAATAGCGACTCAACCAGACGGCCACTGACTTCAGCTTCTGCTCATTGAGCGCCTGGATCTTGCTCAGCCATTCCTGTTGATCCTCAGGCAGCTCCTCCAGATCGTAGGTCTCCGGCTGCTTGAAAAACTTGACCAGTAGGGGGGCCACTTCCGCTTTCTGGGCCTCCGGTAGCTTATGGAAGAAATGAACCGCTGCCGCCACCTCAGGGTCTGGATCGGGTAGAGAGGTTTTGATCAGCAGTTGGTTGCGGACAAAGCAGTAGCTGGAGAGATCTAGGGCTGGGGTGTCCTCGGCGGAACTGGCAGCGGGGGGGGTAGGTGATCCCGCAGCTTCTGCGGAGGTGGAGTCTGAACCCCTTGGAAAGGCTGCCTGGGATTCGGTTGGAGCTGGCGGTGAAGCCTCAGAACGGGTTTGTTGAGTTGCAGTGTGGGTAGGCTCAGGACCCGTCCTCTGTTTTGGAGGAGACTGGGTTCCCTTCGTGCTGGGAGTTGATCCTGAAGCGGGCGGGGTGGACTGACGAGAGGAGCTCCGTCGAGGGGTTTGACCTCGGGAGCGAGGTTCGGATCCCTGGGGATGAGGTTCCGAAGATGCTTGTTGGGGCGGGGATGGAGTGGCGACTGAGGTGGGAGCTTCTGGAGCCGCTAGGGATATAGCAGTCTTCCAATCCGGCGCGGTCTCCCCCAAGATCCGACTGTTGAGGGTCACGGTCTGGATCCCATCCAGGGGTAGAGACTTGAGCTGTTCGACGATGGCCTCCGTCAAGAACGGGTAATCCATCTCGATCCCGGCAGGCCGGTTCAGCATAATGTATAGCTTCGTATCCCGACGCATGATCTGCGTTTGGATCTGATAGTTCTGGAGGAAGTAATCGAAATACTGGACGAGTTCTGATTCCGTCATCTTCCCAGCCCGATCGCTCGACAGCAGTGTCCCTCACCTTGGTCCACGAGAGCAGATCAGCACCTGCCAACCGTATTTCTCCATACACGATGATCAGGACAACCTATATTACCAGACGAAAACAGGGACTTGTGTGATCCAGATCAATGAGGGGTGGCCATTGGGGATGCTGGCCTAGAATACGAGCGGTAGATCAAGCCTTGTCATGACCATACTGAGATTGAGCAGAGACTGACCCACTCTTGTCAAGCCTCAAAACCACCATCGATCCTGTTACCCTGTTAGCCATGTCTACAGCTGCTTCCGAACCCAATCCAGTGCCTGGCGAGGACTCACAGGTGCTGACTACCACCATCCAGGCTACACCTCTACCGTTCCGATCAGGTGGAGCCGGGACCGAGGTGGCACCGACCCCTGCCAGCTTAGGGGAGGAGGAAACGGGTGTTCGCTTTATCCTGATCGTGGAGAAGGAGTTGGAGATCCAGGCTTATCCTCTCAAGAAGGTGATCCATACCATCGGTCGGTCGGCAGATAACTCCATCCGGATCCAGGATCGCTATCTCTCCCGCCATCACGCTTATCTGGTGCGGGTGCCCTCCGGGAGCCACTATACCTATTCCCTGTTCGATGGGGATCGAGAGAGATCTCTACCCAGCCGCAATGGGGTGTTCGTCAATGATCGCCGGATCAAGAGCCATAGCTTGAGCACTGGGGATGTGATCTACTTCGGTCCCAATGTCCGAGCGATGCTCTGTTCTGTGGAGTTATCAGAAAACAGTGAGCAGTTAGAGGAGCGGGTGCCGGTAGAGATGTCTCGCTGATCTGGTGATCTCAACATAATCCAGAAATCTCAACATAATCCAGAAATCTCAACATAATCCAGAAATCTCAACTGTTGACCGAAGAGCCATAGGTTCTCTAGGCAGTAGCCAGATCTCCCCGTAGGCGTTACAACGGTAGTGTTTCTGAGAGGCAGCAGGCGATGAGCTTAAACCTAGTCACATTGGTGGGGCGGGCTGGCAGGGATCCGGAACTGCGCTACTTTGAGTCGGGCCGAGTGGTCTGTAATCTGACCTTGGCGGTCAAACGTCGCCGTAAAGGGGATGATGAGCCAGACTGGTTCGATCTGGAGATCTGGGAGCGGACAGCGGAGATCGCGGGCGAGTATGTCCGTAAGGGCAGCCTGATCGGGGTGACGGGGACCTTGAAGTTTGACCAGTGGAAGGATCGCAACAGCGGTGATGAGCGCCATAAGCCTGTGATCCGGGTGGATCGATTGGAGCTGTTGGGCTCCCGCCAGGATCGCGACACCAGTATGGGGGATGATGAGATGTCTTTCTAGGAGTGAACCTGACTGACCGACTCCTTGATCAGATCCTGATCTCTCGACAG
>CAYSEO010000458.1:0-3173 GCA_964429885.1 uncultured bacterium
CCCACACCGTATCCCGTCTCGATGGCGATGGCATAGGCGGGAGAGCTGATGGGGAAATCTGCCACCTCAAAGGTCTCGATCTCAGAGAACGTGGCCCGTAATTCGGTCAGGCTGTCATCTAACTGGGGTCCCGTCAGCCCCCCTTGCCCTGGGGCCTCAGATCCGGGCTGTCCCCAAGCGACCGATGAGCTTACCCCCTGCAAAATGACAAGACAACAGCCAAACAATAGACCTCTAGACCAAAGCGCCGATCGAGCTGGATTAAGTCTCATGGGGTTTACTCCTCTGCCACCTGCTTAAAATGAACCTCATTGATCTGTGTTCGGCAACCCCCTCGCCCCATTTTTCCGTAGATCTGGACTTCCCTAGCGTGATCTTTCTAACAAACCCTGTTCCAGTAGGGTAAACCGACTGATCCAGACCGATCTGTAGAGGAATCCGTACCTGAGCTCAGCTCCCCTCACCTATTGTCAGAGCGAAAACAACGCTGGTACACTAGCACTCGTGTGGTGAGAGTGCTAACTGCTAGAGACCTTCACCCACGGGACTTAGACCAACGTTCACTTGATTCTAGGCTTCGTGTCAACAAACCACGGAGGAGACTGATATGGCAACACTCACACTGAATGCTTCGACCTTAAAGCCCCTTGGCGATCGGGTCCTGATCAAGATCGCCACCCAGGAGGAGAAGACTGCAGGGGGGATCTTCCTGCCGGACACTGCCAAAGAGAAGCCCCAAGTGGGCGAGGTGGTGGCGGTCGGACCTGGCAAGCGCAATGACGACGGCAACCTGGTGGCCTTGGAAGTGGCCGTGGGCAACAAGGTGCTCTATTCCAAGTACGCCGGTACCGAGGTGAAGCTGGGCTCCGAGGAATATGTGCTACTGGCGGAGCGGGACATCCTGGCCATCGTTGAGTAGATCCTCCCGCCCAGACGGATCGATGTCGCAGACCGATCAGATCCCATCAGACGCTGTTCATTTCAACCATTGAGAGGAAGTCCCTATGGCGAAGTCAATCATTTTCAACGAAGATGCCCGTCGGGCCTTAGAGCACGGCATGGATGTGCTGGCTGAGGCAGTGGCAGTCACTCTGGGACCTAAGGGTCGCAATGTGGTGCTGGAGAAGAAGTTCGGTGCCCCTCAGATCATCAACGACGGCGTCACCATCGCTAAGGAGATCGAGCTGGAGGATCATATCGAGAACACCGGCGTGTCCCTGATCCGGCAGGCGGCCTCCAAAACCAATGATGCGGCTGGGGACGGCACCACCACGGCTACGGTGCTGGCCCATGCCATGGTCAAGGAGGGTCTCAAGAACGTGGCGGCTGGGGTCAACCCCATTGCCCTGAAGCGGGGGATCGACAAGGCGGTGGCCTTCCTCGTGGATCAGATCGCGGAACATGCCCGTCCCGTTGAGGACTCCAAGTCGGTGGCTCAGGTGGCCTCCATCTCCGCCGGTAACGACGAGGAAGTGGGCAAGATGATCGCTGAGGCCATGGATAAGGTGGGCCGCGAGGGTGTGATCTCCCTGGAAGAGGGTAAGTCCATGACCACCGAGCTGGAGATCACTGAGGGGATGCGCTTCGATAAGGGCTACATCTCCCCCTACTTCGCCACCGATATGGAGCGGATGGAGGCAGTACTGGAGAACCCCT
Organism: uncultured bacterium; assembly: GCA_964429885.1. Taxonomy (GTDB): domain Bacteria; phylum Cyanobacteriota; class Cyanobacteriia; order Thermostichales; family Thermostichaceae; genus CAYSEO01. The sequence continues at coordinate 1,657 of CAYSEO010000458.1, forward strand.
ACATCCTGATCACCGACAAGAAGATCACCCTGGTGCAGGATCTGGTGCCGGTGTTGGAGCAGGTGGCTCGCTCCGGTCGTCCGCTGCTGATCATCGCTGAGGACATCGAGAAGGAGGCTCTGGCCACCCTGGTGGTGAACAAGCTGCGGGGTGTGCTGAACGTGACCGCAGTCAAGGCTCCTGGCTTCGGCGATCGTCGTAAGGCCATGTTGGAGGACATTGCTACCCTGACTGGTGGTGAGGTGATCACCGAGGATCGAGGTCTGAAACTGGAGAATGCTCGTTTGGAGTCCTTCGGTTCCGCCCGGCGGATGACCATCAATAAGGACACCACCACCATTGTGGCTGAGGGTAATGAGCAGGCGGTCAAGGCTCGTTGTGAGCAGATCCGTCGCCAGATTGAGGAGACCGAGTCCTCCTACGATCGGGAGAAGTTGCAGGAGCGTCTGGCCAAGTTGTCTGGCGGTGTGGCGGTGATCAAGGTGGGGGCTGCCACTGAGACCGAGATGAAGGACCGGAAGCTGCGCTTGGAGGATGCCATCAACGCCACCAAGGCTGCGGTGGAAGAGGGGATCGTGCCTGGGGGCGGTACTACCCTGGCTCACCTGGTGCCCACTGTGACCGAGTGGTCTACCACCAACCTGTCCAGCGATGAGCTGGTGGGGGCACAACTGGTGGCTCGCTCCCTCGGATCTCCCCTGCGTCGGATCGCGGACAACGCGGGTCAGAACGGCGCCATCGTGCTGGAGCGGGTGAAGGAGAAGGAGTTCAACACCGGCTACGATGCTCAGAACGACACCTACGTGAACATGTTCGAGGTGGGGATCGTCGATCCGGCCAAGGTGACTCGCTCCGCTCTGCAGAACGCGGCCTCCATCGCCAGCATGGTGTTGACCACCGAGGCGATCGTGGTGGATAAGCCTGAGCCCAAGACCGGTGCTGCTGCTGGCGGTGGCATGGGTGACTACGACTACTAATTCTCAGCAGGTGTCGAGTTCACCTCAGCTTCATCGTTAGCTTGATCTGATCTTGAAGATCCCAGGAAGTCATCTGAGCGTTGCTCAGGTGTGAACCTGGGATCTTTCTTTCGCTTGGGCAAATGATCCCCAGATCTTGCTGTCCTCTGGGATCATGATGAATGATGGATGACAGAGGAGATCGAGGCATGCAGGGCTCTATCCGGTTGACCTTGAGCGGCTTCGATCTGAGTCTGGTGAGCACTGGGCCTAGGTAGGCTTTGAGGTTGGGTTATGTTCGTAGTAAGGAATGCTACCCAGCTGCTCAAGCGGTTTGCCCAGGGAGAGCGAGTGTTTCTGGGTGCTCGATTACGTAAGGCCAATCTGGTGGGGGCGGTTTTGACACCCATCTCCCTCGAAGGATCCGATCTCCAGGAGGCATTACTGACGGGAGCCAATCTGGAGAAAGCGATCCTGGCCCGCTGTGAGTTGCGCGGGGTCAATTTGGAGGGGGCTAATCTCGCGGGGGCGGATCTACGGCAGGCCAATTTGGAGGGGGCG
>CAYSEO010000459.1:0-3167 GCA_964429885.1 uncultured bacterium
CAAACCCCAGTTAATCCTGGGATCCGCTCCCCTTTGATGTCCAATTGGGCCAGGACCTCGATCAAGACCTGCTCTAATTGCCGCAGATACCAATGCAGATCGGGCTGATGACGCTTGAGCTGGAGGATGGGATATCCCACCCACTGACCGGGACCATGATAGGTTACCTCCCCTCCCCGCTCGGTGCGATGGATCTCGTAGGGAGAATGCTGCGGATCGAAGTTGAGGAAATCCAGTTTCGATCCCTGACCGAGGGTGTAGACCGGGGGATGGGTGAGCAGCAATAATCCGTCGTTGAGGTAGGGATGCTGTTGCAAGATCTGAACTCGTTGCCGTTGCCAATCCCAGGCGGTGATATAGGGAATATGGCCTGGACAACACAGATCGAGAGGGTGATTCGAGGTATTCACCGGGTTGGGCTTGGAGAGGTTCTATTGAGCTCATGCTCGATCTAAACTGTAGCTCAGGATCGTAGCTCAATCCGGATCCTTTGCATCTCTCGTTACAGAGAATAATGAAACACCGCCGCCATCATAGACTGCTCCGGCATATTAAGACTCCTCAGCCGCCAATTGGGATCGCACCCTCCAAGCAATCTGACGGAAGATCCCATGCCAATCTCCAGGTTGGGATTGTCTGAATAGACTCATGGTTGGATACCAGGGGGAGTCAGATCGATCCTGGGATCCGATCCAACCACAGGGGAAAGGCAACAGCAGCCACACCGATTTACCTAGGGCTGCCGCCAAGTGCCCGTAGGCTGTATCCACTGAGATCACCAGATCTAGGCGATCGAGCACCCCAGCTACCGTAGGCAGATCGTGGAGCTGAGGGCTAAGATCGGTGAAGCCTGCCATAGGATCTAAAGAGGTTTTATCTGAATCAGAAAGGTCACTGAGCCCCCAGAGTTTGACTTCTGGGATCGCCAAGAGTTGTAGAAACAGAGCCAGGGGACAGGTACGACGTTGCCCCTCCAACGAATCTAAAGCATCCCAAGAGTTGGGAGACCAGGCGATTCCGATATTCAGATCCTGAGGGTTCAAATTGGTATTGAGCTGGATTTGATGAACTGGATCCGTTGTCGGAGTCAGATAGGGGACGGATGTCGGTAGGGTTTCCCAAGTGATCCCCAAGCGATGAGCCAGACTGGCGATCGGACAATGGTAATCGTAGTCTTGATCTTGACAGAGAGAGTGCAACACCTGAGCAATACCTGGGATCCTCTCTAGTAATGGCTTCATGGGGTATTGTGGCGGATCAACAATATCAACCTGGGCGCCTCTCTGGGTTAACTCAGGAATAAACCTCAGGTAAAGGATCAACTCTCCTAATCCGACCGGGGCGATCGAGCTCTGGGTTTGATTGTGTAGCAGGATCGTTTTACCCGTTAGATCAGATCCATCCCAAAGTTGATCCGGAGAGAGATCTAGATCGGTCCCTTGGAAGCGCCACTCCATTTCTGCGAAGCCTTGGGCCAGATCTCCTGTTTTCAGCAGAGCCTGACCTAGGGCCACATGTAGAGAAACCTGGTTGGGTTGGGGATAGAGCGCCTGTTTATAGATCCCTATGGCCTCAGGGATCCGCTCCTGGAGGGATAGCGCCTGTCCTAACATTTCCATGGCGCGAGATGACTGTGGATTGAGCTTGATCGCTTGACGCAAGTGCTGTTCAGCTTTGTCCCATTGGTTTAACTGATGATGTATGGATCCCAATAATCTATGGGCGTCGAACCGATCAGGCTGTAACTGAATGACCTGCTCCAGACAGGCAAGCCCATCCCCTAACTCCCCGTTCTGGATCAGGATCTGAGCAGCTCGCATCACGAGATCCGCTTGATCGGGATTGAGATCGACACCCTGTTGGAGGATCGCGATCGCCTCTTGCCATTGCCCCTGTTCTACCCGGATCTGGCTCCAGGCCAGGTAATATTGAGGTTGGCGGGGATCCTCCTGAGTCGCCTGTCGAAGATAATGTTGGGCTGTGTCAGAGTGCTCTAGGGCCAGATAACAGTGGGCTAAATTGGCCCAGATCTCAGCCTTACTAGTGTTGGTTTGAGTGGAGATCTGCTGGTAAAGATCGATCGCATCCTGCCAGTTTTGCTGTTGCTCTAAGATCTGGGCCAGATTGATCTGGGCAGAGAGATAACCGGGTTTCAGCTCCAGAGCCGCCCGGTAGTGAGCGATAGTAGGCTGATCCGTGCCCTGCTCCCTCAGTAGATTGCCTAGATTAAAATGAGCCTCCGCAAGATCGGGCTCAAGATGCAATGCTTGTCGATAGTAGTTCTCGGCTTGCCATAGATCCCCCTGACGATCCGCGATCGTTCCCAACTGACAATAGGCCCAGGCATGGGCGGGATCTCGTTCCAAGATCTGCAGATAACAGTCCCGAGCTTGTTGATCCCGATTCGTTAATAACCAAAGATTACCCAGATTAAAGTGAGCATCCAGGTAATGGGGATCTAAATTCAGAGCCTGTTGATAGGACTTGATCGCTTGTTCCATCTGGCCTAGGATGCGATAGATCACGCCGCGATGGCAGAAGAATTCTGGGTTTTGATCGTAGAGTTGGATAGCAGTCTCCACATGGGCTAGAGCCATCTGGGGTTGTCTGACTTGCAGGGCGATCAGGCTCAGCAGGTGATATGCATCCGGTTGTGCCGGATCTGCCCCTAGGACTTGATGACACAGTTGCTCTGCCTTGCGGAGTTCCCCCACCTCCAGATATTGCACGGCCAGGGCGAGGGTGGCATGTTGCCTATGGATCGGGCTGCGAGTCGAGGTATCGGTCATAGTCTTGTCTGGCATCCTGCACTCAGACTAGATCAACTCCTCTATAGATTGATCATCTGCTGCGTCCTGAGGTGGGATCTACAGATATAATTGGCGGTATTCTCTGCTATCTTGTCCCTTCCATGCGTCGATGTCCCACCTGCCGCTGGATCAATCACGATCAAGATCATCACTGTCGGCGGTGTGGATCTTTCCTCAGACGCCATCGTCCCTTGCCCATCGAGATCGAGCCCCATCTGACCATTGCTCAACAGATCTGGCGGTTCATCCGCTGGTTTCCCTGGGGGGGCTTCATCGTCAGTGTCACCATTTTGGGGGTGATCGGGTGGGCCAGTTACTGGGGGTATCGCTGGACCCAGCCCAGGTTGGATTCGCCCC
>CAYSEO010000460.1:0-3160 GCA_964429885.1 uncultured bacterium
AAGTCGATCAGCAAAAACGTTTATACAGTCTATATAGTGCATGTCAAAGCAATTTCGCCGATCTACTTATGGGTGATGATGAGATACAATCCGTGGGCCGCAGAAGTCTATAGCCGATTGTCTCGGGGTCAAAAGACGAGAAAGAAACAAGCGCTTGTGGTATTGGCAGGTGTCGGCTGAAGACAACTCCATGCAGAGAAGACACTTACACAGTGGGGATTTGACTCCACTGAAGAGATCTCTACGCAACCTTCATCAGTGGTCAATTTCAGTATCGAGGATGATCGGTCAGATCTAGCCCTTGAATAATATTAACAACAGAATACCTATTTCAGTCCTAGGGTATCTTCGAGCTTGGTCAGCACTACATCCATAATAATCTTCTCGTATAGACGACAAGCCATGGTCTCTGAGGATCGAAATGTCCCATTTTCCCAATATTTATTGCAGGCAGATCCCCCTCCACAACTCCTGAAGTACTGGCAAGTGCTCTGGCAGAGGGAAACTCCTGCTTTAATATCGGAATAGATCCTTTGGAATTTGTCTGTCTGGATGATGGATTCGAGACTGTCCTGCCAGATATTGCCAAAAATAAAATCTCCATAGTCCTGAGTCTTGACACCCAGTAGCTCGGGGTCAAAGGTTGTAAAGTTACCATGGACGTCGAAATTTAAGATCACAAAAGGTGTAGTCAAGCCACTTCTAAGGCGTTCGCAATCCCCGTAAAGAACGGATCCGATCCTTTCGAATTCTCTTAGGATCATCTTGCCCTCGGAGCTAGAGACCAGATCCCAAAATCTTTCGACAAACCTTTTATACTTTATCTCGATTTCCTGACCAGACAATGAGGATCGGGTATTTACTCCTTCTAGTTCCTCAATATTAAATCCAACATTCTGGATCCCATGGTCCACAAAAAAAGCAAACAGCTCATCAGGATAACCTAGAGTCTCCTGGGTGATCACACAGATCACATGGAGATCGATATTATTCTTCTGAAGAAACTCGATCCCTCGCATGACGCTGACATGGGATCCTGTTCCTTTCCTTGTTTTGCGATGGGCATCGTGCAGGAAAGCAGGTCCATCGATGCTCACCCCCACCTCCATCTGATGCTCGGTGAAAAGATCACACCAGGCTTGATTAATTAGGGTACCATTGGTTTGGAGCGATTGTTTGACCCAACAGTTACTCTCATTGTATTGCTGAGATACCTTCTCAATCCTGTGGGTAGCTTCCTCGTAAAAGGATCTGGGAACTGCTAGGGGTTCACCCGCATGCCAACAGATAGTCAGCTGTTCACCTAGATAGGGACTGGTGAATATCTCCCTAAAAATGGGCTCGATCAGATCGAGATCAAAGACTGTCTTAATGGTCCGGTCAGGGAGATAGCAATAATCACAGTCAAGATTGCAGAACGGCGTAGCCTGAAGGATCACCAGATCGATAGGACCAAACTCCTGATCCATCGAGTAAATTTGTCCCTCTCTCAGTTTAGTTGAAACTTCAGGCATGATTCCTCCCCATTTTGGATTTGATCTGCAGTGATTGATCTATCTCCGATAGTTATAAAACCCAGGAGAATTTCTGAAACCATTTCGCCAGCCGGGTCCACTATTAAGAAATCCTCCTCCGCTTACCCGGTTGGCAAATCCGCCGCCGCCGGGTCGGTTAGCAAATCCTCCCCCATTCCGAAACCCGCCGTTTCTAAACCCTCCCCCATTCCGAAAGGCATTTCTGAACTGGGCCACTAGGGGAGCCACCTCAGGAGCAACGTCAGGATCCAAGTCAAGTTGGGTCTCTCTTTCCTGAAGAGCAGAGGAGATCCGTTTGATCCGATCCTCAATAGTTGCTGAGGATGATTCGTCAGAAGCCGTGTGAGCCTCAGCTGATTCTGAAGGGGACACCATAGCCAAGATGAGGAGAAAGCTGATCAGGCTACTGGATTGAGACAGTTTCATCACATGAACCTCCATTGATTGATTTCGATATAGATAGCAAACCTGATAGGGAAAGAGACTGGGATTCGACTCAGGACCTGATTACTCAGTTTCCTCCTCAGTTTCCTCCGCAGATTCAAGATTGATTTGCTCCCGTAACCCGATGGCAACCCGGAAGTATTGGCGAAACAGCTCTGTATCGACGGGGAATTCCCCCTCTTCCCCGAACCATCGTTCCAGGATCTCTGTATAGTCCTCATCCTCGATCAGCACACCCATCATAAATTGACCGATGGCCAGATTAGCGTAGTTGAGGAAAGTGGAGTTGTTCTCCGGCACCATGCAGGCGTAGTTCTGGCGACCGTAAGGGAGCTGATCAAAGGGGGGGACTACTTTGTATTGATTCTCCTCATCTTGGGCTCGGCGAGTGGCTTCTAGCAGGAGACCATCAAAGGCAAACCCATCTAGATCACCGCTCTCTAATCCCTCCAGGATCTGCTCGCGACGCTCAATGGTCACCAGCTCTGCATCGGGCTGGATCACGGCGACTACTTGGTCGCTGATGGTGTCAGAGATAACCCCAATACGCTGCTCTGCCAAGGACTCCTCCGATCCATCAATGGAGCTATCCTCCCTGACCAGAATTCGTGTACCCGTCTGGAAGTATGGCATGGTGAAGTCAACCACTCGATCCCGATCCCAGGTGAAACTGGTGATATCACAGAGGATATCCAGTTCCCCACTCCGGACCTGAGGGATGCGATCCTCAAGAGTCACTTCCACCAATTCCAGTTGGATCTCCTTATTTAGCTCCTGTTCCAGTTGTTCCTTGATCAAGACCAGGAGATCAATGGAATACCCTGTCCACTCGTTCTCTTCATCCACATAGGCAAAGGGGATCGCGTCACTTCTGGTGCCAGCGGTAAGTACTCCAGTTCTAGCAACCTTCTCAACGACGGTTTCGGCCCATGCTGGCACTACGCCTACACACAAGGTTGAGAGGATTGTAAGGGTGAAGGGAAGAAACTTGGTATTCATAGTTTGTCATGAAAGTATATCTACAAAAACAATGCAGACGCGTTTCGAGATGGGGGAAGTCACTGGTCTTGTTAGATAGTAACAGACCGCTGATCAGTTGGCCTCACCAGTAAGTGGTGAGAAACTGGTGATAAAGGGGTAATCGACACCTGAGAGCGTGGCAAGGACTGTCCGCTCGACGT
>CAYSEO010000461.1:0-3154 GCA_964429885.1 uncultured bacterium
CAACCCCACTGCCGCCGAGAACCCTACCCCCACCGCCGCCACCCCAGCGATCAGCCCAAACGGGATCACCCCCAACAGGATCGGCAGAATGGCCCGTAGGCCCAGTAGAAAGGATCGGGGTATCGCCACCATGGAGCCTGGTCTCCCAGATCTCGGCTCGGGTTAGAGACTCTTATCATAGCGGGGATCTCTCAGCGGTCCTGAGCTGGGTGGGGATCGAGGGGACGATAATCGGGACAGCCTTGGCAGGGGCCATTGGGGTTGACGGCACAGCGCACCAGTTCCGAGCGAGCATTGTACTGACAGGTGATATCCCCCAGCACCCAACGTCCCTCCAGAAACTGACCATCCGTCAGGGTATGGGATCGCTGCACATAGAGAATGATCTGATGCAGTTGATAGCGCCCCGCTCGAAAGTGATATCGATGTTTACGCTCTAGGACCATATAGATCTGTCCATCGAGCTCCAGATGAGCGCTGGGCTGAGGGCTCCAATCCAGTTCCAATTGGCCTAGAGAGGCACGGGTCTCATTTAAGATCACTTCTGTCGGGACAGACTTCGACGGCATAGCAGGTGGAGTTAGCGGGAATCGATGACGAGGCTAGAGGAGATGGGCTGGGGTGACGTTATCCTATAGGTCTGGGATCTCCAGGACCTAAACCCTGACCCTGATTGTAATGTAAGTAGATCAGCAAAAACGTTTATACAGTCTATATAGTGCGTGTCAAAGCAATTTTGCCGATCTACTTATCTCAATGTTCGAGCGAGCCGATCCTCTGGTTGAGCCCTCAGCTCACCCTCAGGAGCACTGCGGGGAATTCATGATCTCACAAGAGACCTGCTGGATCCGTCCTTTGTCCTCGACACCGAAACACGGCCCCTGGGGACCGTAGAATGACTTCAAACTTAACACCCTCAGCCAGTGGGGATCTACTTATTGGGCTGAGGGGTCATGCGCAGATAGGGCTTGACCTCGGTATATCCTTTGGGAAACTTCTCCTGCAGCACTTCCGGATCCTTGAGGGAGGGTACGATCACACAGTCCTCTCCATCCTTCCAGTTGACGGGGGTGGCGACGCTGTAGTTATCGGTCAACTGCAGGGAGTCTAGCACCCGCAGCAGCTCGTCAAAGTTCCGCCCGGTGCTGGCGGGGTAGGTGAGGGTGAGCCGCAGCTTCTTGTTGGGATCGATGATGAAGACGGAGCGCACTGTCAGGGTGTTGCTGGCATTGGGGTGGATCATGCCGTAGAGGTCGGAGACTTTGCGGTCGGAGTCCGCCAGGATCGGGTAGTTGATGGTGGTGTTCTGGGTCTCGTTGATATCGCCGATCCATCCCTGGTGGGACTCGGCATTGTCCACACTCAGGGCGATCACCTTGGCTTGGCGCTTTTCAAACTCGGATTTCAGTTTGGCGACTGTGCCCAGTTCGGTGGTGCAGACGGGGGTGTAATCGGCGGGATGCGAGAACAGGACGACCCAGTTGTCACCGGCCCAGTCGTAGAAGTTGATCTCACCCTCGGAGGAGTTTTGGGTGAAGTTTGGTACGGTATCCCCAAGTTGCAGTGGCATAGCGCTATCTCCTATCCCATGTGGGTTATGTCTAGATCGGGCTGGAGCGGATAAGGCTCCGTCATTTTGTATCATGGCATAGTTTTTCCAATCCTCCGATTGCCCGATCGGGGATTAGACATTTCTCAGCAGGTTTTTAGTCTAGATCCATTTCTCTGGGGTGTGGATCTCTCTGGGGTGAGTTGAGCTTGGAGTGGGGGCAGCTTCAGGAGAGCTTTCAGACTTGAGAGTTCTGGGGCAGTGAGTTGGGTTTCTCCTTGATCCTCTGGTTCCACTCCTGGGAGCGTCGATCTGCATAGGAGGATCCAAAAGTGGATCGACCACTCCCCTCGGCTTGAGGGAGCACAGGATCCGCTAACGGATTCCCCCAGGTCCTGGCCTCGGGCTAGTATAGGAGGACACGGCTGCTGCAACGATCCCATGGCAAACAGTTCCCTCACTCCGGCTAGCTCCACAGCTCCTCAGATCGGTCCCTGGCAACATGGCTATGCCCGCTGTAACGGGATCCAGTTACATTACGTCACCCAAGGACAAGGGGATTTGGTGATGCTACTGCATGGCTTCCCCGAATTCTGGTACTCCTGGCGCCATCAGATCCCAGCCCTGGCCCGCCGCTTCCGAGTCGTGGTCCCGGATCTGAGGGGATACAACGATTCCGACAAGCCGGACACAGGCTACGATCTGGACACGCTGACTCAGGATGTCCAGGGATTGCTAGATCATTTTGGGGCGCAATCTCTCTCCCTGGTAGCCCATGATTGGGGCGGAGCCATCGCCTGGCATTGGGCACAGCGCTGTCCTGAACAGATCCGTAAATTGATCGTGCTCAACTCTCCTCATCCCGCCTGTTTTCGCCGAGAGTTTCTCAGCAACCTGGATCAGTTTCAGCGCAGCTGGTTCATGATGTTCTTTCAGCTCCCCTACCTGCCGGAGTGGTTACTGCAGCGAGATCTAGACACCTGGGTACAACGGATCTTTCAGGAGACCTCCGTCCGCAAGAGCGCTTTCACACGAGAGGATCTGCAGATCTATCAGGCCGCCCTCTCCAAACCCAAGGCCCTCACCTCAGCCCTCAACTATTACCGGCAACTGTTCAACCTCAATACCCTGCAATCTCTATTCCTAGAGCCCATGGCCCAGATCCTGGCCCCCACGATGTTGATCTGGGGTGAGGAGGACTTCGCCCTCAGCCGCTCCCTAACGGAGAACATGGATCGCTTCTTTCAAGGGGGGATCCGTAAGGAGTACATTGGCGACTGCGGTCACTGGGCTCAGCAGGAGGCTCCCCAGACGGTGAATCGTCTATTGTTGGAGTTTCTCGGACCCGATGGCTTCAGTTCGGGCGGGCTAGCCAAGTAAAACTGAGCAGGACGAGTCAGATCTCCCTCAGAGTGCTATTCCCTAACCATGTCTTTCGACAATACCTGTAAATTCCTAGCTGAAACCTACCCCGCTGACATCGCCTCCTGGCCTCAGCAGCACTGTTGGCTGGACTAGTATTGGAGAGAGACACGATCAATCGGCTCTTGAGGGAGGACATCGTGAAAGAATCCGTGATCTATCAAGACTGGATCGCCAAAGGAG
>CAYSEO010000462.1:0-3147 GCA_964429885.1 uncultured bacterium
AATCCTAGATCTGATCTACCTGATTCGCAGACTGATCGTGTCGCGATCATCATTAATCCCTTCCAGGGACTGAAACTCTGTTGATCTATTTAAATAATCAGGATCTATCAGCGTGTGTCATGTCACGAAAGAGTTGACCCACTCTAACATCATTTGTTAGCCCAAGATCTTCTATAAATTGATCTGCTCGTTGTAGATCCACCTCAAAGCGAAGTCGATAGCTTCCAGCTCTGCTAAGTTCTCGCGCTGTAGTCTGAGTAATTCAGACACTGCAGTCATATCTTCTCCCAGAGAATTTAATTTCTGAGAGGAATGAGGGATGGGATCTCCAGGAGTTCCTGATCCTCGGCTGGAGAGATCTCCTGGGCAAGAGGAGATCCGGAAAAGGAGGCATTCGGGTTACGATCTGCAGGACCCCCCATGGGAGAGCAAAGATATGCAAGCCGATCTGCTGAGTTTAGTGCCCCACAAGCGCGATCTAAGCCGTCGTGGCTTCCTCAAAACCACCGCCCTGGCGACCGGCTTCGCCCTAGCCGTTAGACCTGTCAATGCCCAGACAGTGATCACCACTGATGCCGAGGGATTGGTGGTCGGTGAGGTGCAGATCCCGGTCGAGGATGGTGAGATCCCTGGCTATCGGGCCAGACCCGAGGGTGAGGGCACCTTTCCAGTGGTCCTAGTGGTACAAGAGATCTTCGGGATCCATGAGTACATCCAGGATGTCTGTCGTCGCTTCGCCCAGCTGGGGTATATGGCAGTAGCCCCGGATATGTATGTGCGGCAGGGAGATGTCACAGAGCTGGAGGATATTCAGACGATCATCTCTGAGGTGGTCTCTCAGGTACCCGATGAACAGGTGCTGTCCGATCTGGATGCCACAGTGGCTTGGGCCGAGTCCACAGGCCATGGCGACACCGATAGGCTGGGGATCACAGGTTTCTGCTGGGGAGGCCGGATCGTGTGGCTGTACGCAGCCCATAACCCTGATGTGAGCGCGGGTGTAGCCTGGTACGGTCGCTTAGTGGGCGAGACCTCCGATCGCACCCCTCAGCAGCCGGTGGATATCGCCCCTGATCTGACCGTGCCCGTATTGGGCCTCTATGGCGGTCAGGATGATGGCATTCCTCTAGATACCGTGGAGCAGATGCGGCAGGCCCTGGCAGGATCCGAGAGTGGATCGGAGATCGTGGTCTATCCCGAGGCCCCCCACGGCTTCCACGCGGACTATCGCCCCAGCTATCGAGAGGAGGCCGCTATGGAGGGCTGGCAACAGCTGCAGGACTGGTTTGAGGCCAACGGCGTCGCCTAATCTACTCAGATCTGCCTCAGATCTGCCTCGATCCTCCTATGATCTCCACAGGTCCAGATCCTGAACTATGGACACAATTCCCCAGTTCCGCTCCACCGACTTCTCCTGGCCCTTCTGGCCCCTGGTGCCCCTCTATCCCTACGGGCAACGTCGGACCCTGCGACGGGAGATCCTCAAGGACCGGATCTGGACCTTCGATCAAGTCCAAGGGATCTTATATGTGATTGTGCCCATTCGCATGATTGTGGTGCGATTGGATCAAGGGGGTTTATTGATCTATGCGCCAGTGGCCCCCACCCCAGAGTGTCTGCGATTGCTGCAGGAGTTGATCAAAGATCATGGGGAGGTGAAATATATCATTCATCCCACTGCTTCTGGATTGGAACATAAGGTTTTCGTCGGTCCCTTCGCACAGGAATTTCCCTGAGCTCAGGTGTTTGTCACACCCGATCAGTGGTGTTTCCCTATCAATCTACCTCTCAGTTGGCTGGGATTTCCTCGAGATCGCACCCAGGTTTTACCCGCCCATAGTGATCAGACCCCTTTTGGTGATGAGTTCGATCATGCCATCCTTGGACCCATCCATCTCAAGCGCGGATCCTTTGAGGAGGTGGCCCTCTTTCACAGAACCACAGGCACCCTATTGCTGACGGATAGCCTGCTCTCGATCCCAGTTGATCCTCCTCAGATCCTGAAGGAGGATCCCTATCCCATGCTGTTTCATGCCCGCGAAGAGGGATCCGATCCATTAGAGGATACGGAGGAGAACCGTCGTAAGGGCTGGGCACGGATCTGTTTATTTGCCATGTATTTCCGTCCAGGATCTCTGGAGGTGGTCAAGACAGGACAGGTGATCGGGGGTGCCTTCAGGGCCTCAGATCGATCCAGGAAAGCCTTCTTGGGTCTCTACCCTTTTAAGTGGCGATCGGATTGGCATCACTCCTTTGAAGCCTTACAAGGAGGAGGACGTCCCCTAGTGGCACCTGTGTTGCAGACGTTGATCTTTCGACGCGGACCCGCCCAGGTCGTCCAGTGGGTGAAACAGGTGATCGCCTGGCCGTTTGAGCGGATCATCACCTGTCATTTTGATTGTCCTTTGCTCTGTAGCCGAGAGCAGTTTCAAACCGCCTATGGGTTTCTAGATCCAGATCTGACTCAAGTTCAGCAACAGCCTTTGCTAGAGATTGACCTAGGTTTTATGAGGCGATTGGATCAGGGTCTGACACGCCGAGGGATCATTCCACCTCCGCAGAGTACTTCTCCGGAGCAAAGTGTTTAGGGATGGGTACACAAAGATCTTTTGTGGCTCTCAACTTACTGACTGTGGCCTGGAAGCAGGAATTATTCTGAACCATTTCTAGAACAGGCTCCAGATAACATTTTGGGCTTGCCTCAGAGAAGTCAAGAAATCGGGCTTGACAGAAAGAAGAAATGATGTGATATTCGTTTGATATGCTCCTCCAGTATATTCAGTCTCCTCACCTCTTAAGCCGGATCCCAGGAGCGATCTTTCTTTCTGAAACAGACTGGAGATCCCGCCGCAAGCGGATCGCGCTCACCTTAGACGACGGTCCTGATCTCTATACGACCCCACAGATCCTCAAGGTCTTGGAAGAACAAGCTGTGCGAGCGACATTTTTCTTGATCGGTGAGCGAGCTCTTCAATATCCCCAGATCGTCCGACAGATCTACGAGCAGGAGCATCAGATCGGGAATCATTCGTTTTTTGAGGAGTTCAGCGTCTTACATAGGGGATATGCAGAGAAATTGCTCCAAACTGAGATGGCCTTTCGAGAGATTCTGGGGGAGGAGTTCTTCGGATCACGATGGGTAAGGCC
>CAYSEO010000463.1:0-3087 GCA_964429885.1 uncultured bacterium
GACAGATCCACTGCGATCAAGGGTTAAGCCAAACCGCCTTGAGAGAACCGCCGATTGATCTCCTGCCAGTTGACCACGTTCCACCAGTCTTTGAGATAATCCCCCCGCCGATTGCGATAGGTAAGATAGTAGGCATGTTCCCAAACGTCGTTGCCCATGATCGGGTACTCCGATTGGCTCAAGGGGCTGTCCTGATTAGGGGTATTGGTGATCTTGAGGCCCCCCTCGGTGGATCGCACCAACCAAACCCAACCACTGCCGAAACGACCACTGCCTGCCGCGTTGAACTGCTCCTGAAAGGTCTCCAGAGATCCAAAGGTCGCCGCGATCGCGTCTATCACTGGTCCCTCGGGCTGAGAGCTACCAGGAGGAGCCATGATCTGCCAGAACATGGTGTGATTGGCATGTCCACCCCCATGATTACGGATGGCTGTCTGAATATCGCTGGGCATCCGATCCAGATTCAGCAGCAGCTCCTCTACCGTCTTATTCTGCAGATCGGGGTATTTGGCCACGGCGGCATTCAGCTTCCTGACATAGCCCGCATGGTGCTTGTCATGGTGCAGATGCATGGTCTCCTCGCTGATATAGGGCTCTAGATCCCCATAGCCATAGGGCAGTGGCGGCAGCTCAAACGGACCCTCAGCGGCCCAAGCTCGATCGGCATTCAATCCCAGGGCCGTTGCGCTTAGTCCAGCCCCCAGCCACAGTAGAAAGTCGCGACGCTTGCTCGTCATCTCCGTATCCTCAGTGATGCAACAGTATCGATCTCGATCGCCCCATGGGATCGGATCACCCATCCGCTCACAGCATACAGCGATCGGGAATGACTCGTGAGCAGATCCTTCAGTCAGGGTAAGCAATCGAGGGACCGATCGTCTTACATCTGATTCTCGATGTCAGTGATCTAAGACCAGGTTGGAGCAGCACTCCCATAGATCTGGTAGATCACCAATTCACCACACCCTAGAACATCTACGAGAGTGGAGCCAGCTTGTAGACGTGATAATGGGCGCGAGTGAATCCTTTGTGAAGCGCACTTGTCCTGAAAGTAACCTAAAGATCGTTTCACGCTAGTTTAGCCACAGATCCCTGCTCCACCAGCCGCTGCTGCGTCTGTAGATCCTCGACGGTAGCCCGTAACATGCGTTGCTCATCCACCTGGAAGCTGACCCGGATCCGGTCCACTCCCGCCTGTCCGGGGGGATCTAAATGGGCGACACAGATGGGATCCTGACCTCTGGATAGAGATCGAAAATCAGTCTGACGGGTGAGACGGCGACTGGTCATCCGCCCCAGATCATCGTAGGACACCTCAGATTGGGATCCCTCCGCCACCTCGCCAATATCTAGCCGGATCTCGGTCTGCTTGTCATTGGCCACCTGTAGAATTAGCGGCTCCTGGCTCTGGCAGGGATAGCTGGATCCCTTGTCGAACAGAGGATAAAAGGTATAATTTTTAACCTGGGGATCCCAGAGGCGGATAGCATAGGTATGGCGCAGATAATCCTGAACCTGGATCTGTTGACTGAGGACCAGGGCACCCTCGGCGACAGCCCCGAAGGGATTATGGGCTTGTACCCGTTTACGGCCAAAATACGAGGTAACCAACTGTTGGATGGCCGGGATCTGACAGCTGCCCCCCACCAGCAACACCTGCTCGATCTCGCTCTTGCCGATCCCCTTGCTCTGAGCCCACTGCAGGACCTCATCCAGGGCATCCCGGATCTGTTCCAGTAGCAGTTGAGATTCTAAGATCTCCTCTAGATCCCCTCGGGTCAACTCTAGTTCATGGGCCATGAAGGTCTCATCATCAAACCAGCTCTCCACTGTCTGCTCCTGAGTGGACAATTGGATCTTGAGCCGTTCCGCGATCTCCAGTAGGGTTTGCCAGCCTACCTCTCCCACCTCCCCCCGCGAGGAGCCGATCTGAGTCAGGTAGCGATCCACGATCCATCGATCGATATCCACCCCGCCCACATAGGCATCAGCCTTGGCGATCACCTCCGCCTTCAGGATCGTCTCCCCCGGTTGCGGAGCCCGAGTCCGGACCAAGCTCAGATCCAACGTGCCCCCACCCAGATCCATGACCAAGACGATCGCGCCCGGATGGGTGACGGCATAGCCCAAGGCGGCAGCAGTGGACTCGTCCACGATCTGGACTTCCGGAAAAGAGAGGGCAGTAGCGGCGTCCCGGATCCAGGTGAGATAGCGTTCAAAGGCCCCCACAGGCACCGTGAAGATCACCTGCTGGGTAGAGATCCCATGCTGGGCTAGGGCTGTCTCCAATCCCTGCAGAAACAAGGTGGCGATCTGTTCGGGTCCATAGGCTTGACCATCGAGCTGCCGCGCCGGGGGCACATATTCTGCCACCAGATCCCGTTTGAAGGAGTGAAACAACCGCTGGGGCTGACGGGCGCCTAACCGTTGGGATCGCACCTCCTCCCCCAGTTGGATCTGATCGAGGGCTGCGATGAACACCAGGGTGGGGACGACATCGATCCGATCCTCTCCCACCGTCAGACGACGACTGAGCCGCTCGAATTTGAGGGTTTGTGGGGTTTGAGTCTCGGGATCTAGATAGGCGATCACCGTATTGCTGGTACCGAAATCGATGGCGATGCTGCTCATGCGGCTCCTTTCGGTAACGATCGGCTGACTTTGGCGGGGCAGAGGATCTGGACTCCCTGGCGATAGCCCACATATCGAATGTAAACCGGCTCCCCAGGCCGGATCTCGGGACTGTCCGGTTGGTGCAGTTGGGGATCGTAGGACACCTGCTCCCACGGGGATCCGATGGTTTGGATCTGCCAGTCGGCCAGGAGGGTATCTAAGGATCGAAAAAGGGCGATCAGATTCTGGGCGGGGAGGGTGGGTTGGGCCTGGGCCATCTGCCGAGCGCTGGGGTAGCTGGTCAACAAGGTCTGCAGTCGATCGAAGGTGTGGTGCTGGACCTCTAGGATAACGTCCTGACGGGTGGACGGATCGGGTGGGGCGGGTGCTGGGCTCTGATCAGGCAGGATCTGGAGAGTGGACAAAAGGTTTTCTAGGGACCAGTCCAAAGCCTGGGCTACCGAGCGGAGCTGA
>CAYSEO010000464.1:0-3078 GCA_964429885.1 uncultured bacterium
GAGTCTCTATGAAAAAACCGGGGTCGGGCCCCGGCTCTCAAGTTTGAGCGGATAGGTATTGAGTCAGAAAATACGCGTGTGCAGTACTTCTACATCACAGAGATAGGCGATGCCCGAATAATAATCGAAAAACTTCGCTGCAACCTGATCCGAGATCTTCAGGGCCATATCCCGATTACGAGTCAGCACCTCGATCTTGATATCCGTGTAGATGTCACCAACAGTGGGTTGTCCTGACGAGCGCACGTTGCGACTGCCTTCGCCACCAGCAGCCAGCACCGTATAGCCAGTAGCCCCGGCTTCGTTGATGATCTTGACGATCTGTTTCAGCAGCACCTTTTCCGTGATGATGACGAGCTTTTTGGCTTTCTGGGTCATGTCTTCTTGGGTCATATGTGTTACCTCTTGACACGCATGTGGTCATTGAACTGGGTGGCCGTGTTTTGTGCCCACAGACTGGCGACCGCGACCCGTCTGGGATCAGTTGTTCATCAGCAGCTGAGCCAGCCCGAGGAAGAGCGGTATTCCCAAGGCAAGCGCCACCGGTGTGCCAACGGCTGTGGACGAACCGATGTAAGAGGAGGGATTGGCGGACGGGATACCAGCTCGCAAAGTGGGCGGCCCTGAGATATCTGAACTGGAGGCGGCGATCACTGCCAAGATCACAACACCGCCAGGACTGAATCCCGTGAGGAAGTGAGCAATCACGCCGAGGCCGAAGGCGATGAGTCCATGCAGCAGCGGCGCCACCAGAGCATAGACGGCATACCACTGGGCCACCTTGCGCAGCTCACCAAGCCTGGCCCAAGCCTCCATACCCATGACCAGCATCAGCACCGAAAGCAGGCCACGGAAGAGAGGATTGAAGAAGCTGTCAAACACGCTATCCGGTTGGGTGAGTAGCCCCAGAGCGATACCGAGTAACAGCGCTGAGAGGGCAGGCCCCTGGAGGCTTTCCTTCACAATGGGCCATATCTTGACCCGATTACCCGAGGCACCCTGCTCCTCGCTGGGGGGATAGCCACCTGCAACAATGCGCTGCTCGTTGGGATACCCACCTGCGGTCATGCGCTGCTCGCTGGGATACCCACCTGCGGCAACACGCTGCTTACTGAGAGACTCCTGCTTACTGAGAGACTCCTGGGTGAGGTACTCGTCCGCAGTATCGCGTTGCTTGTTGACATAAAGGGTAGCCAAAACGATCGCAGTCACGAGTGCCGGGATGTCCATGAAGGGATAGAGTGCAGCAGCCCAGGCCTCGTATTCAATGCCTTGCTCGTCCATTAGTGTCAGGGCAGCGGCAAGGGTAGATCCACTCACTGCGCCAAACAAGCCTGCGGTCGCAATGGCATCCACAGTCTTGACATACGGTAGCTTGGCCAATGTGTAGCGCCCGATGAATACGATCAGAATCCCCGTTGCCACGGCGAATACCGCAGGCAGTAGCATCTCCGCCAGATTGGCCTCGCGAATCGCAATACCGCCGCTCAAACCAACCCTGGTGAGCAGCATAAAGACGATGAATTTATAGATCGCATCTGGAATCTGGAGTTGGCTGCCGAGGGCGGCTAGAACACCACCCCCAATTAGAAAGCCGAGGGTTGGGGACTGCAACTTCGCCAGGAAGTTCGACAAGAAATCGGACAAAAATTCCACAGTGTAACTCCTCCTTGATCAGAATCTTAGGGGTCAGGGCGGCAGACAAACGTGGCGTTGAGTCCTGGGTGGCTGGTTTCACGCTTATCCAACTCAAGCCAACGGATGGGAAACATAGGAACACCATAAACAAGGTACTTTTTCTGACCCAAAAAGAAGAACCTATAGATGGTGTAGAGGGGCTGTTTACGTCAGAGGTGGTGTCATCAGATGGATACAGATCTTGCGATTGAGACGGTGCTTCAAGTTTGCGCTCAAAGAGTTAAGTTGTCAACTCAGAGCACTTCTCAATCGACCTGTAGGATAGAGCAAGATGGACCAGGACAAACAAGTTGCTCCGCATCTGAGCGCATCGACGACCAGAAGCTCAAAGGATTGAGGAAAAGTAGGCCAAGAAGCAGTAGCCAGCTGATCGTGAGCATGACCTTCATCCAGGGTTGCTCCCAGCCTTGAGCATAGAGCTTCTGGATCCGACGGAGCTCTACATAGAGGGGATCACGCCCTCGTCCTATGGATCGTAACCACAGGAACAATCTTTTCAACGGTCCAGCTCTCCATCGCAGTCCAGCTGCACCTAAACTCCCCCATCGGCACAGCAAGGAACGCTTTCTCATGAGCACCATGTTTAAGCCGTGAGCTGAATGAGGAGATAGAGAGCGTTTTCCTCTGATCCGACTTGAACTCCGCCTGAGTTTGACATGAAACCGCTTGGACATGGCTCTACCTCTAAGAGGGTCAAATCCCCTGAGACCCTGATGAACATTTCTTAGGAAGTCGTGCGAGCATGGGCTACCCTGATGTCAGTGGACCCTTGGGCCAAGATAGCTTCTCCAGCTCCGATCAAAAAACCACATTGTGATGTTATGAAGTGCGTCATACCCACCTCCAGATGAACAGACTGAAAAGACCTCAAAGATTACGCAACTGGCTGGGAGCAGCCAGATCAAAGCCTCTGTCTGTTCCTCTGCCTCGGATCGCTTGTCTATCAGCCTCTCCAGCTTGCTATAAGTTTAAGATACTCTATATATAGAGTAAATATCATTTTTCTCATTAAATGCATAGACCAGAATCTATGTAGCGAGCTCGGTTTCCTTCCTTGCTGAGAGAGTCAGGTATAGGGTGCCCAGGCAGGCCCAGGCTGCAGCAGCACTATGGGATCTGAGCAAGGCTCATGTTATCCCCTCCACTCCGATTAGGTTTCAAGAGACGAGTGCAGACTTTAAGTCCCAACAAAACTGAGCAATGGATCGGATCCCCTCCTGAGGGGTCTCGGCTTGGGCCAACCGATTGACGAAGGCACTGCCGACGATGATGGCATCCGCCCCCCATTGAGCGACCTGACGAGCCTGATCTGGATTAGAGATCCCAAAGCCAACGCCGATGGGTAAGGGGGTCTGGGATCGTAGATCGGCGAGCAACCCT
>CAYSEO010000465.1:0-3076 GCA_964429885.1 uncultured bacterium
CGCACCGCAGGGATCGAGCTGATCACCCCAGAGTTCACCACTGAGACCAAGACTGTTGGGGAGACGATCTCGGGCAGCCTGACGGAATCGGGGGAACAGGATCTCTATACCTTCGCTGCAACGGCAGGACAGCGGCTGGTGATAGATCACCTGACTGGCGTCGGTGACTTTAGCAGCAACATCGGTGTTCGTATCCTCAGTCCCAGCGGCGAGACCGTGTACAACCGCAGCACAGCTGCAGCAGACGGGGATCCCCTCTTCCTAAAGGAGACGGGGATCTACCAGCTTGTGGTGGATGGTGGTGCTCGCAGCATTGGAGACTACAGTTTGCGACTTCTGGATCTGGCTGTGGTTGTGGAGGATCTCCCCTTCGACACGACGGTGCAGGGCAGCCTGGATCCGATCTCCCAAGCACAGTTCTATCGGTTTGAGGGAGAGAAAGGGCAACGACTGTATTTTGACAAGCGAGATCCGTGGTCCAACCTAGTGAGAGGGGTCTTATACGGACCAGGAGGTCAGCAACTGGCGACAGCGGATCGGTTCGCTCCCGACATCGAGATCACTTTACCCTCCCAAGGCACCTATGTATGGGTCCTGACTGGGCCTACCAACACCACCACGACGGAGAACTATGAGTTCCAGGTAGTGACGATCCCGGAGACTCAGATCACCCCTCTGCAGCTGGGAGAGACGATCTCGGGAGAGATCTCTGAGGCAGGAGAGCAGCATATCTACACCTTCGAGGCGGAAACGGGGCAACGACTGGTGTTCGATGCTCTGCAGGACAATGAGCTGCTGCAGGCTCGCCTGATCGCTCAAAGTGGAGCGGTGGTGTTCACGACCTCTCCGTCCCAGGATGTCTTGCCCTTCCCCTTGCGGGAGACGGGGCCTTATCAACTGCTCATCGATGGGATCGGAGCTGGCACGGGCTCCTATCGCTTCCGTCTATTGAGCGCGGCAGAGGCCCCGTTGCTATCCTTCTCCGACCTGACGACAGCTCAGCTAGATCCCGGTGATGAGATCGATCTCTATCAGTTTGAGGGAGTGGCGGATCAACGGCTCTATCTAGATCTGCAGCAGGCCCCTACTGGGGTGTTCTGGCGGTTGTATGGTCCTGGCACTCAAGAGGTTGTCATCTCTTTTGGGAGCGATATTGAGCAGATCTTGCCCATGGCAGGTGGTTATTTGCTGGTGGTGCAGGGTGACAGTGAGACCCCGGTAGATTACTCCCTCAGGGCTTTAGCACCGACGACAACCTTCACGCCTTTGGAGACAGAGACGCCGTTCTCGGTGAGTTTGGACACACCCGGTCAGCAACAGATCTTTGAATTCGCCGGGATTCTAGGCCAACGGGTATTCTACGATGCCCTGGCTGGACAGGATGGGATCCAGACCGAGCTCCTCAGTCCGAGCCAAAAGCGTGTGGTTGCGGAATCCAGCTTTGAGGACTGGGGTCCCCTCACCCTGAAAGAAACGGGCACCTATCAGATCCGCATCGATGGACAGGAGCAGCAAACGGGGACGGTGGGCTTCCAGCTCTGGGATCTGGAGGAGGCTCTCCCCTTGGAGATCGGGACCCCAACTTCGGGAGAGATCTCTCTGGGTCAGGGGAGTCAACTGTATGCCCTTACAGGTTCCGTCGGTCAACAACTCCGCTTTGATCTGGAGGCGGACTCCTGGCAGGGAGCCAACTGGATCCTGTATGGTCCCGATGATCAGATTCTGGCCTCTCCTGAGAGTGATGATCCTGACTTCACTGTCACACTGGCCGCGACGGGCAGCTACACGCTGGCCATCCACAGCGTCAGCCCGGATCCGATCAGCTACAGGTTTACAGTTACAGATCTGACTCCAGCTCCCGTCTCCAACACAGGTCTGAACAGTTTACAGCAGGTCTCCCTGACGCAGGGATCTCCGACGACCTATCCATTTACCGCCACGGCGGGCACTCAGATTCTCTTCGATGGTCGAGGGCCGAGCTCGGCTGGGATCACCCTGCTCAACCCCGATGGTAGCCAGGTCTTCGCCCGCACCCTCTCTACCGGGGATCGGGGGCCTCTGCTGCTGCAACAGACGGGAAACTATACCTTGCAGCTGTCGGGCAATGGGGAATATGGATTCCAGCTGTTGGAGTTGCCCCAATCGCTTCAAGATCCCAATCTCAGATACCTGGAGTTGGGTGAGGTGGTCTCTGGATCTTTGGTGGCGGGGGAAGCCCTTCTCTACACCTTTGCAGGAGAACCAGGACAGAAGCTGTATTTGAATGGCATCACAGGTCTCACAGGCCGTTCCATCGCGATCACCTTGTACTCTGCTTCTGGTGAGCTGATATTGTCAGGGGCCAATTTAGGCTCAGACGATCTGGGTCCCATCACCCTGACCCAGGAACAGAACTACTATCTGTTGCTGCAAAGCAGTGGAGACTACCAGTTCCAGCTCATCGATCTGACGGTGGTGGGCACTGTGCAGCCTAATGTCGCCCTCCGGGGTGAGCTCTCCGACGGGCGCCGGTCTCGGATCTATCGGTTGTCTGCGGAGGCTGGAGAACGATTCTATTTCGACTCCCTCTCCGGAACCACCACCAATACTTGGGCTCTGTTTGATCCGGGGGATGGTCAGGTATTCAGTGCTCCGTTGAACCAGGATGTTGAGGTGGAGGTGTCGACCAGTGGGGAGTTCTATCTGGTGATCCGAGGGGGGTCGAGCAGTGCTCCGGTGTCCTATGAGTTGCAGGTCTCCCAGATCCCTCCTGATCCAGTGTTGGTGTTGGTGCCAGGGGCTGGAGAGTCAGGGGCAGCGTTACAAGAGAGCCGTGATCTGATCCCTGTGCAGTTGGCAGCCAAGGATGGTCGAGGTGGGAGTGGAACTCAGTCATTCCAGATCCGGTTACAGCCTGATCCAGAGAATGGCTCGCCTGTGATCGTTAGCCAACCTCAAACTCGAGCCCAACTTCAGCAAGGGATCTATCGCTACTCGTTGGAAACTGTGGATCCGGATGGGGATGAGCTGCTCTATCGGTTGTTGGAGTCACCTCTGGGGGCGGCGATCGATTCGGAGACTGGGGAGTTGCTCTGGT
>CAYSEO010000466.1:0-3043 GCA_964429885.1 uncultured bacterium
TCAGGCCCAGCCACCAACTCGTATCTGAGCTCATCCCCATTCGGATCCACAGCTCGCAAGTCATAGCGATAGGGCTCCCCAACTAACGCCTGGGTGGGCGGGTCCACTGACAAGATCTGAGGCGGCTGATTCACCCGCACCGTCAAGGTGTAGCCCTGTGTGGCTCCCACCCCAAATGGATCTATCGCCGCCACCACCACCGGATAGCTGCCTGCCATCGGGTTGGACTAACCGATCACACCCGTATCGGGATCCACATTCATTCCGGATGGATTCTGTAACAGCTGATAGCTCAGCTCATCCTCATCGGGATCGTTTGCCTCCACCGGATAGGTATAGATCTCTCCTGCAGAAGCCAGAGTCACGGGGAGAGAAGTGATCTGAGGCGCTTGATTCAGGACCACATCCCCCACATCCAGGAAGTATCGCTGGGTCTCTATCCCACCTTCGGGATCCAGGGCCACCACTTCCACTCGATAGCGGCCCTCACGATCACATGAAATGAGCCCACATGGGTCTCTGATGACCGCCAAGCCACCCCATTGCTGGCACTCATCCCTGCCGACGCCAGGGAGACATTGTATGCTAACTTGATAGGTGAGTAGGAGGAATATCTGTGTCTGATCTACTTTCAAACTTAGAGCACTGGAGTACTATTTCTGACGAACAACGAGATCAGGTTGCTCGAGATGTCTCTGCTCATCTGGATTATCGATTTGAGTATGTCAGTCTAGACAGACATGTTCTTGGCAATCAGCAACATACAACAGCTCGCTTCAGGTGGAAGGATATATATTTTCGCTTAATACCTGGGGGAGAAATTCTCCTGGGATATGACCGTACACGTCCCCATGAGTTGAATCTAGAAGCACAGCTTTCGTGGCAAGACACATGTAAGGAATACGATCTAGATCCAGATTTTAACGACTACCTTGACAAAGTCACTACTCCACTTCGGAATGTAAACATACCTCCCTTTCTCATTGCGGAGAAAACTACCGATGTATCTTATCGAAAATACTCCGACGAGACCGTTGAGATTCCAAGATATATACAGAGTCTTCACCCTGAGTTACCAAAAGCATCAAGATCCTATGTAGAAGTAGAACTGTCGCTTAATGAGATAGTAGATAAGCTTGCAGAAAACGGTTTCCGACTGCCTACTTCGGACGAGTGGGAATTTGCTTGTTCTGCAGGCAGTCGAACACTATTCCGATGGGGTTCGGAATGTCCACTGGATTGTTACCCAGACGAAACCCCATCACGCCAATCAGAACAGACTGCTTGGAGAATTTATCTTCACAACTCAGATATGATCTCCATTGAAGACGCTAATTGGTTATATTCAAAGGTAAGAACATCCGACTTTGATTTACATATAAGACCAAATGCCTTCGGACTATCTATCGCGAATAGTCCAAGTCAGCAGGAGATGTGTGCGGGAGGTGAGATGCGTGGAGGGGATGGTGGTCGGGCAGCCTGTGGTGGAATGGGTTTTCTGATAGGCTGGGTTCCTCTTTCCTCGCCGTACATTGAGACTTGTGGCTCTGCAACTGCAAAGTTTGTTCGTCCTACACTCAGCATTGCAATATCATAGTCTAAGCGAGAATCTTGAATATGGATAGGGAAATTAGAGGCTTAGGTAAACAGCCCCAAATAGCCTCTTCTCCCCCAGGGTAAACGCAAGAAAAAAGTCGCCAAAATATGGTATAAGGAGCGGCAACGAAGGCAAAATCGAGCCACTAATACGATTGAGTCTCAATAGGATCGGGAATTCTCATCGCCTAATGAGACTGGGACTTCCTTATTGCTTCTTGCGTTTACCCTGTCTTCTCCCCAGGTTGGAATTACATTATAATACAGAAATCGCCTTTAAACAGGGACGATTTTTCCTCTTACATCTGATGTCTGGCTGCTGTATACCTTTACTTTGTGTCCCCTGGAAATTTTTCGAGCAGATTCCAGCCGTTTGAGTCAAAGTAACCATATCCTTTTGGAAAGTATACATTCATTCTTTCACCTGGCCTCATTAACTCTGGAATTCCCTTCTGACAGTCCTTGCACGGGCCATTAGGGAAATTTATAATTAGAGTAGATTGAGACATACCCTGCTCTCTCATTAGACCTAATGCATGACCTTCAGCATGTCTGAGGGCTTCGTCAGCATTCTTGCTAATCTGTCCGGCAAGTTGATTCCGCAATCTGTTGCCAGGCCCTTCAACTCCGCTTTTGATTTTCGCTAGACCAGACCTTACGGAAAAAATTCCAAAGGTTTTTCTATTTTTTTCGAAAACATATTTTGGAAGCTCCGAGTGCACAATACTCGGGTTTTTGGGCTTTGGCCAATTTGCGTTGCCTAGAATATTAAAAACTTGCCTTCCGTTGCGAAAAGCACCCAATAGCGCAGGAAGCTGGCCGAGAAAACTTATTGCGTCAAGAGTAGAGAAAACACGACTTAAGTAATCAGAAAATTGCTCGGCAACGGGAAGATCTATTCCTCTAATAAGATCAATACCTGCATCTCTCTGCAGTCGAGCCAGTTCCTCTCGGAGCTTTCGCACAATGGCTATCTCTGTCAGAGTAACGAAGTGCCCTGATGGATCAACTCGATTCACTGGATCTGCATTTGCATAGGTATAGTCATGCCTGGTTATAGGATTTTCTTGCACTCCTTCATAAGAGTCTCGCTGTATGAATCTTCCCAGGTTCGGATCATAATAACGAGCTCTCAGGTAGTACTGGCCTGATACTTGATCCAATTGCTCGCCAGCAAATTGATAGGAATTAGATCGAGACTCAACTACTGAGATACGATTTCCAAATGTGTCATAGGTATAGCGATTCTCTAGGTTCCCGACCTCATTTGTGATGAGTCGAATGCTCTCTAACCCATCAGCGTGGTAGAAAAAGTGGCCGTCGTCTTGTTTTTGAGAGATCAACCCCTGTCCATAAACATAAGTCCTTGGATCTGCGCCGCTCTCCTCCAGTACCTGAGCCTGAGCTCCCAATCCCATCTTCTTAAACAGCGGATCCACCAGGTAGC
>CAYSEO010000467.1:0-3038 GCA_964429885.1 uncultured bacterium
CCCTCCGCCTCCGTCACTACTCCTACCGCACTGAGCAAGCCTACCGAGATTGGATTAAGCGATATATTTTTTAACTTAGACGAGTCGCAATTCAATGCCCTGCTGATCAAGTTGCTGGTGTCCCCATTATGATCTCACTGGCTGAACTCGATCGAGTGATGCAGATCTATTGGACTCTCAGAGAAAGCCAGATCATTGCGTTTGACTGGATTCGATCATCACAGGGATCGTGAAAAAACTGCCTTTTGAAGACATCCTAGACTTATTCGATCCGCCAGTCCCCAAGCCAGTCATCGGTAACGTTAAACAGGCTTATCAATATAGAAACTGGGTGGCACACGGCAAACGAGCAATTAGATCCCTCGTGCTAACACCGCAGGATGTTTATGATCGACTCACCATTTTTCTTAACGAGTCGCGCATATGAGTATCGGCAGAACGAAACCAAGTAGATCAGCAAAAACGTTTATACAGACTACATAGTGCATATCAAAGCAATTTTACCGATCTACTTACTGACAAGTAAGGCTGGCTCCCCCTCCTTAATTAAGGTAACGGGGGAGATTACAAGAAGAGTCTGAATTCAGCTAGGAGGAACGTCGCACCTCATTAACCACTTGGGTGAACCCATCCGGATCCATGATGGCTAGCTGAGCCAACATCTTGCGGTTGAGTAACACATCTGCCTTTCTCAGATCTCCTGCCAATTGGCTGTAGGTGATCCCCTGTTGGCGGGCGGCAGCGTTGATGCGAGCGATCCACAGACGTCGGAAATCCCGCTTGCGCAGGCGGCGATCCCGGTAGGCATTGCGCAGAGCCTTCATAACCCGCTGGTTGGCGGTACGGAACAGCTTGGAGCTACCCCCCCGGAATCCTTTGGCCAACTTCAGGATCTTTTTGCGTCGTTTACGGGCGACGTTACCCCGCTTCACTCGTGTCATAGTTTTGAGGAGGGTGGTCGAGGACAGGTTAGGGATCGATCAGATCTTTAGATCCGGTTAGCGGGCGTAGGGCATCTGCAGACGGACGCTCTCCGCCTCCCGCTCATTCACCAGGCTCATGCCCCGGATCCGACGCTTACGCTTGGAGGTCTTATGCTCCAGTAGGTGATTGTGGTTGGCCTTGCGGTGCTTGATCTTGCCACTCCCCGTAAATTGGAAGCGTTTGGCCGCTGATCGCCGCGTCTTCAGCTTCGGCATGACTCCTGATGATTACCCGTACATTGCGATCTAACAGTATACTATCCCTGGCCCGATCTCCGCAAGCTACAGATCCCCTCTGATCTAGACCCGAGACTGGATACCCTCTGCCTCAGTAAATAGATCGGCGAAAACCTCTGTGGCAACCCTAGAATGGACCTCAAAGCCATTTTACTGATCTACCTCTTTCCCTGTCCGCTGAGCGGATCTTCCCATGTCCAGTGCATCTCATCCACATTACCCCATCTGCCTGATCCCACCCTCGCTGCAGGAGACCCTAGGGGCGGACCCAGATCGAGGGGAACTGCCCAAGCCCCCGTCGGTGTTGAGCTTTGCCTCCCTATTTAGTCTGGGGTTGGGGGTTGGGATCTTGGTGGTGTTGCTGGGGTCCCTTGGGGTCGGCAGCCCTGTGGATCCTTGGATGGGGGTGATCCCTGTGGCGGCAGTGGGGTTTGCAGCCTGGGATATGATCACTCGCTGGCAGCTGAGACGGCAGCGGTTGCGGTTGCGGCGAGAGAGACAGGAACGGCGATCCACCTTACTCTCAGCTCCTGATCAACTAGCGGAGTGGCGACGACGGCGGTTACAGACGATCCTGAGGGTGTCCACCCCGATGTTGAGATCCAGTAACGATCCGGAGGGATATCACGATCGGACCCTTTATCGAGTGCTTCAAGATCTGGATGGGGTGGAGGTGATGTGGCAACAGCGGGTGAATGGGACTTATACCCCTGATGTGATCGTGCGGGTGCCTGAGATCAATCTCTGGATCGATGCGGAGGTGGATGATCCTTGGTTCAAGGATCACAAGCTAAACCAACGCCGTCCTCGCCATTGCATTGGACAAGATGATTTCCGCAATACCTATTTCTTAGATCGCAACTGGATCGTAATCCGGTTCGCTGAGGAGCAGGTGGCCCATCATCCGCAAGGATGCGCCAAGGAGATCGCTAGAGTACTCGATCAGCTATATCCTCAGCCTTACAGGTTCGATCGATGGCGAGAGGTTCCTGATCTAAAGCCAGTGGCAGCCTGGACGGAACGGGAGGCGTTACAGATCCCTCGGTACTTTACTCAATGCTCGGGATCAAACCATAAGTAAGTAGATCCTGATCAGGGCACCAGGCTTGGCTCTCCTCAAGATGTCCTAAGGAATGTGACGACTACAACACTGGCTCAGTTATCCCTTCAGCACCCGATCTGCCGCTCGTTCACCACTCCGGATCGCCCCCTCAATACTGCTGTGTTGGGTGTACTCTCCCGCTAGGATCACTCCAGGGATAGGACTCTGGGGAGCCGGTAGATGATCCAATACTCCGGGGGGTTGATCGAATTGAGCAAAGGGGATCCGATAGGATCTGAGGAACTGCAGTTGAGTTAGATCTTGATCTGGAAACCAGGTTTGCAGATCTTGAAGACAGTGATCCGCCAATTCTTGATCGGATAGATCAGGAGTGCCCAAAACGACAGCTGAGTAAAGATGTTGATCCTGAGGGGCTAGATCCGGGCTGACTTGGGTTAGTTGTACGCAGTTATTGATGATCCCTTGGCCATCAGAGTTGAGATGAATATAACCCTCTTGCGTCAACGATAAGGGGGAGCTGAAGTAGCAACAAGTCACCGAACGTGGCCGATCGGGTACAGGGATCCCCAAGAGTTTTCCTGTCGTCAACGCATCTGTGGCACAGATAATCCATTCTCCTCGGATCTCCTCTCCCGTCGCGGTTCTTACCCCCACACCCCGGCCTTGCTCCTGTAGGATCTCTACCACCTCGGTCTGATCTTGGATCCGTCTCGATCCCACATGGGCGGCGAGCTGATCACTGATCTGGCCTAAGC
>CAYSEO010000468.1:0-3029 GCA_964429885.1 uncultured bacterium
CACCCCTAGCGGTTTTCGAGACCGCCGCATTCAACCACTCTGCCACCTCTCCAGGCGCGATCGGCGATCATCTATAGTGCCATGCCTGATCCGTGAGCGGCAAGGGCTAGGAGGACTCATCGTTGGGGTTGAGCAGATCCAGAACGGAATTGGCAAAGATCGCGGCTTGGGTCCGATCCCGGAGGTTGAGGCGTCCGAGGATGTTGGTGACGTGGTTCTTGACGGTGCCCTCAGAGATGTAGAGTTGTTGAGAGATCTCGCGGTTGCTGGCACCAGTGGCGATCAGGCGGAGGACCTGTTTCTCCCGGTGGGTCAGATCGGCGAATCCGGGGGGGAGATCGACTTGGGGTTTCTCTTTGGTCTCCGGGACGGTGGCCCTGATCTTTTGGAAGATGCCGGGGCCGAATTGGGCGTAGCCTCGGTGGATGGAACGGATCGCTTGGGCCAGTTCCTCGGAGGGGGTGTCCTTGAGTAAGTAGCCCATGGCTCCCACCTGCAGAGCTTGGGAGACGTATTCTTGATCGTCGAAGGTGGTGAGGACCAAGACCTTGGTTTGAGGGAATCGCTCACAGATCTGGCGAGTGGCTGCCACTCCGTCCATGCCTGGCATGCGGATATCCATGAGGACAACATCGGGGGAGAGCGCCTCCACTTGGCGCAGAGCGGCCTCACCCCCCTCTGCATCACCCACGATCTCCAGATCGGTCTCGATCCCCAGGAGGGCTTTCAAACCCTGCCGAATGATGCTCTGATCATCGACCAATAGGACTCGGATGGGGGCTGTTGTCATCAGGATCCTCCGTTGCGATCTGGGCTTATTGTACGGGGCTGGGTTTTGGTAATGGGGATCTGGACCTGGATGTGGCAGCCGGATCCGGGTTGACTGTCCAGATGGAAGACGCCTCGGAGGGCTGAGGTGCGCTCTCGCATGCCCTGGAGGCCGAAGCCGGTGGTGTTGCTATCGACGTGGAAGCCTTTGCCATTGTCTTGGATCTCCAGATGTAAGAGATCGGGGGTGGCCTGGATGCGGATCTGGACCTGGGTGGCTTGGGCGTATTTGAAGATGTTGGTGAGGGATTCCTGCAGGATGCGGTAGACGCTGCTGCGGATCTCGAAGGAGAGAGTGGGGAAGGGTTGGGGCTGGAGGGTGAGAGTGGGGCTGAGGCCGGAGACGGATTCGAAGTTTTTGATCAGGGAGTGGATCGCGTTGGGGAGGGACTCGCCTCGCAGGGGATCGGAGCGCAGGGCAGAGACGGAGTGACGGACGTCCTGGAGGGCTGTGGAGCCCAGCTGTTTGGCCTCGTGGAGGAAGGTGTGGGCTTGTTGGGGTTTAGCCTGCCAGAGCTTGAGGGCACCTTCGAGTTGGATGTTGAGGGCAGTGAGGGAGTGGCCTAGGGAGTCATGGATCTCACGGGCAATGCGGTTGCGTTCCTGGAGGGTGGCCAGGGATTCGATCTGGAGGGCGTACTCTCGTAGTTGGGCGTTGGCTTGGGCCAGTTGATCGCGGCTATGACGTTCGTTGAGTAGGGATTGGAGGAGGAGGATCAAGAAGGTGATGGTGATCGTGAAGAGAACAGTCATCAGCAACACTAAGAGTCCTATCCGTTGATCGATCAGTGCTGTGGGTTGAAGTGTCAGTTGTTCGACACGTTGGAAGGTGATGTAGACAAAACAGACCAGGGTCGTGGCGCAGATGATCAGTTGACCGGGCAGGCGAAACATCAGACAGCTACGCATCAGTACTGGGATGAAGATCAGGGGAAAGAGCCTTAGGTTACCGATCAAGGTGAGCACTAGAATCAGGATAAACGCCAGGCTGATGTGAAGGATCTTATGGAGTAGACGATCGGTGGGGAGATAGAGTCCCATCAGGGTGAACAGGCTCATCCCCGTGATGACCACCAAGGGTGAGGAGAGGGTGAAGTGCATCTCTCTCGGCAAGAGTTCGATCCCACTGGGAATGGCCAACAGGATCCACTCCAGATAGAGCAGAAAGCGGAAGGGATGGTTGTGGGGATGGATGGCGGCTGACACGGTAGGACTCACATCCGGCAGGAGCAATATCCACTACTGTAGAGGAACCATTGCGGCTTGAGAGGTGACCATGGTAATGGAGATCCTGATTGTGGAGGATGACGATGAGATCGCGGAGCTGGTGCGGATCTTCCTAGAGAAGGAGGGGTTTGTTTGTCAGCGGGTGCGGGATGGGATGGCGGCGGTGCAGTCGTTTCAGGCGCGTCCGGTGCCTTTGATAATATTGGATCTAATGTTGCCTCAGTTGGATGGGTTGGAGGTGTGTACTCGCATCCGGCAGAGTCCTCAGGGAGGGGATCCGTATATCCTGATGCTGACAGCCAGGGGGGAGGAGCTCGACCGGATCATCGGGTTATCTACGGGGGCTGATGATTATATCGTGAAGCCGTTTAGCCCCAGGGAGTTGGTGGCGCGGGTGCGAGCTTTGCTGCGGCGCTCCCTACGGCAGCCGACTCAGGCCCAGCTGGTGCAGACGACCCACTTTAGTCTGGATCTGGAGCAACGGGTGGCGAAGCGGCAGGGGGAGGTGTTGGAGTTGACGGCCTTGGAGTTTGAGTTGTTGTCGGTGTTGATGAGTTATCCGGGGCGAGTGTGGACGCGGGCGCAGTTGATCGATCGGTTGTGGGGTAAGGATTTTTTTGGGGAGGAGCGGGTGGTGGATACCCATGTGGCTCGGCTGCGTAAGAAGGTGGAACAGGATCCTGCTCAACCTCAGTTTGTCAAGACGGTGATCGGGGTGGGGTACAAGTTTGAAGACGAGCCGATCGGTTTGGACTGATCTTATGATCTAACGGATCTACTTCAGGGTCTCCGATCTTGGCAACTCAGGGTGAGATCACAGTACCCCTGACCCGCTTTAGCCTCACAAGATCCTCACGATTGCTATCCTATGTATGGTTGATGTACTGAGTTGGATGGATTACCCGCAACCCGATCACAAAACCTAACCCTATTTACCATGCAAGATACCCCCTCCCCCCCCTCCGCTGAGCGCT
>CAYSEO010000469.1:0-2673 GCA_964429885.1 uncultured bacterium
GTCAAACCTTAGCTCTAGACCGGGTCAGTGTGGAGATTGAGCCGGGGCGATTGCTGGGGATCATCGGTCCCAACGGGGCGGGCAAGAGCACTCTGATCAAGGCCCTGTTGGGGTTGATCCCGGCAACTCAGGGGGAGGTGAGCTATCGAGGGCGACCCCTTTACGATCATCTGGATCAGGTGGCCTATGTGCCCCAGCGATCAGCGATCGATTGGACCTATCCGGCGACGGTGTGGGATGTGGTGATGATGGGACGGGTCAAGAAGACGGGTTGGTTTCGTCCCTTTGCCTCCGCCAGTAAGCAGTTGGCTCTACAGGCTTTGGAACGGGTGGGGATGTTGGAGTCTGTAAATCGTCCCATTGGTGATCTGTCTGGGGGACAGCAGCAGCGGGTATTTCTGGCCCGATCTTTGGCGACAGAAGCTCAGATCTATTGTTTTGATGAGCCCTTTGTGGGGGTGGATCAGCGGACGGAGGAGATCCTATTTGAGATCTTTGCGGAACTGGCCCAAGCGAACCGGATCGTCATGGTGGTTAATCATGATCTAGGAGAGTCCATCACTCACTTTGACGAGTTGATCCTGTTAAATCAAGAGCTGATCCATCACGGACCTGTGCAAGAAGTGTTGCAACCTCAGTTGATGCACCGGGCCTATGGAGGACGAGTGATGTTCCATGGGGACCGGGAGGTGGCTTGATGTTAGATCTGCTGCTGGATCCTCTCAGCTACATGTTTATGCAGCGAGCCATGGTGGTAGCGGTGGCTGTGGGGATCATCTGTTCGGTGATGGGCAGCTATCTGTTGGTGCAACGCATGGCTTTGTTGGGGGATGCCATCAGTCATTCTCTGTTGCCAGGGTTGGCGATCGCCTTTCAGATTGGGATCAATATGTTTGTGGGGGCGTTTATCGCAGGGGTGTTCAGCACGATTTTGATCAATTGGATCCGCAGTCGCACTTCCATTAAAGAGGATGCTGCCATGGGGATCGTGTTCTCAGCATTCTTTGCCTTGGGCATTATCTTGGTGACCCTGATCCAGAAAGAGGCCAAGGTGGATCTGAACCATTTCCTGTTCGGTAATATTTTAGGGGTGACTCAGGCAGAGGTTTATATCACGGTCGGGATCGCTATCGGGGTTCTGATGGTGGTGATGATGTTATTTAAGGAGTTACTGTTTTATAGTTTCGATCCGGTCGGGGCTCAGGCGGCGGGTTTACCGGTGAATCTACTCAACTCGGGGTTGATGCTGTTGATCGCGTTGACCTTGGTGGCCAGTATGAAGGCGGTGGGGGTGATCTTGATCCTGGCCTTGATGATCACGCCGGGGGCGACGGCCTATCTGTTGGTCTCTCGGTTACATCTGGTGATGTGGGTAGGATCAGGCGTGGGAGTGATCTCTAGTATCGCGGGGATGTACTTAAGTTTCTACTTCGATCTGCCCTCAGGGCCAACGATCGTGATGGTGACCTTTGGTTTATTCTGTCTGGCCTTTCTATTCAGTCCCAAGCAGGGGATCCTGACTCAGCCTCGATCTAGATCTGTGGGGAAGAATCCGCTTTGGAAGGAAGTTAGATCACTATTGGGAAAAGGATCTTAGGGATCTGTTCTCCGGAATATAGACTCCCAGCCTGGATCCCTCAACCCTGTCAGTTGGGAGTGTCAGTGATCATCCCCGCTCGATCCCTTTCAGGTTGCTGAGCTTGGATCAAGCCCAATTCCTCTGGATCTAACTCCGGATCGAAGCGAGTGGTTCGGTCATACTGGGTCTGATCCCACTGCACCTGACGCAGGTTGGCTCCCCGCAGATCGGCTCCCCGCAGATCCGCAAAGCTGAGATCCACCGCTGCCAGATCGGCCCTCTGGAGATCTGCATCCGTGAGATCGGTACGGCGCAGGATCGCATCCCGGAGAGTTGCCTGGTTTAGATCTGCCCCCTGTAGGATCGCCGCCGTCAGATCGGCTCCCCGCAGATCCCCCCGGCTCAGATCCAGACCGCTGAAGTCCAGTCCGCGCAGATCACTATCCCGCAGATCTCCCTGCTGCAAGCTCACCCCTTCCAGATCTGCCTGTTGTAAGCGAGCTCCCCGCAGATCCGCTCCCATCAGGTTGGCTTGGGCAAGATCGGCAGCAAACAGGTTCGCCTCCTGGAGATTGGCCCCCGCCAGGTCGGCCTCCTGTAAATTGACCCGTCGCAGCTCCACCCCCTGGAGATCCGCGCCCTGGAGATCGCGTCCCTCACCCCCTCGGTTCACCAACTCCCACACCAGCCGCCACTTCGGATCGAGATGGGTATCGCCATCCACCTCCGCCCCCCTCAGATCCGCTGCTGTCAACTGAGCTTCCCGCAGATCGACACCGCTTAAATTCACCCCAGCCAAGGTGACCTCGGACAGATCGGCTTGACTCAGATCAGCCCCCACTAAAACGCTCTCTGCCAATTGCGCCTCCCTCAGGATCGCCTCCCTCAGATTGGCCCCTCCTAAATTGGCCCCCTGTAGATCCGACCCACTCAAGTTGGCTCCCCTCAGATCGGCCCCGCTCAGATCTGTGCCTTGCAGATGGGCATCCCTCAGATCAGCCCCCTGCAATCCCACCTGGGCTAAGTCCGCCCCCGTCAGATCCACCCCCTGCAGCTCCCGGTCCAGAACGAACTCCTGGTTGGCCAACTGCCAC
>CAYSEO010000469.1:2683-3020 GCA_964429885.1 uncultured bacterium
CGACACCCACTCCCACACCACTTCCCCTTTCGCCTCCAGGGAGGTGACATCGGCGATCTGGGCTCCCCTCAGCTTGGCCCCTGCCAACAGGGCTCCCCTCAGATCCGTACCTGGCAACACGGCATCCTGTAGATCAGCCCCCGTCAGATCCGCCCGCACCAACTGGACACGGCTCAGATTGGCCCCTGTCAGATCCGCCCTAGACAGATCCGCCTGGGTCAAATCGCTACGCCGCAGATCCGCCCCATTCAACAGGGCCTGACTCAGATCCACCCGACGCAGATCCACATCCCGCAGCGTGGACTCCAGAAGATCTCGTCCTAGACCCCACAGATTC
>CAYSEO010000470.1:0-3020 GCA_964429885.1 uncultured bacterium
TCGATTTACCCCTTTGCCCCATCGAGTGATCGAACCGCTACAAGATCATCTCATTAACGAGAGCACTCTGCAACGAGCCATCCGCCAAGCCGCTCGCTCCGCTCAGATCCCTAACGATTAAACTCACCGGACGCCAGGTAAGCCTAAAGTTACCATAGCATGTTGCTTTGGCGTTCCGGTGCAGTGCTGAGTTAGGCTTTGATGCTGCAATCAGTCTTCACCTAGGGAACGGCTGAACAAGCTTGTCCCTCAACCTCTGTCCTGGCCTCGAAACCTCCCGAACCATCTGATGGAGCTTTGGGCTTCTTGTCACTTGACAGCGCGGGTGGATCATCTAATTGCTTTATGGAGACTAAGACTCGACCTCGTTCTGCCTCTACCTCGATGATCCTTACCTTCACTTCATCATTGATGTTGAATAAAATGTGAGGGTCGTCGATGAGAGTGTGAGAGATCTCAGAGACAGGGAGCAAACCAGATAGATCTGACATTGCTTGTCACCTGATCCCTGCCCAAGAGTTTCTGGATCCGTATAGACCTTGCAGAAGTTCCACCGGATCATCATCCGTCAAGATCCCCGTTGCGATCATGGCATGATACTGATCCACACTCAGCCGCCAGATGAGCTCACTCGATAGAGAGTCGATCTCACGAGTTTCGAGGGATATCTCACCAGCTCCTGAAGACCAGCCTCAGCCTAACCCAAAAGAAACCTCCGCATCAGCCTCAGCCAATACGGAGGATCAACACTATCCAAGAAACAAAAGAGTCAGGATCTCAATCCCTTCCCTTACACATCGAAGTAGAGGGAGAACTCGTAGGGATGAGGCCGCAGCCGCATGGGGTTGATCTCGTTGTCGATCTTGTACTCGATCCAGGTCTCGATCAGATCCTCAGTGAACACCCCACCCGCCAGCAGGAACTCATGATCCTTACGCAGAGCCTCCAGGGCCTCCAACAGAGATCCGGGAGTGGAAGGAATGTTGGCCAGCTCCTCCGGGCTTAGATCATAGATGTCCCGATCCAGAGGCTCACCGGGATCGATCTTGTTCTTGATCCCGTCCAGACCCGCCATCAACATGGCTGCGAAGGCCAAATAGGGGTTGCTGCTGGCATCGGGGCAACGGAACTCCAGACGCTTTGCCTTGGGACTGGTGCCCGTCACCGGGATCCGGATCGAGGCGGAGCGGTTGCCCATGGAGTAGGCCAAGTTGACGGGAGCCTCAAACCCAGGCACCAGACGCTTGTAGGAGTTGGTGGTGGGATTGGAGAAGGCCAACACCGCCGGAGCATGTTTCAGCAAACCACCAATGTAATAGCGAGCCGTCTCGCTCAAGTTGGCGTAGGTGCCGTCCTGGAAGAACAAGGGCTGCCCCTCCTTCCACAGAGATTGGTGGGTGTGCATACCGGTGCCATTATCGTTGAACACCGGCTTGGGCATGAAGGTCGCTGTCTTGCCATGCTTGCGGGCCACATTCTTGATCACATACTTGTAGATCATCATGTAGTCGGCACAGGTCACCATATCCGCAAACCGGTAGCCCAGCTCACCCTGACCGCCACTGGCCACCTCATGGTGATGCTTCTCGATCGGTAGACCACAGTTGCCCATGGTCAATAGCATCTCGCTGCGGATATCCTGCAGGCTGTCCGTGGGCGGTACCGGGAAATACCCTTCCTTATAGCGGGGCTTGTAAGCCAGGTTGCCCCCCTCCTCGACCCGACCCGAGTTCCAGCGGCCCTCCTTGGAATCCAGAAAATAATAGCCACAGTTGTAGCTCTGATCGAAGCGCACATCATCGAACAGGAAAAACTCCGCCTCTGGACCGAAGAAGGCCGTATCCGCGATCCCCGTGCTGGCTAGATACTGCACCGCCCGCGTCGCCAGACTGCGAGGGCAACGACCATAGGGCTCCCCATTACGAGGCTCCCGAATGCTACAGGTGAGGCTCAAAGTTGGCACTTCTGTAAACGGATCCAGAAAAGCGGTCTTTGGATCCGGGACCTTCAGCATGTCGGACTCGTTGATGGTCTTCCACCCCCGGATACTGGAGCCATCAAACGGCATCCCATCGGTAAACGTCTCATCATCGATCATGCTGATGTGATAGGAACAATGCTGCCAGATCCCAGGCAGATCAATGAATCTCAAATCGACGATCTGAACATTGTTGTCCCGAATCATCTGTAACACTTCTTGGGGCGTTGAAGGCATGCCGTTCTCCTTTACCTGTGTTGTCTCACCTGCGATCCCGCCTTGCCTCAGCGACTGTCGCACAGGGTCCAAGTTTGCTCAACACATCCTAGGGACGGGTGAGCCTATGTTTTGTTACGGGAGATACAGAATACCGGGAATTAACCGACCAGATCACATCGTGGGCAGAGCATACGGGTTGACGGATCCCCCCTCACTGGACCAACGGGCCGTGATCGTCTTCAGTCGGGTATAGAATCGGACGCCATCTGGGCCATGCACATGCAAGGGGCCGAACAGGGATCGCTTCCAACCACCGAAACAGTGGAAGGCCATGGGCACCGGCACCGAGATATTGATCCCCACCATGCCCGCCTGGACCCGAGTGCAGAACTGACGGGCCTGTCCCCCATCCTGGGTATAGA
Organism: uncultured bacterium; assembly: GCA_964429885.1. Lineage (GTDB taxonomy): Bacteria > Cyanobacteriota > Cyanobacteriia > Thermostichales > Thermostichaceae > CAYSEO01. The sequence goes on from CAYSEO010000470.1 coordinate 2,620, forward strand.
TCGCGGCCCCATTGCCAAAGGGATGGTGATTGACCAGCTGCAGAGCCGCTTCTAGATCCGGCACCCGCACCACCACCAACACAGGCCCGAAGATCTCCTCTTGGTAGATGCGCATCTCCGGGGTCACCCGATCGAACAGACAGCCTCCCAGGAAAAAGCCCTGTTTGGGCAGAGCCGCCTGACGACCATCCACCCGTAGCTCCGCCCCCTCCTGTTGCCCCAGATCCACATATTTCAGCACCCGTTGGCGATGGGCCTCGGTGATCAAGGGTCCCATCTCCGTGCTGGCTGTCTGACCCTCTCCGATCTTGAGGGCCTGGATGCGAGGTCGCAGATGAACCACTAAGGGATCCGCGATCGCACCCACCGCTACGGCGACTGAGATGGCCATACAACGCTCC